>CAJMHU010000050.1 GCA_905213305.1 uncultured Anaerostipes sp.
GCCATTGATGAGAATTTTAATGTGTATCCTTGTATTTATGGAATTGATAATCCTGAATATAAAATGGGGAATTTAATAGATCAAAATTTGGATGTGATTTGGAAATCTTCTAAATGGAATATTTTTAGGGGAAATTTGACTTTGGAGGATTTGACTGATTGCAGAAATTGCAAACTTCATGCGGTGTGTGTAATGAAGAATTGCAGATTGAAACCTGTTTATGAAGGACGGTCATTTACTTCTTCTATATCATATTGTAATAAATAGAAAGAATGAATTATGGAATTCATGTTGTTAATAATAATTATGCATTTATTAGATATAGGACATGGAACAAATAGTGCATGGGAGTATTGTGGATGAAAATAATCTCTATCGCTTGCATAAATGTTGTTTTGATAAATAATAATGATTATATATTTGTGTAAAAATGACGAAATAGGCACGAATAATTAAAAAGTATAGAATATATGAGGACACTGATTTTATTGCTCGGATTATTATTAAATTCTATTGTTATTGACGCACAGAGTGTTTCCGGCTTATTAGTTGATGAAAAAGGAAATCCTGTCAGTTTTGCTAATGTGGTATTGCTATCTTCCAAAGATTCATCTTTTGTGCAAGGTACAATTAGCAATGAACAAGGAATTTTCAGCATAGACCAAACAAGCGGTAATAATATACTCAGAATTTCTTGTCTTGGCTTTATTCCGGTGACAAAAGCCTATGCTCAGTTTCCGGTAACGATTGTGATGTATGAAGATGTTAATCTGTTGGGGGAAGTCGTGGTAAAGGGGAATCGCCCGTCATATAAACTTACTGCTGAAGGGTTGCAGACCCATGTGCAAGGAACAGTACTTAGCAAAATGGGTACGGCGGAGGATGTGTTGAAGCATATACCGGGACTTCAGAAGAAAAATGATGCGTATGAGGTATTTGGAAAAGGGAGCCCGATAATCTATGTGAATGGAAGATTGCTGCGTGATTTGTCGGAACTGGACCAGCTGAAGTCAGAAGATATTAAGAATGTAGAACTGATTACCAGCCCCGGTGCAAGATATGATGCGTCTGTGAAAGCAGTGGTGAAGATTACTACCCGCCCCATAAAAGGGGAAGGATTTGGATTTGATGTGCGTTCCGGTTATAATCAGTGGGAGTATGCCGGTTTCGTGGAACAGTTGAACTGGAATTACCGGCGTGATAAATTGGATGTGTTCGGCACCGTGTATTATAGAAAAAGTGAAGGGTTTGACGAAAGCCGGTTTACTCAAGATGTGCATGTTGATACGCTTTGGCATCAGGACAATTATCAGTTCGCTAAAACGAATCAACAGGCATTTACCAATATCGCAGGTGTGAACTATGCATTCGATGAAAATAATTCAATCGGAGTAAAATATACATTGAAAGCCAATCCGGATGCCCGCTATCACACTATATTTAATTCGGATGTATATGCCGATGGCACGCATTATGACTATCTGGCGAATGATATCAATGCCACTGCGTATTATAATCCCTCGCATTCGGTAAATGTTTATTATAAGGGGATGGCGGGAAAAACGGAGATTGATTTTAATGCGGATTATCTGTTTGACAAAAACGGAATCTTATTTTCCGGAGAACATATCCCGCCATTAAAAACTTATTTTCAGGCTGTAATTTCCGGTGCCAGTTCTACTGTGATTCATGAACATCAAATCTCATTAAATATCACAAGAATTTTGTGCAGTCTTGCCGCACCGTCTTCCTCTGCCCATCCGGCCGGACATCCGTCTTTGGAGCCAGTCCTTTCGTATATCCGAAATCACTATGGAGAGGAGCTAAGTTTAGAACACCTTTCTTCCCTCTGCGGATTAAGCGTTTCTCACTTTATACGTATCTTCCGAAAGTACATGGAATGTACGCCCCACGAGTATTTGTTATCTTTCCGTCTCCGTCAGGCAAAACAGATGTTATGGTCCACTTCCGATTCAATTGATGAGATCTCCGTTCTCTGTGGTTTTCACAGCGCTTCTCATTTTGCAAGGGCCTTTCGTAAAAAAGAAAAAATGACGCCAACTCAATTTCGCAATATTGAATTTTAATGGTTTTAAACACAGCAAAACCTAACAAAGAATCCAGTGTTTGCTTCCACCGGATCCCTTTGTCAGGTTTTCTTGCTGCCGAAACTGTCTTTTCGGTTTCTTCTATTTTTCTTCTGTCTTCAGCATTACCTTCGCCTCTCGGTCCAACAATTCTCTGATAAGCTTAGGATATTCTTTATCTAGGTGATAAAAAAGCAAGATCACAATCATAAGAATTCCGAGAATGGTTACTCCATAAATAAACAAATTTGAGATTGTTTCTAACGTATGTGCGCTCTGCACAGAAGCATTTCCATTGTAGGCATTGGCTTCCATAATAAAGCCAATGAGCGCCGATCCGATTCCCTGTCCGAACTTTTGACCGGAAGTCGTCGCAGATTGAATGGCACCTGCAGTTCTCAGTCCTGTCTTCCACTGTCCATATTCTATGGAATCTGCGATCATTGTAAAAATCATTCCGAGAATCGGCGTCATCCCGATTCCCCGAAGCAATCCTCCGAATGTCACCAACGCAACACTTTTCGGATTGATCAAAAGAATTAAGGAACCCGCAATAATAAAACATGCGCCAAGCATACACCAGTTTCTCTTACTCATCAGATGCATAGCTTTTCCCAACAGCAGGGTTGCCAAAATTGTAATTCCATAACACGCTGTATTTACATTTCCGACAATGGTTGTATCTCCCACAATCCATTTACAATAATATGTTGCCATTGTCCCGGCAAACGTCTGATACATTGCAAACGCCACAAAAAATAAAAACAAAAGGATAAAATATTTATTACAGAAAAGCGCCGGAATTGCTTTTGACAACGGAATCTGTTCTCCTGCCGCATCATCTTTTACTACCACGCGCTCTCGCACATTTACAAAACAAAACAGCATTATTGCCGCTGCTATACCTAAAAAACTATTTGCAAAAGAAAAAATTGCCGGACACTCAAACGAAAACAACTGATATTTCGATTGTGTGTTCCCAAAATATTTAATTGAGTAAGCCCGGTCTTTGGCTCATCGCTATCACAAAAACCGATTGCATATACCAAAAGTACAGCAATCGGTTTGATCTTTTTTCTTTATTGAACAATAAAGCGTTCCAATGATAGAAAGCTATTACAGTCCTGTTTTTTCTCTGATAAATGCCCGGGCTTTCATTGCATATTCCAGCGGATTGGCTTTCGCCGGATCCTGCTCTGCTTCCACCAGCATATATCCCTCATAATCATGATCTTCCAACACTTTGAAAATCGGGTCAAAATCAATACATCCATCCCCCGGAACCGTAAAGGTTCCCAGTCGGACACCGTCCAAAAAGCTTAGTTCCTCTTTTTTTACCTTCTCCACAACTTCTGAACGAAGGTCTTTTAAATGGACATGCTTGATTCGGTTGATATATTTTTTCACCATTTCCAGCGGATCTGCCCCGCAGTATGCAAAATGTCCGGTGTCAAACAGCAGACTTACATACTCCGGATCTGTATGTTCCATCATCCGTTCTACTTCATCCGGATTCTGCACTACTGTTCCCATATGGTGATGGAAGGTTAAAGAAATCCCGTATTCTTCCTTGGCAATTTTCCCAAGAGCATTCATTCCGTCACAAAATCTCTTCCACTCTTCATCATTCATCACATATTTGTGCCCGAAAATCGGTGTGTTCTGCTGTCCCTGTACGCTGTAGCTTTGTTCGGAAGCTCCGATAATCTTTGCTCCCATCGCTTTTAGATATTCCAGCTGACTCCGGAATTCCTGTTCGACTTCCTTTAGTGGTTTTGTAATTAGAAAAGAGGAAAACCATTGATTGCAAATCTCTATCCCCCGAAGATCCAATGCCTTTTTTAACTCCGCCGGGTCTTTGGGATATTTGTTTCCCACCTCGGAGCCCGTAAATCCAGCCAATGCCATTTCACTGACACACTGCTCAAAGGTATTTTCCGCTCCCAGGTCCGGAAGATCATCATTGGTCCACGCAATTGGTGCAATTCCTAATTTTACTTTATCTTTTTTTAACATATTTCTTCTCCTTTTTGTGCTCGAGCACACTTCTTTTATAGTTCTCCGTTTGCCTCTCTCTTTGATAGATCCTGCATAATCCTGTCATATTTTTTATCCAGTCGGTACAAAACCAAAACAACAATCACAGAGATCCATACAATCATCGGCCCCACTTTATAAATATTCATAATCATATCAATGGCTGACTGCGGCTGAGTTACGGCTCCCGCTTTGCTTACATATCCTCCAGCTGCCAAAAGCTGTGTCAGCACCGCTGCAGTCACTCCGTTTCCGATTTTTGTTCCTACAGAACCAATAGCAAAAATAAAGCTTTCCTGTCTTAAATGTGTCTTCCACTGCCCGAATTCTACAACATCGCCCAGCATTCCGAAAATAACAGAATTTAATGGTGCAAAGCAGATACCTCGAATAATACAGCAAGCCAACAGCCAGTAGAAATTTGCCGGCTGAATCAAAAACACAAATTGTCCGATCAAACAGCCCACACAGCCAATCAACGACATATTTCTTTTTCCAAAATGCCGCAGCAGAACCGGACTGCACATGGTCGCTCCGATCAGCACCAGAGTTTCCACCAAATATAAAACACTGTACATCCATGTATCATTCCCCAGAATATATTTGCAGTAATATGGCAATATGGTTCCTGTAATACTTGTAATGACATTTTGCATCATCCAAAGAATTAGCACTGCCCAAAAATACTGATTTGTCACCAGAGCTTTCACAGTTCTTCCCAGGGGGACTTTCTTTACTTTCTCTTTTGCCTTGATTACAACCTTTTCCTCACAGTTCTTAAAACAGATGATCAGCATGATAAACGCCAGAACTGCCCAGATTGCCATTGTCTTTGCCCATGCTGCCTGATCATCTCCAAATATTTTTACCAGCGGCGTTGTGAATGTTACTGCCATAATGCGGCCAATTGGTGACAATGCCATTCGCACAATACTTAGCATATCTCTTTCCTTTGATGAACGGGTCATCATTGCAGACAAGCTTCCATATGGAAGATTTAGCGCAGTATAACAAATTGTTGCCGTAAAGTTATAGGTTACAAAAATGTAAATTAATTGCAGGTTTTCTACGGTATTGGGCACCGTAAATAATAAGATCGCAGAAATCGCATAAGGAATTGCCATCCACAAAATCCATGGCCTTGACTGTCCCCATTTGGAACGGGTTTTATTTACAACAAATCCCATGATTACATCAGAACATCCATCGAATACCCTGGATATTAACATAATCATACCGATTGCCGCCGGATGAATTCCCACATAATCTGTATAAAAAATTGTTAAAAGACTTCCGATCATGCCATATACAACATTACAAGCTGTATCTCCCAATCCATAGGATATTCTCGTTCTCCACGACAGGGGCTTCATCTGTTCCCCTTCCACTTCTCCTGTCATTTTCTCCATTCTATTCTCCTTTTATATATCCAGACAGCATTTTATTTTGTCTCTTTTCCTAAAACTCAATTTCAGAAATTTTTACAACTCTTCCTTCTTCTAATGATTTTTTCGCTGCCAATCCCATTAACACCGGTTTTAATCCATCTTCTACGCCCAGCGGTGTTTCCGTATTATGTTCGATGGCATCAATAAATTGTACCATTTCCTTTCCATAAGCATCCATATATCTCTGTAAGAAAAAGAACTGTGGTTTTTCTCCTGTAACTCCTTCTGCATTGCTGATTACCGCAGTAGAATCGGAATCATTTTTCATCTCTACCATTCCCTCAGAACCAAAGACTTCTGCTCTCTGATCATATCCATAAGCTGCTTTTCTAGAGTTGTCAATGACTGCCAGCGCTCCATTTTCCATTTTCAATGTGATAATTGCAGTGTCAACATCCCCTGCTTCTCCTATTTCAGGATCAACCAAAGTTGCCGCCTGTACATAGACTTCCTCTGCATCACAGCCTGCCAGGAAACGTACCATATCGAAATCATGGATTGTCATATCAAGAAACATTCCTCCAGACACTTTCACATAATCAATACTCGGCGGTTCCGGATCTCTGGATGTAATTTTAATGATATGAGGGTTTCCTACTTTCCCGTCGGCTACCGCTTTCTGAACAGCTTCAAAGTTATGGTCAAAACGACGGTTAAATCCTACTTGATATTTTAATCCGGTCCCTTTTAATGACTCAATGACTTCTTTAATTTTTTCCACATCGTGATCAATTGGTTTCTCACAAAAAACATGTTTTCCTGCCTTGATTGCCTCAATGGAAATTGGAGAATGTGTATCGGTGGAAGAACAAATAATCACCGCATCAATTCCCGGATCCGCAAGAACTTCCCGATAGTCCTTTGTTGTATATTCTGCTCCACATTCTTTTGCTTTCCGATCTGCATCTGCACTTAAAAACGGATCTGCCACTGCTTTGATTTGTGCATTTGGTACTCTTGTAACAATACTGTTCATATGTACTTGCCCAATTCTTCCTGCTCCGATAATTCCTACTTTTACCATAATAAAATCTCCTTTTCTATTTGTTGTGTGTTCGAGCACATTCTTTATGTTTTGTATTATATCATCATGTGCTCGAACACACAACCGGCAAATTTCCTAATCTTTCCTTTTCATTTTTGTATATTTTGCACAAAAGGCAGCCAAATCTGCTGCCTTTAAAGATTATACTTTGTTTTAATAACAATGTCGGTAAACAAATATTCCTGTATCGGAGGTTCATTATTAAAAAGTAAACGATACAATACCATCACAGATTCATACCCTTGAAAAACGCCATCCTGTCCGATGGCAATCTTTAACTGTCCGCTCCTCAATAACTGGTAATTCTGATCAGAAAGGTCACAGGCAATAATTTTGGATTGTCCCTGTCTTCCCATTTTTTGAATTCCATCGCAAATCCCTTTCTCTCCGTGACTGGTTATATAGATTCCGTCTAAATTTTCATGCTTTTTTAATATTCGCATCATAATTTGTTCCGATATTTCATCTTTTTCCATACAATACTCTGTATCCAATAATATCGTCTCGGGAGACAAAAGCTGCATCTCCTGACAAAATCCCTGGACTCTCCGGCTCAGAGATGTATTACTCTTAATTCCTGAAATTACTGCTACTTCTCTCGGTTTGCCGCCAAACAAGTCGCACATCAGTCCGGCTGCCGTCTTGCCGCTTTGAAAGGCATTTTGCCCCACAAAACAAATTCGATCTGTATTTGTAATATCTGCATTTAAAGTAACAATGGCAATTTGATCTTCCTTGGACATCCGATTGATTTCTTCCCGGACTCTGTCATCATCAATGGGCATCAACGCCAACCCCTTTATCCCATGATTTCGGAACTCTCTCATAGCATAAATCATCTGATCTACATTCCCATAATCCACCAGATGAATATAAACAGTGCCTCCAAAATTCTCCACTTCTTCTTTGGCTTTGGCAATTCCCTTTGTGACTGTTTTATAAAACGGAGTTCCCGTATTCTGAATAATAGCGCCAATCTTAATATCTTCTTTCATTTTAATTAATGCACGCCCCAAAAGATTAGGTTTGTACCCTAATTCATCTGCAATTCTCCGAACACGTTTTTCTACTTCCGGGCGTACCTTTCCCCGATTATTCAAAACCCGATCCACAGTACCCCTCGATACTCCGGACGCCTCCGCAATTTGACGAATTGTAACTTTCATATAGACACCTGCTTTTCCTGATCTTTCTGCTTTAAGTATACCTCTTACATTCCCCCTTTTTCAAGGAAATTTCTCTGGAACAAAGCGCTCAAGTCCACCTTAAGTTCCCTGAATCGCTCAATCCTTGAGAGACTTGCTCCGCTTTGCGCGGAGCATTTTATGATATAGGAAAGTGAAAACTTTCCTATATCATAAAAGAGGAGATGCATCCGTCATTCCTGACACACATCCCCTCATCTGCACATTTTTTATTTTATTCCCTGATTCCTGCCAAAATACGAAGTGCATCCTTTAATTCTTCCCGCTCTTTCTCCGGTATCACAGACATGACATCCCTATTCACATCTTCTACAGTACCAAGAATCGGCTCTCGAAGAGCTTCCCCCTTATCCGTCAGCACAACCTCAATAAATCTGCGGTCCTCTTTGCTTACCTGACGCTCGATGAGTCCTTTTTTCTCCATACGTTCCAGGACTCCGGAAATCGTAGAGTTTTCTAATTGAAGCTCTGCGGCAATCTCTTTCGGCTTGTTCTTTCCACCCTCCCAGAGACAATACATCACTCCGTACTGTACCGGCGTTACATCAAATGGATCTAATCTTGTACTCATCTCCTGAAAGACTTTGTGCTGTGCAGTTGTCAATAAATAATTAATACATTGTGTTAGTTCCAATACTTCTCTCCTTAAATACTTCGTATACTACATACGGATTAGTTTACTGTTCTTTCTCCTAATTGTCAAGAATATTCGATCAAAATCACCGGAATTGCCAAAAGGCACATTCCGGGATTATATGCGATTGCCAGGGTCTCGGGCAAGTCCGGACCTTGGCTTATCGCTATCACAATAAAAGAACTGCCGAATCGTTTTATTCTGCGATTCGACAGTTCTCTGAAAAGGAATTACCATTTGGGCTTAACGGAACAGTGCTCCACTCACGATCAATTTCTGAATTTCATTGGTTCCTTCATAGATCTGTGTAATTTTAGCGTCACGCATCATTCGTTCTACATGATACTCTTTCATATAACCGTTTCCTCCGAGCATCTGAACCGCTTCTGTTGTTACATGCATTGCTGCTTCCGTACAAAGATATTTTGCTTTTGCAGCCGGAAGAGAATATGGTCTTCCCTCTTGTTTGTCTGTTGCTGCTTTATAAAGCATCCATTTTGCTGCCTCAATTTCCATTTCCAATTCTGCCATTTTAAATGCAAGATATTGATTTCGATACAATGGTTTTCCGAACTGCTCTCTTGTCTTTAAGTATTCTTTTGCAATTTCAAAAGCTCCCTCTGCAATGCCCAAGCCCTGTGCTGCAACGCCAATCCTGCCTCCGTCTAAGGTTTTCATCGCCAGTTTAAATCCCTGTCCGGAATCTACAATCATATTCTCTGCCGGAATTCTGACATTTTCAAGAATCATCTCAGACACCTGTGCAGAGCGAATTCCCATTTTATCCTCAATTTTTCCAACACTGAATCCAGGGGTTCCCTTTTTTACAACAAAGCAAGATAATCCCTTTGCCTTTTTCTCCGGCTCTGTCAACGCATAAATTGCGGTATAATCTGCCAGAGGTCCATTCGTATTAAAGCATTTTAATCCGTTTAACACATATTCATCGCCATCTTTTTCAGCAACGGTGACACATCCGCCGGCATCTGAACCTGCATTTGGCTCTGTCAGTCCAAAGGAACCGAAACATTTTCCCGCCAACACTTCTTCCAAGAATTCCCGTTTCTTTTCCACTGGCGCAGTAGAATTCATAATGCTTCCACCGTAAAGAGAAGTTACAACGGAGTATCCGATTCCCATGGAAGCATCAACTTTGGAAATTTCTTCCACCGCTAATACATAAGAAAGATAATCTCCTCCCTGTCCTCCGACTTCTGTTGGATATGGAAGACCAATCACCCCCAGTTCTCCCATCTTATGAAACTGTTCTACCGGAAATTCACTGTTCGCATCTCTTTCTAAAACCCCCGGAAGTAACTCTTCTCTTGCAAAATTTCTCGCGGTTTCCTGAATGGCTGCCTGCTGCTCTGTTAATTCAAAATTCATAACACAATCTCCTTTACCTTCTTCTTTTTTATTGGCTCCTCCTCCGAAAAAGTCAGAATCCTGCACCATCCCAACTCCTCGTGTACTAATAGTTTGTATGCTAATTATATGACTTTTGTTATATTTTGTCAATACACTTTTCAAATTTTTATTTAGATTTTACAAATTTTTCCGTCGGATTTATAGAAAGTATATAAATTTACCAAATAATATTGACAAATTAATAACGATATATTATATTAAACCTATCAAGTTATTCGCACGCTAATTATTCGTGTTTAAAAAAGTGCGTGCGGCTCATAATTATATTTTAACGTTCTAAATCTAAGGAGGAGTTATTATGAACAATTTATTAATGGAAGTCGAAAATGAGATTGCTGTTGTAACAATCAACCGTCCAAAATCTTTAAATGCCTTAAATAGCGAGACACTGGCTGAACTGGATCAGTGCTTTTCCGAAATTTCTGAAAGAAAAGACATCCGTGTTGTCATCTTAACAGGATCCGGCCAGAAAGCGTTTGTTGCGGGAGCCGATATTTCAGAAATGGTAAATGCAACACCTGCCGAGGGAAGAAAAATGGGAATGCTTGCAAAAGAAGCATTTTTAAAATTAGAAACAATGCCTCAGGTTACCATTGCTGCTGTAAACGGATTTGCTTTGGGCGGCGGATGTGAAATCTCCATGGCATGTGACATTCGCATTGCTTCTGACAATGCAAAATTCGGTCAGCCGGAAACCGGTCTTGGAATTCTTCCGGGATTTGGCGGAACACAGCGTCTCCCTCGTTTGGTTGGAAAAGGTCGGGCAAAGGAATTAATCTTTACCTGTGATATGATTGATGCACAGGAAGCTTACAGAATCGGTCTTGCAAATAAGGTAGTACCACAGGCAGAGCTTATGGATACCTGCAAAGCAATGGCAGAAAAAATCATGTCCAAAGGAAGCTATGCAATTTCTCTTGCAAAAGAAGCCATCAATACAGGAACAGAAACAGATCTTGCAAGCGGTTTGACTTTAGAGGCTGATTTATTTGGACTTTCTTTCTCTACTGATGATAAAAAAGAGGGAATGACTGCATTCTTAGAAAAACGGAAAGCAAATTTAACTGATTTCTAATTTTACATACGCAGGAGGAATAAAAATATGTCCAAAGTAAAAATTATGACAGCTACTGAAGCTGTAATGATGGTAGAAGACGGAATGACCGTCTCTACCAACGGCTTCGTAGCATGCGACCTTCCGGAAGAGCTTACTTCCGCTTTAGAACAACGGTTTTTAAATACCGGTTCACCAATCGAGTAGGAGAAATTCCTCTTAGGCGAGAAATTTCGACCTCTCACACCACC
>CAJMHU010000051.1 GCA_905213305.1 uncultured Anaerostipes sp.
TCGCTATTAAAAAAAGATAAAAGAGAGGAAGACGGCGGCTTTCCATCTTCCTTCTTTTATCTTTTGTATCGTAATATTTTCTGAAACAAAAACCGTTTACACCGGTCTTCGTTCCGATTCGTTTATAAATTTTTTGCAGTTTTTTCTCCCATCGCGTCAATCTTGCTTTGTGCAGTTCTTGCGCTACTGGTAGATGGGAACTTTTTAATAATTGTCTCATACGTTTTCTTTGCATTCTTTTCATCTCCGGAAGCCTCATAAGACTGCGCAAGGAAATTATATGCATAGACATCTGTATCGCTGACTTCAATTGCTTTCTTCAAATAGGAAATTGCAGTTTTGTAATCTTTAGCGTAATAAGCGCTCTTTCCTTTGGTGTATAATCCGGAACGGGCATTTGGATACACTTTTGTCTTCAGGTCATCATAAATACTTTTCATGTTCTTTGTTGTCAGCTTATCCCGATCAATATCCAGCAAAGCCACCGCAGATTCCGTATAATTTCGATCACTGTATTCCTGAAGAGCCTTTAACAAAAGATCATAAATACCGTCTTTTTTGCTGGTTCCCACATATTCTTCCAACTCATCTTCCGCTTTTTTCTGAGCGGCCTGTGCTTCCTTAATTTTTTTCTCATTGGATTTTAACTGAGTATCTTTCGCCAAAATCTGTTCTTTATAATCCTCCACCTGAGAAGAGTTTTTGTGATTAAAACTTGCGCGAACCGTAGGATAGATCAGCACAGCAGCGACAATGACGCCGATGACAATTCCGGTAACCATATAAAACATCGGTCCTTTTCCGGAAGTATTTTCCTGGATGGAAGAAACGTGAAAAGGATTTCCTGATTTCTTTTTCGGAGTCTCAGAAACCTGTTTTGCCGGTTTTTTCTCTTTTTTCTTTTTCTCTGCTTCATCGTTTTCTGCCGGCGCTTCCGTCTCCTGAGGAAAATCAAATTCCTTCTTATATTCCTTTGCAGATTCATTTTCCGGATCAATTGTTAAAATGGTATCCAAAAAGCTGCGGGCAGCTTCCAGATTATCTCCTTTTATGGATAACAAAGCCATCAAAAGATATGCATCCACAAAGTTCGGAATTGCTGCCACAACATTCTTCAGCTGCAGCATTGCCAGATCATCATTTCCCTGTTTGGCATAATTTAATGCCTGATTATATTTTTTAATCATTTGATTGGCTTTATAAAGTTCCGTTTTATTCTTTCTGATTTCTTCTAATTCCGATCCGTAAATATTCTCTTCTGCTTCTTCCAAATCCGCACACGGCTGAAATTTCTCCAATTCTTCGTTAAAATCTAACATCTTCTTCCTCCTGACTTATCAATTCTTTCGCCATCCCTGCCAGATAAAAAGATCCTACAACAAAACAGACATCTTCTTTACCTGAACGATCTATCATCTGCCGAAAAACACTCTCAAACTCATATGGATCAATCCTTCTCCCCCGAATGGATACCGTATCAAACTGTATAATTCCCGGGAGCTTTTTCAGAATGCTTTTCATGTACTCTTCTTCATGTTTATGAGATGCTGCAAATAAAATTCTTTTCTTTCCGGGAAAATACTTTTCAGCTGTTTTTACAAAAGCTTCGATTCCCTGAACATTATGTGCAACATCAATTACAATTCCGGGCGCAATTTCTTCCATCCGTCCCGAAATCTTTACCTTTCTCAATGCCTGATAAATCTGCCCATCCCCGATTTCCGGATAAACAAGCCGTGCAGCATGGATCGCCAATGCAACATTCTCTTTCTGGAAATCTCCGGCAATATTTCTTCTCACATTCCTCTTCTTATCATACGCACTGGCATTTAAAAAATCAATATATTTTCCATGTTTTTCTTGAAAATTAAGATTATCTTCAGAAACACACTGAAAACAGGCGCCATGCGCCTTTGCCTCTGCTCTGAGAACAGTTTGCACCTCCGGTACCTGACTCGCGCTTATGACCGGTACATGATCTTTGATAATCCCTGCTTTGTGCGCCGCAATTTCGCCAAGTGTATTCCCCAGAAACTCCATATGGTCATAACTAATGGATGTAATAATGCTGACTTCCGGAACAATCACATTGGTAGCATCATATCTTCCTCCCATTCCGGTTTCCATCACGCAGACGTCCAGCTGCTCTTCCCGAAAAATCAGCAGCGCCATAAAAAATAAAATTTCAAAAAAAGATGGAGATTCTGCTCCGCCTTTTGCTGCCCTGTCAACCACTTGTTTCACCTGACTGCATGCTCTCGCAAAGACCTCATCCGAAACATCTTTCCCATTTACATGAATTCTCTCATTGATCCGAAGCAGGTGCGGAGAGGTAAAGATGCCCGTATGTACATTATGAGCCTCCAAAACAGCTTCCAAAAAGCCACAAACAGACCCTTTCCCATTAGTCCCTGCAACATGAATAAATTTTAAATGCTCCTGAGGATTTCCGAGACAGCTCAAAAAATATTTTATACGATCCGGCGGTGTTTTTTTGCCGAATCCTGCGACATGGTGCAAATATTTCACAGATTCTTTATATGTCATGATCTTCCATCCTCTGATTTTGTAACTGCGCTATCTTTTTGCACAAGTTAAAATCAATATCTCTCATAGTATTTACAATATAATCTGCTTCTGTTAACTTTTGATTTCCAAACTCTAAATTCTGAAAACCTATGACCTGCATCCCCGCCCGTTTCGCGGCTTTCACACCATTGTCAGAATCCTCAATCACCAGACAGTCCTTCGGCTCAATGGAAAGTCTCGCTGCCGCTAATAAAAAGACATCCGGAAATGGTTTTGCATTTTCACACTCATCGACTCCCGATGCAAAATGTTGAAAATATTTTCCAATCCCCATAGCTTCTGTCACTCTTTCAATTTCTTTTCTCCCGGAAGAAGATGCAATTGCCATTTTCACATTTTTCTTGTGCAGTTCTTTCATCAAAGAAATGGTTCCGTCAATTGGCTGATATCCCTCTCGATCAATTAATTTTTGTCTTTCCCGTCCCATTTCTTTTACGCATTCTTCTACTGACAAGTGAGTGAGCCCTGTCCTCTCCAGAATTGTCTTCCACGTTTGATAAGACGATGTTCCAAAGAACTGTTCAAATTGCTCCTTTTTCCACACCTTCCCATATTTTTTCAGTACGGCATTTGAAGCGTAAAAATAACTTGGCTCCGAATCTACAATCACTCCGTCCATATCAAAAATCACTGCTTTTAACATAATTCACCTCTCAGAACCGCCTTTAAAACCTGCAAAACCCCGTCCTCTTTGTTGGAAGCTGTCATGAAGTTGGCTGCCTCTTTCACCTCATCTCTTGCGTTTGCCACTGCAAAGCTGTGGCTTGCCTGATGCAGCATCTCGATGTCATTGATATTGTCTCCAAATGCCAGCGTTTCATCCGGTGAAATTCCATATTGTTCCTGAAAATGCTTCAGTGCAGACCCTTTGGTCACTCCTTTGTTGGAACAATCTACCCACATTTTTCCGGACACTGTCACATGCATAATGCGATTCCAGCTTTCAATAAACTGCCTTCCCACCGCTTTTTCTGCATTATTGTGATGAAAGATACTGATTTTGCACACATTTTGGGCATATTTTGAAATGTTATCCACAAGCTTTCCCCGATATCCATAATCGTTCACCAAATGCTGGTAAATTCCAAGGTTCTCAAAGTATCCCATATTATCCTGATTGATTCCAACCTCGCAGCCGGCAAATTTTCTGGCATCATCCAAATAAGCCTTTACAACCTCCGGCTGAATTTCATCTACATATTGATAATCCTTGGAATAAATACATGTTCCGTTTTCTGAAATAAAACTCATTTCTTCTAAAACCGGTGTAAATACTTTTTCAATGCTTGCCCTCTGTCTTCCGCTTGCCGCAAGCACCAAGACACCTCTACTTCTCAATTGACGAATCACATCAAAGTATTCCGGATTCAAATTTAATGTTCCGTCTTCTACCAATGTACCATCAATATCTGTTGCAATTAATTTTATCATCTGTTTTCCTCTTTCTTTCTGCCGCCGGTACTTCGCACCGGCAAAATACACCTTGCTCAGAAGTTTATTATAATTCGTACGGAGTTACTTGGTAAACGTAGTAATTAAGCCAATTATAATACATTGCATTGGCATGGCATCTCCACGATTTCACCGGACCTTTCCGGGGATCATCGTCTTTATAATAGTTTTTCGGAAGATCAGGATTTAATCCCCTTTTTAAATCTCTCATATACTCCAGATGAAGTGACATGACATCATATTCCGGATGACCTGTCACAAAAATCTGACTTCCTTTTTGATTTAAAATAATATACGGTCCCGTCTCATCGGACTCTGCCGCAATAATCAATTCTTTATTTTGACGGATTGCATCTCCGTCCACCCCTGTATTTCGAGAATGGGGCACAAAGAACTTATCGTCAAATCCCCGAATAATCGGCAGCTTATTATGTAAAGGATAATGCGGGTAAACCCCCGAAACCTTTTTATCCAAAATGTGCTTTTTAATTCCATAGTGATAATAAAGTCCCGCCTGCGCTGCCCAACAAATATGAAGCGTTGATGTCACATGTTTCTTTGACCACTCCATAATTTCTGCGACTTCCTCCCAATAATCTACATCTTCAAATTCTTTTAACTCTACCGGAGCACCTGTGATAATCAAACCATCGAACTTTTTATCCCGAATTTCCGAAAAATAATGATAAAATTTTTGCAAATGTGATTCCGGCACATGGGTTGGAACATAGGACTCTGTTTGTAAGAATGTAATATCCAGCTGCAGAGGCGTATTGGAGAGACTGCGGAGCAAATGCAACTCCGTATCCAGTTTGTTGGGCATTAAATTTAGTATTGCAATCCGCAGAGGACGGATATCCTGCGTACATGCCCTTTCTTTATCCATAACAAAAACATTTTCTTCCTCTAAAATTGCCCTTGCAGGCAAATCGCTATCTATTCGAATCGGCATATGCCAAATCTCCTTTCCTGTTCATTCCTTATCTGAAAATTATAAAATGCTTGTTCTTTTTATGCAATCTATTCTTTATTTTTTGATCATCTCCAAGAAATCTTCTTCGCTCAAAATCGGTATCTGCAGTTCTTTTGCTTTTTTATTTTTTGATGAAGTGGAAGCCTTATCATTATTAATTAGATAATCTGTTTTCTTTGAAACCGAACCTGTAACTTTTCCTCCAAGCTGTTCTATCTCGTCTTTTAATTGTTTGCGATTCTCAAAATGATTGAGCGAGCCCGTGACAACAAACGTTTTTCCTTCTAAAATCTGCTCTTTTGCATCCTCTTCTTTTGTCTCAAACTGAATATAAGTCAGCAAGCGATCTAACATCTCCCGTCGATGCGATGTATTGAAATAGGATACCATCGCCTCCCCAATCATAGGACCAATCTGATCAATCGCAGTAAAGTCTTCCACCTCTGCCTTTCGGACCCTTGAAAAATCATCTTCAAAATGGCGGCAGATCAGCTTTGCATTGGAAAGCCCCACATTTGGAATTCCAAGACTATAGATAAAATTAGCCAAAGGCACCTGCCTTGCAGCTTCAATGGCACAAATTAAATTGTCATAGGATTTCTCTCCAAATCCGTCCAACTCTAAAATTTCTTCTTTATGATCTTTTAATGTAAAAAGATCATAAAGCTCCTTTAACAATCCGCGATCAATCATTTTTTTCAAGGTTGCTTCTGACAATCCATCTACATTCATGGCATCTCTCGATACAAAATGTGAAAAAGATTTTATCTTTTTCGCACTGCAAAATCTATTGGGACAGACAAGCGTTTTGATGCCGTGATCTTCCGCCATCTCCGTTTTGCCTCCGCATGCCGGACAAACCTCCGGAATCTCAATCTTTCCACTCCTTGTCAGATTCTCTGCCACTTGCGGAATAATCATATTTGCTTTATACACCTTAATTTCATCATTGATTCCCAATTCTAACTCTTCCATCACACTGAGATTGTGAAGGCTTGCTCTGCTGACCGTGGTGCCTTCCAATTCCACCGGATCAAAAATTGCCACAGGATTAATCAATCCCGTCCTTGACGGACTCCACTCAATGTCTGTAAGTTTTGTTACTGCAGTTTCATCTGCCCACTTCAAAGCAATGGAATCTTTTGGAAATTTTGCGGTCCTTCCGAGACTCTTTCCGTAAGCTATATCATCGTAGGTCAAAACAAGCCCGTCGGATGGCAAATCAAAGGTTTCGATTTTTTCGGCAAATCGCTCCACAGCTTCCAAAACAGAGGTCTCATCTACCCGAACATACTCTGCCATGTCGAATCCCAGATTCTTTGCCCAGAGAATTTTTTCCTCCAGCGAATTATGGAATTCCACTCCCTCCACATCACCTATGCTGAAACCGTAAAAATGCACATTTCTCTTTGCTGTAATCTCATTGTTCAACTGACGAACAGAACCGCTGCACAGATTTCTTGGATTCTTATACTGGCTATCTACATCTTCAATCTCCTCATTCATTTTGTAAAAAACAGAATACGGAATCACCGCTTCTCCACGGATCACCAGTCTTCCCTCATAAGAAATTTTTCTGGGAATATTAACGAATACCTTTGCATTATTTGTGACAACCTCCCCGACTTCTCCGTTTCCTCTGGTAACGGCTTTTTGAAGTTCTCCGTTTTCATAGGTCATCACAATGGTAAGTCCATCCAGTTTCCACGAAAGAAGCCCGTCATGCCCCTGAAGCCATGTCCCCAATTCTCCTGCATCCTTCGTTTTATCCAGAGACAGCATCAAAGACGGATGTGTCTCTTTCTCCAGCGCCGTCATCAATTCATATCCCACATGAATCGTTGGGCTATTGGACAGAACCGTCTTTGACTCCTTTTCCAGTTCCAACAGCTCATCATACAGTTTATCATATTCTAAATTGCTGATGATCTCACGATTTTCTTGATAATATGCCTGCCCAGCCTCATTTAATATCTGTATTAATTCTTTCATTCGGTCTAAACTATTCACATTCCAGCTCCTTTTTTAACTCCCGAAGTTCTCCCGGCGTTAAGTTTCGATAGGTTCCCTCTTTTAAATCTCCCAATCGAATATTCATAACCCGGACTCTTTTCAGCTTTGTAACCCGATATCCAAGCGCTTCGCACATTCTTCTGATTTGTCGATTGAGCCCCTGTGTTAAAATAATCCGAAATTGATTGGGTCCTTCTTTTTTTACTTTACATCTGCGTGTCACCGCCCCGATCTCATCCAAATGCATCGGTTCTCTCATCTTCTGCAAAAATTCATTGGTAATTCTTTTGTGAACGGTGACTTCATATTCCTTTTCATGGTAATTGCGCGCTTTCATGATTTGATTGGCGGCTTCTCCATCATTGGTCAGCAAAATCAGCCCCTGTGAATCTTTATCCAGTCGTCCTACAGGATAAATTCTCAAAGGATAATCTATATAATCTATAATATTATCTTTCTCCGCCTTGCTCGCCGTACAAACAATCCCTCTCGGCTTATGAAAAGCCAGAAAGATCAGATCTTTCTGAATCTTTACCGGCTTTCCATCCAACGTAACTGTCTGACCGCAGAATACTTTGGTTCCGCTGACGGCAATCACACCGTCAACAGCCACTCTCTGCTCCTGAACTAAACGGTCCGCCTGTCTTCTGGAGCATATTCCCGCCTGGCTTAAATACTTATTAATCCTTACTGCTTCTTCTGTTTTTCGTCTTCTTTCTTCCATCGCTATCTTTCCCATTTATCACAGAGAGCCAAAATCTGATCTGCAAATTTCCCCAAATCCTTGTTGGTTCCGCCCTCGTTATGCTCGATGACAGACAACAGACGATCTCCCGCTGATTTCAATCTGACATATGCACTGCTTGCCTGCGGCTTTTTCTTCTTCACAAGTTTTCTTGATCCCCACTGCGTCCACTGCCCCAGCGCCAGATCAAATACATCGCCGCTATATGGCGCTCTGGCACAAAAATCATACTGTTCTCTCAAGCATTCTGAAAACAACTCGCAAACTGCATCCTCTCCATGCACTACAAAAATCTGTTCCGGTTTTTTCTCAAAATGTTGTATCCACTTTAACAATCCATTTTTATCCGCATGACCGCTCAATCCTTCCAGACGTACAATATCCGCTTCAACCTTAATGGTTTCTCCAAAAAGTCTGACCTGCTTGACGCCTTCCACCAAAGCTCTTCCAAGCGTCCCGTATGCCTGATATCCCACAAACACAATTGTATTTTCGGATTTCCAAAGATTATGCTTTAAGTGATGCCGAATTCTTCCAGCTTCACACATTCCGGATGCGGAAATAATAACTTTCGGACCCGGTTCAAAATTAATTGCTTTGGATTCTTCTGTAGTTATCGATAGCTGAAGGTTGGAAAATGTGATCGGATTAATTCCCTGTCTTACCAACTCCATCGCTTCTTCATCATAAGTTTCTTCCACATCCTGATTAAAAATTTTGGTTGCCTCCACCGCCAGAGGACTGTCCACAATCACTTTAAAATCTCCATGATTTTTAATTCTGTTTTCTGCCTTGATCTGTCGAATATAGTATAGAAGTTCCTGCGTTCTTCCTACGGCAAACGAAGGTACAACTACATTCCCTCCCCGATCAAAGGTTTCTTGAATTACCCGTGACAGCTCACTGACATAATCTTGTTTCTTTCCATGAAAACGGTCTCCGTAAGTAGATTCTACAATGACGTAATCTGCCTGTTTTGTATAATTGGGATCTTTAATTAAAGGCTGATTTATATTTCCCACATCACCGGAAAAAACCAATTTTTTTTGAACATCTTCCTCTTCCAGCCACACCTCAATACTGGAAGATCCCAGTAAATGCCCAATATCTGTGAACCGGACAGAAATTCCGTCTGCCACTGAAATTTTTTGATCGTAGGAACATTTCACAAAATATTCCATAACATTCACGGCGTCATTCATCGTATAAACCGGAACGACCTCCGGCTTTCCGGACCGTCTGGCCTTACGGTTTTTCCATTCTGCCTCAAATTCCTGTATATGAGCACTATCGCGAAGCATAATCTGACATAGATCGGTAGTCGCACTTGTTGCAAAAATCTGTCCTCGAAATCCTCTCGCGTATAATAAAGGAATCATTCCGGAATGATCAATGTGAGCATGGGTCAGCAAAATGAAATCCAGCTTTCCCGGACTCACCGGAAGTTCTGCGTTTTCATAAACGTTCAATCCCTGCTCCATTCCATAATCCACAAGAAACCTTTTCCCGCAGGCTTCCACATAATGACAGCTTCCGGTAACTTCATGATCTGCTCCGATAAACATTATTTTCATAATTTATACCTCCTCTGAAATATAAACTGGACCCACTGGTACAACCTCCGCAAGATATGGATATTTTTTTAGAAGCTCCTCTGTTTGATAGCCGAAAAAGATCTGCGTCAGCTCATCAATTCCAATCTTTTCCTCACACGCAGTTTTCGGCTCAGGCGTAATGGCAATTCTATGTTCGCGGCATTGAAACCGAAAAACTCCCTCATTTTCCTTCACCCATGGATCTTCCACGTTCAGACAAAAATCAAAATCCTTCCTGCCTTTGAGAAACTCCCCCCACACTTCCAGACATACAATTCTTGCCATAATTTTCGGAATCTCTTTCCCATCACAAAGATCCCCCCCTGTAATCTCAATTTTTTGCCCGCAATAACGTTCCTGAATTTTTTTCAGCATTCTCTCTGGTTTTTTAGAAAATGCCCAAGTGATGGACACTCCATCCCCGTCTATGGTTTCTGCAAAAATTCCCAAAATCTGTTCTTTTTCACGAAATTTATAAAGTTCTCCTCCACCGCTCTCACATTCTTGTTTTTTCTGCTTTAAATAATCCTCGTCAGGAATCGTATAAACTCCGTATTTTTTTAATCTTTCACATAAAAATAACGAGGCCTCAGGATATTCTTCTTCCTTCAGTACAGAAATCTCTCCGGACACTGATTCTTCGCTTCCCCAAAGCTTGGTTTCCTTCCAATTCATAATAAATACAAACTGAAACGGCTCATAATAAGCCTTATTCGCCGGCATCAAATACGTAAACGGCTGACGTTTTTTATACATATCCTCAAGACTTTTCACAAGCATCTTCGACATAATCCCCTGCCGCCGGTATTGTTCCTGCACTGCCACCGCAACAATATAATTTAAACAGTATTTTTTGCCTGACAGACTCACCTGATAGGGATTTAAATGTATCATTCCCTGAAATTCTTTTCCATGACATGCGAGAAGTACTTGATTTTGCGGATAAACATGCTGAAAATAATAGTCTGCAAAAGGTTCCGGATCCTGAAAAATTTCTTGATACATTCTCCGGATCTTTTCCGAAGCTTTATCTTTTTGATATACAATCTCCATCTTAATCCCTTTCTATTAAAAGACAAACAGCCTGAGCGCTGATTCCAAGTCCTTCTCCGGTAAATCCCAAATGTTCCTCCGTTGTGGCTTTAACATTGACTTGCTCTGCCTGGACTTTCAAAACTCTGCTAATATTTTCTCTCATTTCAGGAATATAATTCAGCAGTTTTGGTTTTTGAGCAACCACCGTTGCATCGACATTTCCAACTTGATATCCTGCTCCCTCTATCAATTCTACAACTTTTTCCAATAATTTCAGACTGTCTGCATTATGAAACGCAGGATCTGTGTCTGGAAAATGGCGTCCAATATCTCCAAGAGCCGCCGCCCCCAGCAATGCGTCTGAAATTGCATGGAGCAATACGTCCGCATCGGAATGCCCCAGCAAACCTTTTTCATAAGGAATCAAAACTCCGCCCAAGATCAAATCTCTGCCTTCCACTAATCGGTGAACATCATAACCCATTCCAATTCGCATTGTAATTCTCCTTTTTCTTTTATTATACCACGACTGCCCTTAGAACAAAACGGAGAACTCCCAATATCTAGGAATCTTTGAGGGCGCCGATGCTGCCTTTCTCTGCACGCGGTGTATATCCCCGCGAACCTTTTTGTCTGACAGGAACTTTTTCAAAATTTCCTGCCAAAAGAAAAAAGCGTATTCCTATCAGAATACGCCCAACTATAGTAGCGATGAGCAGATTCGAACTGCTGACACTACGGGTATGAACCGTATGCTCTAG
>CAJMHU010000052.1 GCA_905213305.1 uncultured Anaerostipes sp.
GGTGGTGTGAGAGGTCGAAATTTCTCGCCTAAGAGGAATTTCTCCTACTCGATTTACGTTTTTTTAATTAGGTAGCAACAATGTTAGTGGCGGAACAACTGCTTATTTAGCATCAGTAGATTTTACAAAGAAAAAAGGGCAGGATTTCTATTGCGAAATCCTGCCCCAATTAATTGGGGATTAATCATGTTCAAATCCATTTCGTTGATAAAAAAAGATAAATAAAATAACGGAGAGAACTACTTCTGCTGCTAAAATTAAAATACTTTTCAGATCAAGAATGGTGTTTGATTTTGAAGCGATATTGGAAATCATATCCATAATGATTCCGGTAAACAAGAACTCAGAGATTTTTTCTAAACCATCAATAAATTGTGAAAACATCGGAATTAACATCAGTGCCAGAAGAACCGGAGAAGTGATGGTTCCCGTGCTGACCTGATTCTTTGCAAAAATTCCAAGAAGCATTCCAATAATGCAGCTGGTTAGAGAGGCTAATATGGAAACAAGAGCAAAGAGAGCAAAATTGCTTCCTGTGATCATAAATCCACTGATCGGCATCAGTAAAAAATTAATGACCGCTGTAATAAAAAAGACCGGAAGAATGCTTCCAAGAAAAAATTCCAGACCATTTACCGAGGAGGTCATCAAAACTCTCAGTGTATTTTTTTCTTTTTCTTCGGCTAAGAGCAGGCTTGGACAGTAGATGCCGCACATTCCGATATTCATAACCAGCCCCATACTTAATACATAGGCATACAGAGAATCCATGGAGGCGGCTGGTCCAAGATCCATATTTTCATAAAGTAACTTCATGATAAAAGTAAATCCAATGGAAAAAAGCGGCATGATAATACAATTTTTTCCCATAAAGGCTTTTGTTTTTACTTGTGCAATTGCTGCAACTTTGTTGAAATGTATTGGTTTCATGATAATTCCCTCCCTGTAACTTCTAAAAATACACTTTCTAATGTAGGTTCACAGGAATGTAGTGTATTAATTTTCTGTTCTTTCATCCAGTGATAGATTTTTTCTGTGTTTTCATCGTTTTGTGAGAGAATGTGATTTTCTCTGGTGGTTAAAGAAATCTCGTATTTTTTGTTTTTATTATATTTTAGGCAGATCTCCTTTGGAGAACCGTATTCTACAATGACTCCTTCGTTTAACAATGCAACGTGATCGCACATTTTTGTGGCTTCTTCCATGTTGTGCGTTGTGAGAAAAATTGCCATGCCTTCCTCTCTTAATTGGAACAGCATTTTGTGAATATCCAGTGCTGTAGATGGATCCAAACCTGAGGTTGGTTCATCGAGAAATAGAATTTTTGGCTTGTGAAGGACAGCGCGTGCCAGAATCAGTCGTTGAGTTTGTCCTTTGGAAAGCTTTCCTGCAAGCTTTTTGCGATGCTCATACAAACCTACCTGTCTCAGAACAACATCAATTCGTTCTTTGGGAACAGACAGGATTTTGGCAAAGTATTCTAAGTTTTTATAAACTGTTAAATAGCTGTAAACTCCACTGATATCCGTGACAATTCCGATCTGTTCATAAATAGTTTCATCAATATTGTGAGAGTTAATTCCCATAAGATAAGCCTCTCCCGAGGTTTGCTTGAGCTGCCCGGTGATGATTTTGATGGTCGTAGTTTTTCCGGCGCCGCTTGGACCAAGAAAGCCAAGAATTTCTCCCTGGAGCAAACTTGCATTAATATCTTTTAAGACCAATTCGTTTTTAAACCTTTTTGAAATGTGATCCAGACGGATCAACTCTTTTTTCATATGAAATTCCCTCCTGCTTATGTTTTGATTTGTTTATTATACCATAGAAAAAGATAGAAGTGTAATTGTGAAAATATTACTTTGATGTTTGGATGTCGTATTGTGTTTCATCCTATGGATTTTGAATATAAAACAGTTGAGTTTTGCACAAATTTTCTTTATGATAGAAAGAAGAAGCAGAAAGAAAGGAAAAAGAGCTATGGAAGAATTCTTACAGGTTGGGGCAATTTCCAATACTCATGGAATTGCCGGAGAAGTCAAGGTCTTTCCGATGACGGATGACATTAAACGTTTTAAGCAGTTAAAAGAGGTATATTTGGATACAGGAAGAGAAAGGATGCTTCTACATGTGGTGTCTTGTAAGTTTGTGAAAAATCAGCCCATTTTAAAGTTTAAAGAGTTTTCCAATATCAATGAGGTGGAGAAATATAAGCGATGTGGTCTTTTTATTACGAGAGATCAGGCGGTTCCTCTGAAAGATGATGAATATTTTATTGCAGATCTGATTGGATTGTCTGTACTTCGAGAGGAGAATGGAGAAGTGCTGGGAGAACTGACAGATGTTTTACAAACCGGAGCCAATGACGTTTATGCGGTGACAATGGCAGATGGAAAAGAAGTCTTACTTCCGGTGATCCGTGAGTGTATTAAAAAAGTAGATTTGGAAACAGGACAAGTGATCGTCCATGTGATGAAAGGATTGCTGGATGAATAAATTTCATATTTTAACGTTATTTCCGGATATGGTAAAAGACGGGCTGAATACAAGTATTATTGGAAGAGCTGCGGATGCCGGCTTTCTGGAAATACATGCAGTAAATATTCGCGATTATTCTACCAATAAGCATATGAAAGTCGATGATTATCCTTATGGCGGAGGGGCAGGACTTGTGATGCAGCCGGAACCGGTATATCGTGCTTATGAGGATGTGACAAAGAATATGAAAAAAAAGCCAAGGGTTCTTTATATGACGCCGCAGGGCTCGGTATTTCGGCAGGAAATGGCAAAGGAACTTGCAAAGGAGGAAGATATCATTTTTTTATGCGGTCATTATGAGGGAATTGATGAGCGGGTTTTGGAAGAAATCGTAACGGATTATGTCTCCATTGGCGATTATGTACTAACTGGAGGAGAACTTCCCGCAATGGTTATGATTGATGCGATTTCCCGTTTGATTCCGGGAGTTCTTCATAATCATGATTCGGCGGGAGAAGAATCATTTGAGAACGGACTTTTAGAGTATCCTCAATATACAAGACCACCGATTTTTTTGGAAAAAGAGGTGCCGCCGGTACTTTTATCGGGGCATCATGAGAATATTAAGAAATGGAGATATGAGCAGTCGGTTAGAAGAACAAAAGAAAGAAGGCCGGATTTATGGCAGGCATATGAAAAGGAAAGGGAGCGGTAACATGGAATCAAGGATAAAACTGGTCGCGGCGGATATGGATGGAACGCTGTTGAATGGAGAGCGCAGGATTACAAAATATACACAAAAAGTAATTAAAAAAGCCATGTCGCAGGGGATTTATTTTGTTCCTGCCACCGGAAGGTCAGTCAATGCCCTGCCGCAGGAATTAAAATCCTTAAAAGAACTTCGATATGGGATTTTCAGCAACGGCGCAACGGTCTACGATCTTTGGGAAGAAAAAACCTTGTATCAAAACCAATTTTCCAGAGAAAGAGCATTGGAGCTGGTTCAGTTTCTAAGAGCGTTTGAGGTAATGTTAAGTGTAAATCGAAATGGACGTTCTTTTGGAGAGCGTGAAGCAATGGAGCATATCGACGATTATGAATTAGATGAGAATACAAGAGCCATTATTCTTGGTTCCAGACAGCCTGTTGAAAATCTGGAAGATTTGTTAAAATCGAAGGATGGGAACGTAGAGAAGATTACTTTAGTATTCCGAACTATGGAAGAAAGAGCAAGAGCCTGGGAAATTTTATCCGGAATTAATGATATTCAGTTTGCAAGTTCTCTGCCAAAAAACATTGAAATCTCTTTAAAGGGATGCAACAAAGGAGATGGACTGCTTCATTTGACAAAGCATCTCGGTCTGAAACAGGAAGAAACTATGGCATGCGGAGACGCAGACAATGACAGAGAAATGCTTGAAACCGCGGGGATTGCTGTAGTGATGGAAAACGGACTGGAGTCTATGAAAGCCATTGCAGATTATATTACAGTGTCCAACAATGAAGATGGCGTGGCAAAGGCTATGGAGAAATTCATAAAATAAGACTTGCTATTGATAATAAAATATGATAAAATATTCAAGTTGTTATAAATAGGATGGTCCTCTGTTACTAAGGGTATTAAGAACATCTAAATTCGTTCAAGGAGGAACAACGATGAACGCACAGGATATTATTAAAAGCATCGAAGATGCACAGTTAAAAGAAGTAGCAGAATTTAAGACAGGAGATACTGTTCGAGTTCATGCGAAAGTAAAAGAAGGAAACCGTGAGAGAATTCAGGTTTTTGAAGGAACCGTGATCAAAAGACAGAACGGCGGAGCACGCGAGACTTTTACAGTAAGAAAACAGGCAAGCGGTGTTGGTGTTGAAAAAACATGGCCGGTACATTCTCCGATTATTGAGAAGATTGAAGTTGTAAGACGCGGTAAAGTAAGACGTGCAAAATTATACTACTTACGTGATCGTGTTGGAAAAGCAGCGAAAGTAAAAGAAAGAGTATAATCATAACGTATGATTGAAGAGAGAGGGATAGGCTGTCATAGCTTATCCCTGTTTTATTTTGTGACAGCGATGAGTCAAAGTCCGGGCCTGCCCGAGACTTTGTTGGATACTGATAGTTCTGGAATGCGCCTTTTGGCACTTCCAGTGGTTTCGTTGCATAAGAAAGGAGTGTTTTATGAAAAAAGGCTACACTGTCACCTATCAGATGCGCAGACAGCAGCGTCAGAGAAGAGATCAGATTCTTCGGTATCTTCTGAAATTTATTGCTGTAGTTGCAGCAGCTTTTCTGTTGGTTCGTTTTGTATGCAGCAGTTATACAATTCAAGGAGATTCCATGTCCCCTGCTTTAGAGGCAGGAGAAAAACATTTGGTCAACCGACTGATTTATAAGGTGAAGAAACCGGACAGGTATGATATGATTGTATTTAAGTTAGATGACAAAAAGAATCAAAATTTTTATGTGAAGAGAATTGTTGGTCTGCCGGGAGAAAAAATTCAGATAAAGAATGGAAAAATTTATGTCAATGGCAGAAAGACCAAGAATTTTTCTGACGAAAAGATTTTATCACCGGGATTGGCATCTGATGAAATTGTGTTAAAAAGCGGACAATATTTTGTGATAGGAGATAACTGCAACAACAGTGAAGATTCCAGAAGCGCAAATATTGGAAATGTGAAAAAAGAAAATATTATCGGAAAGGTCAGCCTGAAATATTGGCCGTGGTAGATGCAAAGGGAAGGGAGTGCAGAACATGGATTTTCAGTGGTATCCTGGTCATATGACCAAAGCAAAACGTATGATGCAGGAAAATATGAAATTAATTGATATTATGATTGAGCTTGTGGATGCAAGAATTCCATTAAGCAGCAGAAATCCGGATATTGATCAACTGGCTGTGAATAAATCCCGCCTTATTTTATTAAATAAGACAGATATGGCAGATGAACGTGTTACAGCTTTATGGGAAGAATATTTTAAGGAAAAAGGATTCTACGTGGCAAGAACCAATGCAAGGTCCGGCAAAGGCGTGAAAGGGACACAGGGAATTGTGATGGAAGCCTGCAAAGAAAAGCTTGAGCGGAATCGAAAGAGGGGCATTAAGAACCGGCCGATTCGGGCTATGATTGCAGGGATTCCCAATGTTGGAAAATCTACATTTATTAACAGTCTTGTGGGAAAGGCATGTACAAAAACCGGAAATAAACCTGGGGTGACCAAAGGAAAACAGTGGATTAAGTTAAATAAAAACATTGAGCTTCTGGATACACCGGGGATTTTATGGCCCAAATTTGAGGATCAGACGGTGGGGCTTCGTCTGGCGCTGATTGGCTCTATTCGAGATGAAATTTTAAATCAGGACGAGATGGCATTGGAGTTGATTGATTATCTCACACATCACTATGAGGGAGTGCTTGCAGAGCGTTATCAGGTAGATGAGAAACAGGAGAAAGTAAAAATTTTGGAAGCGATCGCATCGAATCGAAATTGTAAAATGAAGGGCGACGAATGGGATTATGAAAAAGCATCTAAAATTCTTCTGGAAGAGTTTCGGAATGGAAAGTTAGGGAAAATTTCACTGGAGGTTCCGAAAGAAGGGGAAGTGTAATATGTCATTTCGCGAAAGAAAAAGAAAAAATCGTGTCCGAAGAATCATATATCAGTGGGGTGTAACCATTGCTTTGGCAGTGGGAGTTGCAGCATTGATTTTAACTTTTGTGGGAGAGCGGACAAGGGTCAGTGGATATTCTATGGAGCCTTATCTTCACGATGGCGATCAAGTGATTTTAGATAAGCTGACCTATCGGTTTCGGGATCCGAAACGTTATGAAATCGTTGTATTTCCGGGACCGGGAGAAGAAACCCGATTTTTTGTAAAGCGAATCATAGGATTGCCCGGAGAAACCATTCAAATTGCGAGGGGCGTTGTCTATGTCAATGGAAAAAAAGTAAAGGACTATTCCAAAGATCATGTGACAGAACGCGGAGAAATGACAAAACCCATTCATCTGAAGGAAGACGAATATTTTGTATTGGGAGACAATAGGAATAACAGTGAGGACAGCCGCTATAAGGCTGTGGGAGCGGTGAAAAGATCCGAATTAAGAGGTCGCATTCTATTTCGGATTTTTCCGTTGAGTGATGCAGGTATACTAAGAGAGCGGGGATAGGGATATGACAAAAAAGGAAGAACGAGAAGCCAGAAGGCTTGAAAAATACCAGCAGGAACAACAAAGAATGTATCAAATGTTTTCTTATGAGCGTGAATATGAAACTTATGATACGATCTGCGGAATTGATGAAGTTGGAAGAGGACCTTTTGCAGGTCCGGTAGTAGCGGCAGCAGTAATTCTGCCCAGGGACTGTGATATTTTGTATTTGAATGATTCTAAGAAATTGTCAGAGAAGAAGAGAGAATTGCTATATGATGAAATTTATGAAAAAGCAATTTCCATTGGGATAGGAATGGCATCGGAAAAAGTCATTGATGAAATTAATATTTTGCAGGCGACTTATGAAGCGATGCGTCAGGCAGTTTCAAAATTATCTGTGGAACCGGATCTTTTGCTGAATGATGCAGTGACGATTCCGGGAATGAAAATGAGGCAGGTCCCGATTATAAAAGGAGATGCAAAGAGCGCATCCATTGCAGCGGCAAGTATTGTTGCTAAGGTTACAAGAGACCGAATGATGAAGGAGTATGATAAAATATATCCGGGGTATGAATTTGCAAAAAATAAAGGATATGGGACAAAAGCACATATTCAGGGAATCCGAGAACAGGGGATTTGCGATCTTCACAGAAAAACTTTTGTAAAGAAATACCGATGATGAATAAAAGAAAACAAGGAGCCCGGGCAGAAAAAATTGCCTGTGAATATTTAAAGCTTCAGGGATATGAAATTTTAGAGCAGAACTTCTATGCAAAAACCGGAGAGATTGATATTATTGCCAAAGAAGATCATGTACTGGTATTTATAGAAGTGAAATATCGAAGCGATGGCAGGCTGGGGATGCCGGGAGAGGCTGTCAACTGGAAAAAACAGCAAAAAATAAGAAATACGGCAATGTGGTATCTGAAAACGAAGCACCTTTCTTTTGATCAGCCAATGCGCTTCGATGTTGTCGAGATCTTAGGAAAGAAAATAAGAGTGATAAAGTATGCATTTTAAAAAATCGAATCAGAATCAGTCTACAAAGCTTCACCTTGGTGAGGTTCCATATTTAACATTTAAAAAACTGGATCAGGCAGGAGTGGTCCATGGATTTTCCACCAGAATGGGAGGTGTCAGCCAGGGCGTTTACGCGTCGATGAATTTAAGCTATCATCGAGGTGACGAGAAAGAAGCAGTGGATGAGAATTTTCAAAGAATCGGAAAAGCCATTGGTTTTGATTCTAAACGTTTGGTATTTTCCAATCAAATTCATGAGACCGGAATTTGCAGGGCGACACAGCAGCACTGCGGAATGGTAATGAAAAATATGGACGGTCTTGCAACCAATGAGAAAGGAGTTCCTTTATATACTGGTTATGCAGATTGTGTTCCGTTGTTTTTTTATGATCCTAAAAAAGAAGTGATTGCGCTGGCTCACTCCGGATGGAGAGGGACGGTGGGGAGAATCGGCGCTAAGATGGTTTTTTTTCTGGAAAAAGAATACGGAAGTTCCAGAGAGGACTTAATTGTTGCCATAGGACCGTCAATTTGCAGAACTTGTTATGAAGTGAGTTGGGAAGTCGCAGAGCAGTTTGAACAAGAGTTCAGGGAACATCAAAAAGAAGAATTTTTGGATGAGAAAGAAAACGGAAAATATCAGCTGGATCTTTGGAAAGTCAATGAGATTATTTTGTTGGAGGCAGGGATTTTGCCGGAACATTTGGATATCACGGATATCTGCACCTGCTGCAACTCTGATCTACTGTTTTCGCACAGGGCAAGTCACGGAAAGCGAGGAAATTTGGGGGCATTTATGGTTCTTTGAGAAAAAAATCATCCTGCTTTGCACTTTACGTGATTCATTTCATACGGTATACTAAAAGAAACTGAAAATAATGAGAGAGGTATATAGATTATGAGCAAACCGATCATTGCCATTGTTGGAAGACCCAATGTAGGAAAATCTACATTGTTTAATGCTTTGGCGGGAGAAAAGATTTCAATTGTAAAAGATACGCCGGGAGTGACAAGAGATCGTATCTATGCAGATATTACCTGGTTGGACTATCAGTTTACGTTAATTGACACAGGAGGAATTGAGCCGGATACCGGTGATCTTTTGTTGTCGCATATGAGAGATCAGGCAGAGATTGCCGTAGAGACGGCAGATGTTATTATTTTCCTGACAGATGTGCGGCAGGGACTGGTGGATGCAGATTATCAGGTAGCGGACATGCTGCGCCGTTCCGGGAAACCGATTGTACTGGCAGTCAATAAAGTGGACAACTATGAGAAATTTGTCTTAGACACATATGAATTTTATAATTTGGGACTGGGGACTCCGTTTCCGGTGTCTGCGAATTCTAAGATTGGATTTGGAGACCTGCTGGATGAGGTCATTGTACATTGTAATCCGCAAAATCAGGAAGAGACAGAAGACGAACGGCCGAAGGTTGCGATTATCGGGAAACCAAATGCCGGAAAATCTTCGATTATTAATAAGATTCTGGGAGAGGATCGCTTGATTGTGTCTGACATCGCGGGGACAACCAGAGACGCTATTGATACAGTTGTGCGGCGCAATGGAAAAGAGTACGTTTTTATTGATACTGCAGGACTTCGCAGAAAGAGCAGGGTGAAGGAAGATATTGAGCGCTACAGCGTAATTCGTACGGTCGCAGCAGTAGAACGATGTGATATTGCAGTATTAGTTATTGATGCAGAAGAGGGAATTACAGAACAGGATGCCAAAATTGCGGGAATTGCCCATGAGCGTGGAAAAGGCATGATCATTGCAGTTAATAAATGGGATCTGATTGAAAAAAATGATAAGACAATTTACAAATATACAAATAAAGTGAGAGAAGTGCTGGCTTATATGTCTTATGCAGAGCTGGTATTTGTTTCAGCAAAAACCGGGCAGCGTCTCTCGAAAATTTTTGATGTTCTGGATATGGTGATCGAAAACCATGCATTAAGAGTGCAGACAGGCGTGCTAAATGAGATTTTGGCGGAGGCTGTTGCAATGAAACAGCCTCCGTCTGACAAAGGACGCAGATTAAAGCTTTATTATATTACACAGGTTTCGGTGAAGCCGCCGACGTTTGTTGTATTTATCAATGACCGTCAGTTAATGCATTTTTCCTATACCAGATATTTGGAAAATCAAATTCGGAATACTTTTGGATTCCGGGGAACACCGATTCATATTATTGCAAGGGAAAGGAAGGAAAAATAATGGCGCTTTGTATTGCTGTTTGTATGATTGTCGGATATTTTTTTGGCTGTTTTCAGACAGGCTATTTTGTGGGGCGGCTGAATCACATTGATATCAGAGAATACGGAAGCGGGAATTCCGGTACTACAAATACTCTTAGAACCCTCGGAACGGGAGCGGCGGTCATAACATTTCTCGGAGATGCAGCAAAAGGGCTGATTGCAGTTAATTTGGCCCGTTACATAATTATGCCCGCGTTTCATGTGGAAGGGGAAGCCTATTTATGGCTGCTGACAGGATTTGCCGTAGTCTTGGGGCATAATTTTCCGTTTTATCTTGGTTTTAAGGGAGGGAAAGGAATTGCAACTACCGGCGGGGTGATTTTTGCGTTTCATTGGCAGTTAGGGCTTTTGTGTGCGTTGGTTTTCGGAGTGATTACAGCGATTTCAAAATATGTATCTCTGGGGTCCATCTGCATGGTGCTGATTATTCCGTTTATTTTATATTTTAATCATCCGCAGGACTGGAAGCTTGTGGCTGTCGGCTGCGTTTTTACAGGTATGGCAATCTGGCGCCATCGTGCCAACATTGACCGCCTGATGCATGGTACTGAAAACAAATTGGGTCAGAAAGTAAAACGTTAAGGAGGAATCTATGAAGAAAATCAGCGTTATTGGCGCAGGAAGCTGGGGAAGCGCGCTATCTGTATTATTGGGAAATAATGGACATGATGTTTCATTATGGACACATGATCCCCATGAAATTGAAATGCTTCAAAACAAACGGGAGCAGGAAGAGAAACTCCCGGGGGTCAAGCTTCCGGAAAATGTGAAAATTGAGGCAGATCTCGCAGCTGCATTGAAAGGAAAAGATGTGGTTGTAATGGCAGTTCCTTCTCCGGTGGTCCGTTCTGTGGCAAAGCAGATGGCTCCCTTTGTGGAACCAGGACAGGTGATTGTCAATGTGGCAAAAGGAATTGAGGATGTAACCTATAAGACCTTAACGGAAATTATTGAGGAAGAGATTCCGAATTCTGAAGTGTGTGTATTATCCGGACCGAGCCATGCAGAGGAAGTGGGAAGAGGAATTCCAACGACGGTGGTTGTAGGTTCAAAGAAAAAAGAAGTTGCGGAGATGCTGCAGGATGTATTTATGAATCAGGTATTTCGTGTGTACACCAATCCTGATATTATAGGAATCGAGCTTGGCGGAGCTTTGAAAAATGTCATAGCATTGGCGGCGGGAACCACC
>CAJMHU010000053.1 GCA_905213305.1 uncultured Anaerostipes sp.
TCTTCCGCCGTTTCGTTACCGAGCACCACAGTGATGGTCTGAGGCGGTTCTTGTTTCATCAGCAGTGCCGTCATAAAGAACGCAGATCCCATATAAGATGTCTTGATATGTCCTGACAGAAACCTCTGCTGTTTTTCCAAAATTCCCTCCCGGTGAAATTCCATAACAAGACCGAAAAGCATCCGCCGCTTTTGTACCAAGAATCTTTTCCACTTCATGATAACCAAATGTATAATATTTTCCTTCTTCTCCTTGGCTGTCTGCGTCCTGTGCCGAATAAAATTCTCCTTCCGGTCCCGTCATGTCTCTTAACAAATAAACCGCCGTTTTTTCAGCAATTTCCAAAAAAATCGGTGCCTTTGTTACCATAAATACCTTTGCGTAAGTCAAAAGAAAAAGCGCATTGTCATACAGCATTTTTTCAAAATGCGGAATTAAAAACCATGGATCTGTGGAATATCTGGAAAAACCGAATCCAATATGATCGAAAATTCCGCCTTTGTACATCTGAATCAAAGACTTTTTTACCATTTCCAAAGCCATTTCCTCTTGATATACTCGATGGTATTCCAGCAGAAACAAATAATTTTGAAGACTGGGAAATTTCGGCGCTGATCCAAATCCTCCATACCGGGAATCAAAACTTTCCAGATACTGTGAAAATGCTGTCTCAAAGATGAAGGCATCCTCAGAAATTTCCGGGACATCTTCTTTTTGATGCAAATATGACAAAATGGTTTCGGCAGACTCTGTAATGTTTGTCCGGTTTTTTTTCCACTGAACTGCAATTGCAGAAAGAAGATCAAGAAACCCTGTCATTCCTCTTTGAGAATCTCTGGGAAAATAAGTGCCGGCATAAAAAGGCTTTTGCTCCGGAGTTAAAAAGATGCTCAATGGCCAGCCACCGCTTCCGGTTAACATTTGACAAACTTTCATATACGTACTGTCGATATCCGGGCGTTCTTCTTTATCCACTTTGATCGCAATAAATTTATCATTTAAAATATCCGCCACCTGCAAATTTTCAAAGCTCTCATGTGCCATCACATGACACCAATGGCAAGTAGAATAGCCGATACTTAAAAAAACTGGTTTATCTTCTTTCTTTGCTTTTTGAAAGGCGTCCTCTCCCCATGGATACCAATCAACAGGATTTTTAGCATGCTGCAGCAAATAAGGACTTGTTTCATATTTTAATAAATTCTCCATTCACTTTTCACCTCACAATTACTATGCGCAAAATAATCAAGTTCATACTTTCTTTTACATTCATTCAATGGTATAATGGAAAAGATGTTATCAAAACAAATTTTACAAAGAGAGGAATGAATTCAATGGAACACAACAAGAACGAATTTAAACCATATATTCCAGCCGATCGCATTGTGCCGGAATTTACGGTGACATCACTCTTGATTGGTATTCTTTTGGCAGTCATTTTTGGTGCAGCCAATGCCTATTTGGGGCTTCGTGTCGGTATGACAATTTCTGCATCAATCCCAGCAGCCGTTATTTCTATGGGAATAATCCGGCTGGTTTTGCGCAAGGATTCCATTTTGGAGAACAACTTGGTACAGACCATCGGATCTGCCGGTGAATCTGTTGCCGCAGGAGCAATTTTTACTTTACCTGCATTATTCTTATGGGCAGAAGAGGGAAAAATTGATACTCCGAGCATTTTAACTATTTTCCTGGTTGCCTTCGTCGGAGGTATTCTGGGTGTCTGCTTTATGGTGCCTCTTCGTCAGGCTCTGATCGTTGAGGAACACGGAACGCTTCCATTTCCGGAGGGTACCGCATGCGCAGAAGTTCTTCTTGCAGGAGAAGAAGGCGGAAGCAAAGCAGGAACGGTATTTACAGGTCTCGGAATTGCTGCGGTTTATAAATTTATCGCTGACGGAATAAAATTATTCCCAAGTGAAATTGGCTATGATTTCAAAGGATACGCCGGCTCTCATATTGGAATCCAGGTACTCCCTGCTCTTGCCGGTGTAGGATATATCTGCGGACCGAAAATTTCCAGCTATATGCTTGCCGGAGGAACTTTAAGCTGGTTTGTATTAATGCCAATGATTGCACTGTTCGGTGCTGACGCAACCGTATTTCCTGGAACCAAAGTCATCAGCGCTCTTGCTCCGGGAGATTTGTGGGGAACTTATATCAAGTATATCGGAGCCGGAGCCGTTGCCGCCGGCGGAATCATCAGTCTGATTAAAAGCTTTCCGCTGATCATTCGGACCTTTAAACAGGCAATGAGCAGCATGAAAAAGAATCATAACACAACCCATACATTGCGAACACAACAAGATCTTCCGATGCCGATTCTGCTTTTGATCGTAGCTGTTATTGCAATTGCAATCTGGCTGCTTCCGGCTTTCCCGGTTAGTCCGGTCGGAGCCGTTATCGTTGTCATTTTCGGTTTCTTCTTTGCTACGGTCTCTTCCCGCATGGTTGGTTTGATCGGTTCTTCCAACAATCCGGTTTCCGGAATGGCTATCGCAACTTTAATTATTGCAACCTTACTCTTAAAAGCTACCGGAACAACCGGAACAACTGGTATGGTCGGCGCGATTGCAATTGGCGGTATTATTTGTGTCATTGCGGCGATTGCCGGAGACTGTTCTCAGGATTTAAAAACCGGCTTTATCCTCGGCGCTACTCCGAAGAAACAGCAGATCGGTGAGATGATTGGTGTTCTGGCTTCTGCCATTTCCATCGGATACGTGCTGATCCTTTTAAACGAAGCATGGGGATATGGCTCTGCAGATATTCCTGCGCCTCAGGCAACCATGATGAAAATGCTGGTTGAAGGAATTATGAGTGCGAAACTTCCTTGGGCTCTGATCCTGATCGGTGTCTGTATCGCAATTGTCATCGAGATTTTACAGATCCCGGTTCTCCCATTTGCTGTCGGTATGTATCTTCCATTCAGCCTGAGTGCTGGAATCATGGCAGGAGGCGTTGTTCGTTTCATTATGGAACGCCGCAAAGGTGATGAAAAGGAAAAGAAGAAAGCAATTGACCGCGGTATTTTATATACATCCGGTTTAATTGCCGGTGAAGGATTAATGGGTGTTATTCTGGCAATTCTCGCAGTGGCAAAACTAAGCGACAAAATTGTATCTCCAGTGGCACTTCCTCAAATTGCAAGTTTGATCATCTTTGTAATTCTCCTTTTCTCCCTGTATCGCATATGCAATAAAAAAGAAAAATAATGAATCTGCAGCCTGCCCTGTGCAGGCTGTATCTTTTGAAAGGAACTCTTATATGTCAAAAAAGAAGATAGACCGGAAAAATTATCTGGATCTTGTTCCCGTAAAAAATCCTTCCATAGAATATGAGACGGATTCAGAAAATATCGTGACTGTTCTGATCGAGTGGAATGGCTTTTATCATAAAATTGCTCAAAAATTTTTCCACCGTCCTAAAATCAGCGAAGTAAAACTGGATCATTATGGAAGTTTTGTATGGCTTTCCATTGACAATCAAAAAGATGTTCACCAACTTTCCAGAGAAATGGACCGGCAATTTCCCGGTATGGAAAAATCTATTTCCAGATTAATCAAATTTTTAGAGATTATGCGGGATCATCATCTCATATCTTGGAAAGGAGATGACGCCTAAAATGTTGAAATATCTTCCATATGTTTTGCTCTTTGCTGCTGCTACCGCAGCGATTTATGGTTGGGGACTGTGGCGAAGTCTAAAACAGACACAAAGTTTATCAAACCTTCTTTCTTCCAAGGGCGTTTCCGCAGTAAAAAAAGCTTTAAAAAAACATGGTCCGATGACTCGCAGGGAACTGGAACCTTTTGTAAAACATCTGACGGCCCGCCAGCCGTTTGGCAGGCAACAAATCGGTGTCACAGATCCAAAACAATTTTTAGATTCGATTCTTCCCTACATGATCAAACAGCAAATGATCACAGAAGTAAAAGAACATCACAAAATTAAATTTAAAATAAAGTAACCTTAACCTGCCATCGGGTAAACAGTAATTTAAGGTCCTCAAAAATAAATCTTTGTGTTGCACAACAAAAAGAAGCAGATTTCTTATAGTTTAAGAAGTCTGCTTCAAATAAATTTGAAAAGTAATTTTTATTTAGCCGTCAATGCCTTTAACACATCTTTGAGAAGCTGATAAAACCGTTCAAAAGAATCCAGCGGAAGATATTCATCTGGAGTATGACATCCGCAAATCGTAGGTCCGACTGCAATCGCATCCATTCCAGGCAACGCATCGGAAAATAATCCGCACTCCAGTCCCGCATGGAGAGCTTCAATCTTCAGCTCTTGTCCAAACAATCTCTGATAGCTGTCCTTAAATACCTCACGAATCTTGGATTCCTCCGCATAGCTCCATCCTGGATACTCTCCACTGAAATCACAGGTAAAACCGAACGTCTGGGCAAGCAGACAAATTCGCGCTTTCAAATCTTCCATTAAAGATGCCACTGAGGATCTTGGAGAAAACGTAATCAGCATGTGATCTTCTCTGGTTTCCGCTACTCCCATATTACAGGAGGTCACAACAAAACCGTCCATTTTCATATTTCGTTTCTGTACTCCATTCGGCGCCAGATACATTGCATGAATGATTGCCTCTCCATCTGCTTTGCTCATCGCTGCCGCACTGCCATTCTCCAGAGAAATACAGCAGGTAACATCCGGTTCCTGCGGGATAATTTCCTGTTTTATCTTCTCGGCCAGATCCTCTGCTTCTTTTTTGGCCCTTACTGCTTCTTCTGCATCTTCATAAATCAAAAGAGCTTCACATTCTCTGGTAATGGCATTATCCTTGGTTCCCCCGCGAAATTCCACAAGCCTTCCATCCGTATTTTGAAAAAGATCATAGACCATTCTCGCCATCAGCAAATTGGCGTTTTGGCGTCCCTGATCAATATCTGTTCCGGAATGCCCCCCCAAAAGATTAGAAATCTCAATCCGTAATGTTGTTCCGTGGATCTTCTCTCTTTGTATATTTCTGGTACATGCAATCCGCATTCCGCCTGCGCAACTTACTGTGGCAATTCCCTCTTCTTCTGAATCCATATTAATCATAGTCCGCGCCTGAATCAATGATTTATCCAGCGCTTTCGCACCGAATAGTCCAATCTCTTCCTGAGTTGTGAATACACATTCCAGCGGAGGATGTACCAAAGCATCGTCGTCCAGCACCATGAGCATCAGCGCCACTGCCACTCCGTTATCAGCTCCTAACGTCGTTCCGTCTGCGGTGACAACACCGTCCTTAACTATCAGATTCAGTCCTTCTGTTGTAAAATCATGTTCTACACTGGATAACTTTTCGCACACAATATCCGTATGTCCCTGAAGCATAACCGGAGGAAGATCCTCAGCGCCGCTGCTTCCCTCTTTTTTAATTATCACATTGTGCAGTTCATCCTGATAATGCCAAAGATTTCTATTCTCGGCAAATTGAACAAGGTAATCACTGATTTCCTTTTCATTTTTGGATCCTCTGGGAATTGCACAAATCTCTTCAAAAAACTTAAATAATCTTTGTGGTTTGTATCCTGTAATCTTATACTCCATCATATACTGCATCCCTTCTTTATTATATTTTCCTAAAAAACCTGCAATCATACAGGCTTTGATCTGTTATCACTTTACCACATCCCACTGTTTTTTACAAATCCATTTTCTCCGTACGCTTCTCCCCTGATTCTATCTTTCATCCTCATAGACGGCATAACCGTTCTTCTGGTTTCTTTTCACCTGATACAGCATTTTATCCGCTTTTTGATATAATTCTTCAAAAGTTGCACCGTGCTGAGGAGCAATAGCAATCCCAAGAGAAGCTGATATCTTCACCGTTTTTCCATCTTGGCAATACGTCTTGTTTAAAATCTCACATAATTCGCAAAAAATATGTTCCATTCTGGAAAATCCCGGGGTATGAAACGCCATTACAACAAATTCATCTCCTCCCAGCCTTCCAATCAAATCATTCTGCCGGAACTTTGTCTTTAAAATCTCAGCCACATCCTTCAGCACCCGATCCCCATATTGATGTCCGAACGTATCATTGACTTCTTTAAAATTATCTAAATCCAACAATAAAAACATATGGCTGCCTTCCAACGCCCACAAAGATGATTCCAGAAAACCATCTGCTTTCTGCTGAAACGTAGCTGCATTGTATAATCCGGTCAAACCGTCTTTTTCTGCCCGTTCCTGCAAACTCAATTCCTGTCTCTTTTTTTCATCAATATCGTTAAAAATCATCAGGGCTTCTATATGACCGCTTTGCTCATCCTGCATCAAATAAATCATGCAGGAAACCCAGATCTCCCCAGATTGGCTTTTCATCTTAAACTGAACCTCTGTAGCCTCTTTTTCCCGATGATACTCATTGACTAAATTTTCTTCCGACAATTCTGAAATCACTCTTTTCCGATCGTTTTCCGCCATACCACAGAAAATGTGTTCCTTTAGATACTGTTGATATGAAATGGACTCCGGCAAAATATCTCCATCTTCCTCCAGCACCCTTCCAATTCCCAGATCCACTTTACATGTTAAAAATGCATCCGCGTTCAAAGCATCTTGAATCTGCTGTTTCTCTTTTAATAATTCTTCCTGATATTTTTTCTCGCTGACATCCTCCACAATCCCCACTGTGTTTGCAATTCGATGATTTTCATCATAAAGATTTTTCATCATCACCTTCATCCATTTGGGTTTTCGCTCCCCCCTCGTTTTAATAACAGCTTCACAAAAATCCAATTCCGGAATTTTGTCAAACAAATCACGAAAATCTGTCAGGGATTCCTGTTCAATCACGCCCTGGTTTAAAATAGATTCCGGAACCCTTTCTATAAAATCGGATGAAAATAAGATATTTTTTACACCTGCTCTTGTACGAAGCACTTTTGTTTTATAATTATACTCAAAAACAATTTGCTCTGTCTGCTGAATAGCTATCTGCATCATTTCTTCACTGCTTAACGCTTCATCATGAGATTGCTTTAACTCTTCTTTTACCTTTTTATTGTACCAGTATAATCCTGAAATCAAAATCAAAAATGCAGCGATGATCTCTAAGGACATCATCAGCATATTTTGCCTTGTCTTTTTTGTATCTTCTTTTAAATATTTGCTGTTGATCGTAGAAAAGATATAATAGTCTTTTAATCCCAACGGAGCATAATAAGAAACCCGCTCTTCTTTTCCCAATCGAAACGTAAAATACCCGGATTTACGATTTTTCATATCCTGCTTTAATTTCTTCTGATTTCCTTCTAAAAATTCATATTCTGAGACATCCTGCCATAAATTTTTGTACTTCATTAGCACATCCTGCGTTTTGAATCTGGTAACATAATCTCCTTCTGAATCTACAATCTGAACATAAATATCTCCGCTTGTCTCATTTCCTAAAACCTTATGAATTGTGTATAAATTTAAAATACCGAACACAATGCCTTTGTTTTTGCCATCTTCTTTGATCGGCACTGCCATCACCTGGATCTCTTTTCCCGGAATCAGTTTTGATACCAATGTATCAGAAATTGTCGGCGTTCCCTTCATAGCCTCCTTAAAATATTCTCTATCAGCAATATTATTTTTCCGTGTCTTAGAATCAATGGAATTTCCCGTTTGGTCACTGACTCCCACATTATCAAAATAACCTGTTTGTTTCAATAATTGAATCTGCTTAGAAACAGACGAATCATAAATAGATGAAGATCCGGAGATTGTGTCTGCCAGGATCTCTAAAGATTCCAACATATCTGAATATCTATCCTGCGCATTAGAAATACCCAGTTTTGCAGTTCTTTCCAGTTCATCCTGCTGACTCTTTAGTTCTGAACGAAATAGAGTCTTGTTAAATCGCACAAAAGCATGAATGATGAGTAAAATCGTACATAAAACGACAACGCCCATAATTTGTGTTTTTTTCCTGCTCATGCTCCCCACTGTAATCTTTCCTTTCAATTGAATGTCTTTTTAGATTTTATCACAAAACCCTATTAGATTTCAATATCTGCAAATTTACTTATCTTTCAAACTAAGGCGGACGTATCCATTTTAACGCCGCATCATCAAACAAAAATATCAGAGAAATTCGGAATCGAAATTCTCTGCCTGCCTTTATTCTTGGAGCATCTGCTCAATTACTGAAATTGCCTTGGATTTGCATAACGCCATCAGGATCACTGCCGCCATCAGCGTACCGCAGACAGTGCTCAAAAGGAATGGTCCCACAAAGGTAAATAACGCCGCGGTCTGTCCCATTATAAGAGAGGCAATGGGATAACAGAGTATGCCTCCTAAAATTCCAGTTCCAAAAACTTCTCCTATATAAGCTCCCCACCGGGATTTGGTATAATAGAAAACGATTCCACTGACCAGAGCTCCAACCATACTGCCTGGAAATGCTAAAAGTGTTCCTGTTCCGAAAAGATTCCGAATCAGCGCCGTACAAAATGCCATACTCACACCATAAATCGGTCCAAGAAATACTGCTGCGATCACATTCACCAGATGCTGAATGGGAAAACACCTGGATGCTCCAACGGGAATGGAAAAAGAAGATAAAATTACAGCAACGGCAGTCAGCATTGCGGCAATTGTCAGCTTTCTTAAATTAAGTTTCATTTTTTTCTTCCTTTCTGCCTTTTGCTTTCCATTCTATCACATCCCCAATAAAATCTGTACTCTTTTTTTGCTCTGATCCAGAAGTTTCTGCACAGTCATATCCGTACGCCCAGTATGTGATCTTCCACACTGCAGTCATCCGGCAAAGCCTCTGTCATATCTTCAGCGCTGCCTGCCACGCCTCTGGTTCCATGGGTGCAGAACAATACAATATGTTTCCCTGACAAATTATTTTGCTTAACTGTCCATCCGTTCTGTCAAACCTCTATTTTTTTGACATCTGTTCCAGTTTTTTCGCCATCCTTAGATTTTCTTTTTTCAATCGTTCGTTTTCTTCCTGTAATCTCTTCAATTCATTCTGATAAATCTCCACCTGCTTCTCCAGACTTTTCTCTTGCACTTCCCGCTTAATCTGAACCATTTTCCTCTCTCGAATCGTCTAAAAAAGCAAACTGAATATATCATCCAATCCAGACACATAGCAAACGCAACTCCTATCACATCCAGATTCATCCAGATGCCAAACATCAAAGAAAAAAGAACTTTGCAGCCTATGGTGGATGCAATACTTACATATATTGTAAATCGAACATCTCCCACTGAACGCAGCCCATTGGAGAGCGCACCGGAAAACGGATAAAAAAGCGCATTAAAAATATTATGTATCAACACAAGCTTGATAACCAGCCCCCTTGCTCCTCCTGACAAAGCATAGCCTTTTAAAATCATAGGGGTGCTTAAAAAATATCAGACCATTCCATACGATCGACAGCGGCAGCGTAATCCGTAGCAGTTTTCGCATGTAATATTGAGCGGCCTCCCAATCCCCCGCTCCCATGCACTGTCCGATCACGGTGATAAATCCCAGTCCCATCGCTGTTCCCATCAAAGCTGCCACTGACCAGAAGCTCTGCTCCACTCTATTTGCTGCAATCTGTATCGTTCCAAACAACGCCGTAATACTGCTTAAGGCGACTTTGACCAGCTGAAACATTCCGTTTTCAATTCCATTAGGAACAGCTCCTGCGCGAAGTACAAAAATCCCAATCGCATTTCCTATCACATTGATTCCGTTGGAAGCCACAGAAAGGTACATAGTAACCTTGGTCTTTCCCATACTCCGACACACATCTGTTCCATATGAAAACCAAGGCTGTCAGAAGGCAGGACAACGGCAGAGAAATTATCAGAAGCTGGCCCGCGGAAAGATTTCCTTTCTTTCGATCCCAGTTCCCGATATACCGACTGATCACCACAGCTCCACCTCCCGCCAATGCCGAGAACAAAAAAAATAAATACAGTGTTGAACATATTGACAAGCGAAACAGCGGAACCATCAACTCTTTTAGCACTCTGTTAGAAAATATCTTTCGTTCCACAGGTATCCTATGTCTCGGCTCTATCAGTGATATATCTAATACTTAGTTTGAATAAGCTTTTATGCTTAAAAGACATTCATTTAACTTCGTATTCTAATTGGTCTTGCACGGCTGCTCATTGCTTATAATATCCTGCACCAAACTAAGAAATGATCATATTCTAATATGAACGTTGAAAATGAACAGGATCTGTTATGAATCATCAAAATACCATCCTAAAAAAAATATCTGTGGTGGATACAGCAGGAAATATCTTTTTATCTGTATTCAAATTATTTGCCGGCATTTATGGACATTCCGCAGCCATGACTTCCGATGCCGTCCACTCCCTTTCCGATGTATTTGCTACTTTCGTTGCATTGATTGGAGTGAAGCTTTCCAAAAAATCAGCGGACCGCCAGCATCCTTATGGACACGAACGAATGGAGTGTGTCGCTTCCTTGCTTCTATCAATGATTCTCCTCGTGTTGTCCTTTACCGCAACCAGGCAAAAGTGACAGTGGAAAACGAAGCGGAGAATTTCGAGGTTACGGGATATGCCGTTTGCAATTATGCCAGCAGTGGTACGGTAGCTCCGTTCAATCCGGATGCTTCCGTCACTCCCTTTGTT
>CAJMHU010000054.1 GCA_905213305.1 uncultured Anaerostipes sp.
TGCTTATTTCGTCCCTTGTGATGAAGCCACGCCTTCGATACGCCGTTTTTCAACCGCTCCTGATTATTCGGACTGGCCGTCCCCTGATAATAGCGCACCCCAGGAATAAATTCCGTCGGAGAATATTTCGACATATCATGCATAATACCCTGGTAGTAAAGACCTAGTTTAAAACAGCCTTTCGCGACTAAAATCTTATGTTTGGTAATGGTTTTCAAATGTCCAACAATATTCATAACTGCATCTGCTCCTCACGCCTGAACACTTTGCTATAAATTTCATCTTCACTTTCTATAATATAGCAAAAAGCCATACAAATGAAAAGCTTTTTCTTAAATTATTCTCGGAAACCCAAAGGAAATGCAAACCTTTTCATTAAAGGTTCGTATATCCCATCAATTGTTTGTCAACCTCTCTTGCTGCATCTCGTCCTTCTCGAATTGCCCATACAACCAGAGACTGACCACGGTGCATATCCCCTGCGGTAAAAACATTTTTTACATTGGTTGCAAAGCTCCCATCTGCAGTCTCCACATTGGTTCTTCCATTCACCTTTACTCCAAAAGAATCTGTCACATAAGCTTCGCTTCCCAAAAATCCCGCGGCAATTAATACAAGATCTGCCGGCACTGCTTTTTCGGACCCGGCAACTGGAACCATTGCCATTCTTCCGGTTTTTTCGTCTTTTTTGCTCTCCAACGTCACCAGAACTGCCCTGCACACTTCTCCTTTTTTGTTCATTTGAAACTCTTTTACTGTTGTCTGATAAATTCTCGGATCATGACCGAAAATTTCAATGGCTTCCTCCTGACCATAATCTGTCTTACAGACTCTCGGCCATTCCGGCCATGGATTCTTTTCCGAGCGCTGCTCCGGCAGTTTCGGCATCATCTCCAGTTGGGTAACACTTTTGGCCCCATGACGAATAGAAGTTCCAACACAGTCATTTCCTGTATCGCCGCCTCCGATCACAATGACATTTTTTCCTTTTGCAGAGATATATTTTTTATCCTTTAAATTGGAATCCAACAAACTTTTTGTCGTTGCCTTTAAAAAATCTACCGCAAAATAAATTCCTTTTGCCTCGCGCCCCGGAACCTCAATATTTCTCGGATGCGAGGAGCCGCAAGCCAGTATAATGGCATCATAATCTTTTTTTAACTGTTCCGGTTTCATGTCTTTTCCTACATCAACATTGGTTACAAAATGAATTCCTTCTTCTTTCATAATGTCTAGTTTTCGCTCTACAATATGTTTTTCCAGCTTCATATTGGGAATTCCATACATCAGCAGTCCGCCAAGACGATCTGAGCGTTCATAAACAGTTACCTCATGTCCTCGTTTGTTCAGGGAGTTGGCAGCAGATAAACCCGCCGGTCCAGAGCCTACCACTGCAACCTTCTTTCCGGTACGGAATTTTGGCGGTCTGGCTTTTGCAAGTCCTTCTTTATATCCATATTCCGCAATACTTAGCTCGTTGGCTTTGGAACACACAGGATCCCCGTTGAGTCCGCAGGTACAGGCATTTTCACAGAGCGCCGGACAAACACGTCCGGTAAATTCCGGAAAAGGATTTGTCTTTTTCAATCTTAAAAACGCCTGCTCCCAGTTGTCCGTATAAATTAAATCATTCCACTCCGGAATCAGATTATTTAACGGGCATCCCGATGCCATGCCGTTTAACATCTGTCCTGCCTGACAAAACGGAACTCCGCAGTCCATACATCTTGCCCCTTGTTTTTGCTGTTCTTCTTTTGATAACGGAATATGGAATTCATTAAAATGCTTGATTCGTTCCTTTGGAGCTTCAGCACGGGCATCTTCTCTACTATATTCTAAAAATCCAGTTGGTTTTCCCATAATTTCCTCCTAATTCTGTCCGTTTGCCTGCATATTAAAGGCTTCAATCTGCGCCTGTTCACTGCTCAATCCTCGTTCTTCCATTTGTACAATCAGATTCAGCATCTTCTTATAATCGTTCGGCATAATCTTCTTAAATTTTGGCAGGTAATCTCCAAAATTTTTCAAAATTTCTTTTCCTTTTGGCGAATTTGTATATGCCACATGTTCTTTCAACATATCTTTCAGTTCCATCACATCATATTTTGATGTAACATTTTCAATGGACACCATTTCCTTATTTAAATTCATATAAAGCTTGCTGTCTTCATCCAAAACATAAGCAACGCCTCCGCTCATTCCTGCCGCGAAATTCTTTCCGGTCGGTCCAAGAACCAGAACGCGTCCTCCAGTCATATACTCACACCCATGATCTCCAACACCTTCTACCACGGCTGTAACTCCGGAATTTCTGACGCAGAATCTCTCCCCGGCAATTCCATTAATATAAGCTTTTCCACTGGTAGCTCCGTATAAAGCCACATTACCTACGATGATATTATCCTCCGCCTTAAATTTCACACCTGTCGGCGGGCAAAGAATTAATTTCCCTCCGGAAAGTCCCTTTCCAAAGTAATCGTTGCTGTCTCCCATCAGTTGAAGCGTCAGTCCTTTCGGGATAAAAGCCCCAAAGCTCTGTCCTCCCGCACCGTTACATTTTACAACGTAGGTATCATCCTCCAACGTCTGTTCTCCCCATCTTTTTGTGATTTCTGCTCCAAATATGGTACCAAAGGTTCGGTCAATATTCGTGACATCCATCTGAATACTTTTCTTTTGTTTTTTCTCAAGCGCCGGCATAAATTCTTTCATCAGTATTTTCATATCCGCAGTTTTTTCCAGCTGGAAATCATAAACTTTCTTGTGATGATAATCCATTTTCTCTGTGGTTTTATACGTATGATCCAGAATTCTCGATAAATCTACATGCTTTTCTTCTGCCAGATGATTCGGTTTTAACAAATCAACGCGTCCCACAAGCTCATCCACCGTCGCAATTCCTAATTTTGCCATATATTCTCTCAATTCCTGCGCAATAAAATGCATAAAATTGATGACATATTCCGGTTTTCCTGCAAACTTTTTGCGAAGTTCCGGATTTTGAGTTGCAACTCCCACCGGACAAGTATCCAGATTACATACCCTCATCATAACACATCCAAGTGTGACAAGAGGTGCCGTGGCAAACCCAAACTCCTCAGCTCCCAACATTGCTGCAATGGCAACGTCTCTTCCACTCATCAGTTTTCCGTCTGTTTCTACAATGACTTTATTTCTCAAATCATTCATTAACAAATTCTGATGCGCCTCTGCAAGTCCCAGTTCCCAAGGCAGCCCTGCATTATAAATAGAATTTCTCGGTGCCGCCCCGGTTCCGCCGTCATAGCCGGAAATTAAGATTACCTGCGCTCCTGCTTTCGCCACCCCGGAAGCAATGGTTCCGACGCCGGCTTCAGATACCAGTTTCACAGAAATTCTTGCATCCCGATTTGCATTTTTGCAGTCATAAATCAGCTGTGCTAAATCCTCTATAGAATAAATATCATGATGCGGCGGTGGTGAAATGAGTCCTACACCGGCAGTAGAATGGCGGGTTTTCGCAATCCAAGGATAAACCTTTTTCCCAGGAAGGTGTCCGCCTTCTCCCGGTTTTGCTCCCTGTGCCATTTTAATTTGAATTTCTTTCGCACTGACCAGATATTCACTGGTTACACCAAACCTTCCGGATGCTACCTGCTTAATTGCAGAACAACGGTTCAGACCATCTCTTCCAACAGTTAAGCGTTCCGGTCTTTCTCCGCCTTCTCCGCTGTTTGACTTTCCTCCCAGAGTGTTCATGGCAATCGCAAGAGTTTCATGCGCTTCTCCAGAGATAGAACCGTAAGACATAGCTCCAGTTTTAAAACGTTTTACAATGGAATCGACACTTTCTACTTTTTCAATCGGAATACCTTTTTGAGGATAATCAAATTCCAGCAATCCTCTTAAATTTCCAGGCTCCAATTCCTCATTTATCATCGCTGTATATTGTTTAAACAGCTCATAGCTTCCGGTTCTTGCCGCAGTCTGCAGGGTATGAATCGTTCTTGGATTGTAAAGGTGCTGCTCTTTTCCGCTTCTGTATTTATGACTTCCCGCGCTTTCCAATGTCAAATCATTTTCCAGCCCAAGCGGATCAAACGCTGACGCATGGCGGGCATCCACATCCTTTTCCAGATCTTTTAAAGATATACCTTCCACACGGCTCACCGTATTGGTAAAATATTTATTTACAACATCCGTATTAATCCCTATGGCTTCAAAGATCTGTGATCCCTGATAAGACTGAAGCGTTGAGATTCCCATTTTGGATGCAATCTTTACAATTCCATGAAGTACTGCACTGGTATAATCTTCTACTGCCGCGTAATAATCTTTGTGCAGCATGTTCTCATCAATTAATTTCTGAATACTCTGCAATGCCAGGTATGGGTTTACCGCACACGCTCCGTAGCCGAGCAGTGTTGCAAAATGATGAACCTCTCTTGGTTCTCCGCTCTCTAAAATTAAGGCAACCGAAGTACGGCGCTTCGTCTTAATCAGATGCTGATGCATGGCAGATACCGCAAGCAGCGAAGGAATCGCAACATGATTTTCATCCACACCTCTGTCAGAAAGAATAATAATATTCGTTCCATCCCGGTACGCGCGATCTGCTTCCACAAACAAACGATCCAGAGCCTTCTCCAAAGACGTGTTTTTATAATAGGTAATCGGAAGCTCTACAACCGCAAATCCTTCTTTTTTCATTCTTTTGATTTTTAAAAGATCCGTATCGGTAAGAATCGGATTTTCTACCTTTAACACACGGCAGTTTTCTGGTGTTTCATCCAGAATGTTTCCTTCTTTTCCTACATATACCGTCGTAGACGTCACCAATTCTTCTCGAATTGCGTCAATCGGCGGATTGGTCACCTGTGCAAATAATTGTTTAAAATAATTAAACAATGGCTGATGACGATTCGACAAAACAGCCAGCGGCGTATCCGTTCCCATCGCCGAAATCGCCTCACTTCCATTGAGCGCCATCGGCTGAATTGCCGTTTTGATTTCTTCGTAAGTATAACCAAATGCCTTCAACTGTTTTTCCCGATCTTCTTTTCCATAAGCAGGAACGGATTCATTGGGTATTTTTAAATCCTTTAATTCCAACAGATTGCTGTCCAGCCATTCTCCGTAAGGTTCTTTTTTTGCATAATTTTCCTTCACGACATCATCGGCAATCACTTCCCCTTTTACAGTATCTACCAACAGCATTTTCCCCGGACGAAGCCGTTCTTTCACTACAATTTTTGTAGGATCAATGTCCAAAACTCCGATTTCAGAAGATAAAATCAACTGTCCATCGTCTGTAATATAATATCGCGAAGGACGCAGACCATTTCGGTCCAGCACTGCTCCTACTTGATCTCCATCCGTAAATAAAATAGAAGCAGGTCCGTCCCAAGGTTCCATCATCGTTGCATAATACTGGTAAAAATCTCGTTTTTCCTGTGTAATCACTTTATTATTTTCCCATGGCTCCGGAATGGTAATCATTACAGCACGAGGGAGATCCATTCCACTCATCACAAGAAATTCCAGGGTATTATCAAGTCTTGCAGAATCTGATCCGTTGGGATTTACCACCGGAATTAATTTATGCATTTCGTTTTTTAAATACTCAGATTCCATATTCTCTTCTCTGGCAAGCATTTTATCTGCATTCCCACGAATGGTATTAATTTCTCCATTATGCACAATAAAGCGATATGGATGCGCTTTTTCCCAGCTTGGCGTGGTATTCGTGCTAAACCTTGAGTGAACCAGCGCAATCGCGGATTCATAGGCCGGATCTTGAAGATCTTTAAAAAAGGTACGAAGCTGATCTACCAAAAACATTCCTTTATAAACAATGGTACGGCTGGATAGAGAAACCACATAGGATTCTTCATTGCTCTGCTCAAATACCTTTCTCGCAATATATAATTTACGATCAAACTCAAGTCCTTTTTTTACATTGGCGGGTTTTGCAACAAACCCTTGTAAAATCTTCGGCATACATTCCACTGCTTTCTTCCCCAGAACTGCCGGATCGTTGGGAACCTCCCGCCATCCAAGGAATGTCATACCCTCTTTCTCAATAATAATTTCAAACATTTTCTTTGCCTGACGCAGCCTTAATTCATCTTCCGGAAAAAAGAACATTCCGATGCCGTATTCCCTCTCTCCGCCAATGGCAATTCCGGCTTCCTGACAGGCTTTTTCAAAAAACTTATGAGAAATCTGCAGCATAATTCCCACACCGTCTCCGGTTTCTCCGGAGGCGTCTTTTCCTGCTCTATGCTCCAATGTCTCAACAATTTTCAATGCATTGTCAACCGTTTGGTGATTTTTTCTTCCTTTGATATTTACACAGGCTCCGATCCCACAGTTATCGTGCTCAAAACTTGAATCATACAATCCAAATTTTTGATTTGTCTGTCTCATCATTCTCATTCTTCCTTTCTGTGCTGCCTTCTTACTTTGCTGTTCCTAATCATACAAAACTCTTTTCTATTTGTAAAGTATTTTTTTCTTAAGTTTTCAGTTTATTAGTTTTTATATGATTTTTGATTATATTATCAGATATTATATAGAATTTTCTCTTATTTTCTTAAATTCATGTTTAAATTATAACTTAACAAAACATAGATTCCTCCATACTTATTGTACTCTTTTCTATTTTATATTATACTGTAATAGTCTTGTCTTACATTTTATGACAAGATATTTGAAAACAAACAGAAAAGTGAGGTCATACTTTATTATGGAACAAACAAACACTGCAAACCCGTTGGGAACCGAAAAAATCAGTGCGCTTCTTGTTCGTTTTGCAATCCCCAGCATTATCGCAATGTTAGTCAGCGCTCTGTACAATATGGTTGATCAGTTTTTTATCGGAAGAAGTGTCGGAATGCTTGGAAATGCCGCAACGAATGTTGCTTTTCCTCTGGTCATTACCTGCACTGCCATCGCGCTTATGTGCGGCATCGGAGGCGCTGCAAATTTTAATCTTTGTATGGGGCGAGATGAAAAACAGCAGGCTGCAAAATTTGCCGGAAATGCAATTACTATGCTGTTCTCTCTTGGATTGTTTTTATGTCTGATTACCCGTTTCTTTCTGAAACCAATGATGGGGCTTTTCGGAGCCACTCCGGATGTTATGGGATACTCTCTGATTTACACAGGCATCACCTCCTTCGGTTTTCCGTTTTTAATTCTTACAACCGGAGGAACAAATTTAGTCCGTGCAGATGGAAGCCCCAGATTTTCCATGGTCTGTACTCTGACAGGAGCCATCATAAATACAATCCTTGATCCTTTGTTAATTTTTACCTTTGATATGGGCATTGCCGGCGCCGCCTGGGCAACAGTCATCGGACAGGTCGTTTCCGGAATTATGGTCATCGCATATCTAAGAAAATTTCGTACGGTGAAATTAACCAGAGAAACCTTAACGCCTTGTAAAGAAAAAGTCTCAAAGATTATTTCTCTTGGAATGGCGCCCTTTTTTAATCAGGTTTCTTTAATGGTTGTCCAGATTGTTATGAACAACATTTTGATTCATTATGGCGCAAAATCTTCGTACGGAAGTGATATTCCTCTGGCATGCGCTGGAATTATCACAAAAATCAATATGATATTTTTCTCCATCAACATCGGAATTTCTCAAGGACTTCAGCCGATTATCAGTTACAATTACGGAGCCAACAAATTAAAACGTGTCAAGGAAGCCTATTTGAAAGCCGCTTTTGCCGCAACAGCGATCAGCACTGTATCTTTCCTCTGTTTTCAATTATTTCCGAGACAGATTATTGGGATTTTTGGTTCAGAGAGTGAAGCGTACTTTCAATTTGCAGAAAAATTTTTCCGTATCTTCTTATTCTGTACATTCATCAACGGTCTTCAGCCGATTACCTCCAATTTCTTTACCGCGATCGGAAAGGCAAGCCGCGGTATTTTCCTGTCTCTAACCAGACAGATTCTTTTTCTTTTGCCGCTGATGATTGTGCTTCCAATCTTTATGGGAATTGAAGGCGTTATGTTCTCTGCTCCAATTGCGGACGCCATTGCTGCCATTTGTGCAATTACTTTTGCCTTCCGCCAAATCCGGACATTTTCGCGCCACGAAGTATCCTGATAGTATAAAACAGGGAAATGGAATGATTCCTAAAAACCATTCCATTTCCCTGTTGATCTTTTTGCTTTCATATGCTCCGCGCATTCAGCTGAGTTTTTTAAAAAGTGACATCCTTCCCATAATAAATGCATTCTAAGACTTTTTCCATATCTTCGACAGACGTCTCTCTAGGGTTAGAACCTGTACAGGCATCTCCCACAGCTCTCTCTGCAATCATATGTTTCTTTTCTAAAAATTCTTCCTCATTTACTCCAAAATCTTTTAAATTGGATACAATATCAAGACTTGCTCTCAATTCCTGCACTGCCCGAATTAGCGATAACGTTAACGCTTTATCTGTGACTCCCGGAAGCCCAAGCTTTCTCGCAATCATTGCAAAACGGTCTTCACATACCTTCGCATTAAATTGAATCACATACGGAAGATAAATTGCATTGGCGCAGCCATGCGGAATATGACCGGTATCAAAAACAGCTCCCGTCTTATGCGCCAGCGAATGTACAATTCCCAATAACGCATTGGAAAATGACATTCCTGCCAGACACTGTGCAATATGCATATTTCCTCTTGCCTCCATATCTCCCTCATAAGAAGCTTTAAGATGATCGAAAATCATCTCAATTGCCTGCAACGCCAACGGGTCAGAAAACGGGGAATGCAATCCCGCCACATACGCCTCAATTGCATGCGTGAGGGCATCCATTCCGGTATGCGCTGTTAATGTCTTCGGCATAGTCTCTGCCAGCGCAGGATCAACAATTGCAACATCCGGTGTAATTTCAAAGTCCGCCAACGGATATTTAATTCCCGCACTGTAATCAGTAATTACAGAAAATGCCGTTACCTCCGTTGCCGTACCAGAGGTGGATGGAATCGCAATAAAAGTTGCTTTGCTGCGAAGCGGCGGAATCGTAAATGGATCTTTGATATCTTCAAACGTTGTTTCAGGATGCTCATAAAACACCCACATAGCCTTAGCCGCATCAATCGGGGAACCTCCTCCCATCGCAATAATAAGGTCCGGCTCAAACTCCCTCATCTCCTGTGCGCCTCTCATAACCGTTTCCACAGAAGGATCCGGCTCAATGCCCTCAATAAGCTTTGTCTCAATTCCTGCCTCTTTTAAATACCCGATCACCTGATCCACAAAACCGAAACGTTTCATAGATCCTCCTCCCAGGCATAATACTGCTTTTGTCCCTTTGATTGTCTTTAGTGTCTCAAGTGCTCCTTCGCCAAAGTACAAGTCTCTTGGTAACGTAAATCTTGCCATAACAACATCTCCTTCTATTCCTCTGTTGCTAATGTACAGTTACAGTTTAGGAATTCTCCTTGTATTCTATTATACATTTTTGTTAAAATTTTATCAATACCTTTTATGAGTTTTCCAAATATTCCTGCAGTCCCCGATTCCGAAGTTTGCACGCCGGACATTCGCCGCATCCGTCTCCCATGACGCCATTATAGCAAGTCAGCGTCTCATTCCGAATGATATCAAAAACTCCCAGACGATCTGCCATTGCCCAGGTCTCTTTTTTATCAATCCACATCATTGGCGTAATAATCTCAAAGTCATAATCCATTGCCAGTGTCAGCGTCGTTTCTAAGGATGAAATAAAGACATGGCGGCAATCTGGATAACCGCTGAAATCACTTTGTGATACTCCGGTAACCAAAATATGAATTCCTCTCTGTTTTGCAAAAACTGCTGCAAATGTTAGAAAGAGCATATTTCTTCCGTCTACAAAGGTATTGGGAGTTCCCTCTTCCGGCGCGTCATGATCCACTTCAACATCTGTTCTGGTCAGCGCATTGGGTGCTAATTGGTTTAAAAGTTCCATATTTAAAACATGATGCTCAATTCCGTGATTCTTACATAACGTTCGGGCGCACTCCAGTTCCAGATGATGTCTCTGTCCATAGTCAAAGGAAATAGCAAGGACTTCCTCATATTTTTGCTTTGCCCAAAACAGACATGTGGTACTGTCTTGTCCTCCGCTGAAAATTACCAAGGCTTTTGTTGGTTTTGACATCTCTATTTTCTCCCTTCTTTTATTTTCCTGCCTGCATCATAAAATGCCATTTTAATGTATCATCTTTTTCAAAAGCGCCGCGAAGCGTTGTTGTCACTGTTTTTGCATTTTGCTTTTTAATTCCTCTGGCGCTCATACAGCTATGACACCCCT
>CAJMHU010000055.1 GCA_905213305.1 uncultured Anaerostipes sp.
TGATCTTCTGTCCATTGATGGACACCACAGATGCACCGATATGCTGGGTAATACCACCGGCCTCGCGGTCTGTCACACGTGTGGAACGGATCGCGTCCAGCAGGGATGTTTTACCATGATCGACATGACCCATAACACAGACAACCGGTGGACGTGGGACCAGATTCTTCGGATCTTCTTCATCCTCTTTTAAGAGTTCCGCGATGACATCAATCTTCTCCTCCGGCTCGCAGATAAAGTTAAACTCCAGTGCGATTTCTTCCGCTGTCTCAAAATCTACTTCCTGATTTACCGTTACCATTTCACCCTTCATAAAGAGTTTCTTTACAATGGCAGATGGCTGCAGTTTCATCTTGTCTGCCAGATCACGGATTGTCATCTTTTCTGGAAGTGTGATCGTCTTGATTACATTTTCATCTTCCTTCGGCTTCGGCTGCTGCTGTGGTTTCTTTCTGCCGCCGTGCTTCTCAAGGTTTACATAATTTTCCTGTTTCTTTCCGCCGAGTTTATCATGATCTTTCCGATGATTATTGTTGTTATTGCGGCGGTCATTATTTCCACGGGAGTCCTTTCCGCGGATTTCTTCCGGTGCTGCAACTGCTGCCGGCTCTTTACTGAAACGGTTCTTTCTGCCGTTATTGTTTCTGTCGTTCTGTGGACGGCTGTTGTTTCTGTCTCCGTTCGGACGATTGTTATTGTTTCTATCTCCCTGATGACGGTTATTATTTCTCTCCCCGCCTCTGTCATTGTTTCTGTCATTCTGCGGTCTGTTGTTTCTCTCGCCACCGGAATGATTGTTGTTTCCGCGGTTTTCCTGGCTGTTGCGGGTATTTGTGTTTTCTGCCGGTTTATTGTTTGCCGGCTTACTTACTTCAAGATCCGCTGTCGGCGAAGGCGTACGCTCACTGATCGGACGCATAGCACGCTCCCCGACCGGACGCGGACGAATGATGCTGTGCTGTGCCGGACGCTTATTGTCCTCCCGTCTTCTGTTATTACCGTTTCCATTTCCGTTTCCACGGTTGTTGTTATTTCCGTTTGCCGGCTTTCTGGACTGTTTGCTGTACTGTGCATTAAATACGGCTGTGATGCTGGATTTCTTCTTTGGACGTTCCTTTCCATCCGCTGGTTTTCCTGCACCAGTCTTTGCAGCTTCCGGTTTTTTTGCATCTGCTGCCGATTTTGTCTCTTTTGCAAAAGCTCCGCGGATCAGTGCCTGTGCTTCATCTTCCATATTGCTGGATGCACTTTTTCCGTCAAACTTTGTATTTTTTAATTTATCCAAAATATCCTGTGATTTTATATTTAACTCTTTCGCGAGTTCATGAACTCTCATTTTTGCCATAAATGAATTTACCTCCGTTATTCAGTTTTATATTTTTATACGGTGCGCTCTTTGAGCTTCTTTTCTACGGCTCTCGCCAGATTCTCATCTGTCACGGCAAGTGATGCACGGAATTCTTTTCCGATACAGCGTCCAAGTGCTTCCTTGCTTCCGTAACAGTAGCATGGCACATGGTAAAAATCCGTCATATTACAAAAACTCTTTTTTGTGTTCCCGGATGCCTCCACAGAGACAATCACGAGATATGCATGACCTGTTTTTACTGCTTTTTCTGTAGAAAACTCACCGCTTACAACATTTCCCGACTTTGCGGCTATGGAAAGCATGGATAATACGCTATCATGCAAGTGTACTCATCTCCTTTTCCAGACTCTCATACACTTCCTGTGGAATTGCAGTCTTTAAGGAGCGCTCAAGTCCCTTGTTTTTTCTTGCCAGGCGAAGACACCCAGGATCTGCACAGATGTATGCTCCACGGCCGTTTTTACGACCGGTGGCATCCAGCATAATCTCATTTTCCGGTGTCTTAATTACCCGGATCATTTCTTTTTTTTCCTTCATTTCATTACAGGCGACACACTTGCGCAATGGAATTTTTTTATTTGCCATAATTACTCCTCAAAAGAAGTCTCATCTGCTGATGTTTCTTCTACCGACGCTTCTTCTGTTGATGCTTCTGCTTCGGTAGGAATTTCTTCTGTGGCATCCGGATCTTTGTAATATCCTTCCTCATCATACTCATAATTATCATCATACTCATCGTCTTCATAATCATTTTCGTAATCAAGGAAATCTCCGGACTCTCTTGCCTGCGTCTCACTCTTGATATCAATCTTAAATCCAGTCAGGCGGGCTGCCAGACGGGCATTTTGTCCTTCCTTACCAATAGCAAGCGATAACTGGTAATCCGGAACCACAACTTTTGCTGCTTTCTCGTCAGCGTCCGCAATAACGGAAATAACCTTTGCAGGACTTAATGCATTCTGAATCAAAATTGCAGGATTCTCATCCCATGTAATGATATCAATTTTTTCTCCGCGCAGCTCATTAACGATCGCATTGACACGTGCTCCGTTCATTCCGACACATGCGCCAACCGGATCTACATCCGGATCGTTCGACCATACCGCGATTTTTGTACGGCTTCCTGCCTCACGTGAGATTGCCTTAATTTCAACAATACCATCCCGCACTTCGGAAACCTCTGACTCAAAAAGTCTCTTGACAAGCTCCGGATGTGTTCTGGAAACAAGAATCTTCGGTCCCTTTGAGGTTGCCTTCACTTCCAGAATATATACCTTAATGCGTTCGGTTGGCTGGAAGGTTTCCCCCTTGATCTGCTCACTTTCGGTCAGGAGTGCATCTGCCTTTCCAAGATTAATACTGACATTGCGTCCGACATAACGCTGGACAACACCTGTCACTACTTCTTTTTCCATGCTGAAATACTCATCGTAAATCACTTTCCGTTCTTCTTCACGGATCTTCTGTAAGATCACATTCTTGGCATTCTGTGTTGCAATACGTCCAAATTCTTTGGATTTTACTTCTACCTGAACAATATCGCCCAGTGTATATTTTCCATTGATCATCTGCGCATTCTGCAAAGAGATCTGCTCAATCGGATCTTCCACAGTCTCTACCACTGTTTTTTCCTGATAACAATGATATTCGCAGGTGTCCGGATCAATCACAACTTTTACGTTGTCAGCCTTTCCAAAATGATTTTTGCAGGCAGTTAAAAGGGAATTTTCAATTGCCTCAAGCAGCGTTTCTTTACTGATATTTTTCTCCTTCTCCAGTATCGTTAACGCATCCAATAACTCATTATTCATGATTTTTATCCTCCATATATATTTATCGTGTTTTCCACATATGAGGTATCGCATAAGCGATATCTCCTGCGCAGTTTACCTCCGCAAAACGGACTTTTCTATAAACTGCTCTATAAGTCATTGTCCTAAAAATCAATTGCCTGTCGGATCAGTGCAATATCTGTCTTTAAAAAGGTGGTCTCTTTGTCGTTCTCATCTGCAATCGTCACAGATGTATCATCATACGCTTTTAAAATTCCTGTGAATTCCTTACAGCGGTCGATCGCACGGTAGGTACGGATCTCAATTTCTTTGCCCATATTGCGGACATAATCTTTTTCTTTCTTTAAAGGTCTTCCAAGTCCCGGAGAACTTACCTCAAATGTATAGGAATCCGGAATGAAATCTTCACGGTCGAGCAGTTCATTCATCTCACGTGCCACCGCTTCACAATCGTTGATTGTAATGCCGCCCTCTTTGTCAATATACGCCCGCAGATAATACGTGCTGCCTTCCTTGACATATTCTACATCTACCAGTTCAAACTGCATACGCTCCAGAATCGGAAGAATCAGTTGTTCTGTCTTTGCCTCATAAGTACTTGCCTTTGACATATTACCACCTCTTTTCTTTGACATAAAACACATTTTCACAAAAATTTGAGAGAGGACATCTGCCCTCTCTCAACCTTAGTTTCTATGTTACTTTTGTTATCATATCACTCTTTTTCCCTGATTTCAAGGGATTTTATATTTTTATTTTATAAAACAAAAAAGTTCCTACCATATCTGGTAAGAACTTCAGCAGTCCGTACGGGAATCGAACCCGTGTTTCCGCCGTGAGAGGGCGGCGTCTTAACCGCTTGACCAACGAACCGTGTATTATACTACCATAGGCCAAGCCATGCGTCAAGTATTTTTTTAACTTTATTTCCATTTTATATAGGTCTGCGAAGTTACAGTTCGCAGACCATAACCAAACTTGTACTTTCTCTCACATATGTATATAATTTAGGAAAATCTACTTTAGGAGGATATCAGCTATGAAACTTATCTCATGGAATGTCAACGGACTGCGCGCTTGTGTACAAAAAGGATTTCTCGACTATTTTCATGCCGCAGATGCCGATTTCTTCTGCATCCAGGAATCTAAGCTGCAGGAAGGACAGATCACACTCGATCTGCCGGATTATCACCAATACTGGAATTATGCCGAAAAAAAGGGCTACTCCGGCACTGCTATTTTTGCTAAAAAAGAACCACTTAACGTCACACGCGGCATCGGAACTGCCATCTATGATACCGAAGGCCGGGTGATCACACTAGAATATGATACGTTCTATCTTGTCACCTGCTACACTCCAAACTCCCAGAATGAACTGGCACGACTTTCCTACCGTATGGAGTGGGAAGACGCTTTCCGTACCTATCTCCTGCAGCTAGACCGTAAAAAGCCGGTCATTCTCTGCGGCGATTTAAATGTTGCACATACGGAGATTGATCTGAAAAATCCAAAGACCAACCGCAAAAATGCTGGTTTCTCCGATGAAGAACGGGAAAAAATGACTGAACTTTTAAGCGCTGGTTTTACGGATACCTTCCGTTATTTTTATCCGGATGCCGAGGGCATTTATTCCTGGTGGTCCTACCGCTTTAAAGCCCGTGAGAAAAACGCCGGATGGCGGATCGATTATTTCATCACTTCCAGACGGCTCGATTCCAGTCTCACCGGAGCAGCTATCCATACCGATGTATTCGGTTCAGATCACTGTCCTGTGGAGCTGACCATTGAATTGTAAAGAAGTTTATTTCGTAAAAATCCAGTGTTTTCACGGATGATTCCATGAAAACACTGGATTTTTCATTATGCGTACATCAATTTTCCTTTTGGCACTGGAATTTCCCGCCCAATAGCCTTTGCCGTCTCTATCCATTCGGAAATAACTGTTTCCACATTTTCCAAAGCCTCTGCCGCCGTTTCTCCATCATAAACTTTATTTCCGCGAGGATGCGCAGCTCGCGGAGCGTTATTTAATCATAGGAAGGAATTTCCTATGATTAAATAAAAAAATGCTGTCATACGACAACATTTTTTCGGGTTGGGCTATTATATTTATAATAGTAACAGTCCGTACGGGAATCGAACCCGTGTTTCCGCCGTGAGAGGGCGGCGTCTTAACCGCTTGACCAACGAACCGTGTATTATACTATCATACACAATACTCTTTGTCAAATACTTTTTTCATATTTTTATCTTTATATTGCCAGAGTTAGAAGAACTTGCCTTCGACTTAGGCGATATCGTGCCATCCTTTATCGTTCTGGCCTCTTTCTTGTTATTTCTTTATTTTTGCAAGTGTCTTATAAAATGGCTTGAATATCTTGTTAAGTTGCGTTCCATTCTTTGGATATTGCTTTGTGATTTTAGCACTCATAGACTTCTTATCGCCTACTATGTTATTTGCTAGTATGATGGTTCATTTTTTCCAACACAGTTTATAATGGTATAGAGCTCATTTTTATCTACACCACTTATCTTTTCTGTCACTTTTACTGATGAAGAGTTGACAACATTCTCTTCAACAGATACAGGCACTTTCTATAGGTTTGAGTTTGATATATTAGAGCGCGGTACTCTACTTACATTCATTCCACGTTCAGACCAAAATGAAACAACAGCATCAAATTCTGTATCATTTGACATAATAATTAGAAATCCTTTGTTAATTATTTTTTACGCTGCCGCATTGGCATTTATCGACTCTATAACCTTCCTGATTCCCATCCACACCGTCAAATCAGTAAATATCTCTACCACACTTCCCTGATCTGTAAACGGTGACTCCTGCAAGACAGAGAGATCTTTCATCATTCCATTATGAACTATGTATTCTACGATTTGGTTCACAAAGTAAATCTGTCTGCTATCCAGGCTTGTGCTAGTCAAGTATTCTGAGAATGCTTCCTTTGCCGCATTCATATCAAGCCCTACGATTTCGCGAACAAATTCCCCTAGTGGTTTTGTACCAATCTCATGTTCATAATCTTGTTTGGTTCCAACTTCTTTCCAAAGAATTTCCTCTAATGTTTCAATGTCTGTCTCAGTCAATGGCTGATTCGTCTTAAGCTTTGCGATGGCAACATTATCTTGGTGTTGTCTAATATAGTACTCTGCCTTTGCCTTGTAATTCTTCAACTCATCATTTTCCAGTTCAGATTCCTTCCAGGTGGCAGAAAGCAGTTCGTCTGAAAAATTAGTCTCATATTTGATTTTGCCTCGTGGGATATATTTCATCAGATCACGAAGCTTTTCTCTGATTTCTTCAAACTCGTTAATTCCTGCATTATCCACATAATCTGTATTCAATATCTTATTAATCAATTCTGATTGGGCCTGGATCTCTGGTATGTTTGCAACACTCGCTATTCCTGCAACTTTCTTATGCAGATCTGAACGAGCCCTTGTATATTTCTTTCCAATCAGATATGCCAATTCAATTCCATACATGAGTGCATCAAATCGGACCGCACTTGCTTCATCACCATCAGGCAAGATAAGTGGAGCAACCTCTTCTCGCACTATCAAGGTATCCTCGTAGGTGAGCACCTGATAATTTGCCTCTGTTGCGTATAAATCCACATATTTCAAATGCTGTCGGACTGCAAAATTATCCCTCGGTAATTCCTGTACCTTCTCACTCATCTGCTTCACTAGCGCCTTGCGGTAAGCAATCAATCTATCAATCTGGTAATCAATATCCTGAAGCTTATATGAAATTTCGAACTTTAGATTAAAGATAGCTCCCTGAAGTGCAATCATGTTTGCGGTTGCTTTGCCTTTATTCATTCTAAAGAACTCAAAGTTTCCACAAAAATCAAATATATAAAACTTCTGCTTATCTTCACCATCAAGAAGTCCAGGACAAAGTCGTGTTCCACGTCCAATCATCTGCCAGAATTTTGCCTTACTCATAACCTTTTTGAAGAACACAAGATTTAATACTTCCGGCACATCGATTCCTGTATCCAACATGTCTACTGAGATTGCAATCTGTGGCATTTTCTTAGGATCAGAGAACTCATCAATAGCACTCTGTGCATAGGTCATATAATTATCAATAACCTTTGCATAATCTGGAAGATGTGGATATTCTTTATGGAATACTTCCAGTATTTTTTCGGCATGATCATGGTTCTTGGCAAAGACGATTGTCTTTCCAATCTTCTGACCATAATCAATTTTGATACCTTCCGTCATCAATGTATTTAACACCTGCTTTATAGTATCCTCATTAAAGATCCAGGTATTTAACGCAGAAGATGCAATTGCCTCGGGCATCTCACCCTGTTCACCCTCAAACGTTTCCTCATATGCTTCCTTATCCTCATCTGATAACTCATCATATACAATTCCTTGCTCAATGAATTTCAGCTTAGATTCCACTGATACATAGTCTACAAGGTAACCATCCTTTACCGCCTGCGCCAGATCATAGCCATATGTTGGCACACCGTTTTCCAGTTCAAACACTTCATAAGTGTTCTTATCAATTTCATCCTTAGGAGTTGCAGTAAGGCCTACCAACGGAGCATCGAAATATGTGAAAATGTCTTTGTATTTATTGTAGATGGATCTATGTGCTTCGTCACAAATAACCAGATCAAAATGTCCGCAGGTAAATAGTTTTCCCTCATCGTCTCCCACCGTATCAATGCAATTAATCATGGTCTGGTAAGTTGAAAAAATGCAATGTGCATTATAATTATCCTTCTCTTCTACCAGATTTGAACATGATAGGTTCGGCAACATATTTACAAAGCTTCGCTTCGCCTGTGTAACCAATGAATTTCTGTCTGCAAGGAATAAAATGTTTTTCACCCATCCAGCCTTTAATAAACAATCACACAAGGCAATCACGGTTCTTGTCTTTCCAGAACCAGTTGCCATAACCAATAAAGCCTTTCTACGATTCTTCTCATCGAAGCTGTTACATACCGCCTTAATGGCAGATTCCTGGTAATAACGGCCTGCAATATTTTTATCTACAGAAACGAACTTAAGACTTGTCCTCATGGTCAATAAATTGAACCACTTCTCCAAGTCTCTCTTTGAATAAATAACGGAACATTTTCTCTCAGGATATTGTCCATCAATGATATGTGTTTCAAATCCATTTGTAAGAAAAATCACCGGTCTTCTTTTATATTTCTGTTCTAATAAATCTGCATATAGTTTTGCTTGCTGCCTTCCTTTTGCCACATCCACACAGGTTCTCTTCGCCTCAATCACAGCCAATGGTCTGTGCATATCATCGTATAAAACGTAATCAGCATATCCAACTTCCGACTTATTAGGCATACCCGGAAGCTCTACTTCATTGATCCAGTCTTTGCCTTCTGTCCAACCGGCATCCGTTAACATGGAATCTATGTAAAGCTTTCTTGTTTTATATTCAGACAAATCAAGAGGCTTTGGCACATAAGTCTGCTGCTGTTCCTGTCTACGAGCTGACAGTTCTTCTTTCAGAGACGCATTCTCTGCAATCAGCTTTTTCAGATCAAGTTCTTGTTTGGCTGATTTTTCTTGTTCCTTAGCAAGCTCTTCTTTTGTCGCACTAGCAGCCTCTTTTGAAGCCTTAGCCTTCTCAATACGCTCTGTGATCAGCCCTTGATTAAAGGTTCTCTCCTCATACTGATCTGAGTAACAATAGGCAATATAGTCCAAATAGATAAAAAGATTCTCCAAGCAAAGCATTGCTTCGTCTCTGCCCAGCTTCTTATTGCTGTGAGCCACATTATTGCCGCACCTGCGAATATAATCCATTCGTTTCCAGAGATCTGGTCCCACGATCTGCCTGTAATCCTCTGCATTCATCAAGCTCTGCAGATTGTCCTGATAAGGCATCTCCAGTTCCTTATCAACAGAGTACATCCACTTTATGGCAAATTCCATTGCTCTACGACTATTAATAATACTAGCTTCCGGATCCATAAGAATGATTTTTTCTGCGGATATAGCAACAGATGCAAAAGATGAAAATTTAGATTCATTCTTTAGATAATCAAAATTCGTGATCATACAGCTCCTCCTTTGATTCTTATAGCCTATCCATTTGTATCAGTTCACTTTCCTTTGTGTACTGATTAACAAGGTGGTCGTAACTGAAAAATTTTACATAATCTCGAATACTACTATAAATATTTCTTTCGATTAGACTATTAAACTGTGACTTACGACTCTCGTCTGCAATAATGTAAAAATCTGCTCTAAAATCCTGCAACTCATAAAATTTATCAAGCGAATTGGTAATATTCGTAGAATGTTCAACCTCATAAAATCTATAAGGCATTCTTCTCTCATTAAACCATATTACATCTACAGTCTTAGCACGTTTTGTAATCTCTTCGTATGTAAAGTTCGGAAGCTGTGACTCTGTTGTGATGTCACATAACTTCTTTTCAAGGAATCTCTTGTTCTTATCTTGGTTAGGTACATACGTCTTATAGTTATGCATATTACCAAGTTCAACAATAATGCCCTGATAATAGGAGTGTGTGAAGATTTCTTCGCTTCTTGCATTATTTTCCACAATATCAAATCGCCTTAATACATCTTCCTTGTATTCTGTTAATGCCCATAACCCAGGCTTAATACGAAAGAATTCATCATTAACCTGTACAATTTGGCGAACACTGGCCTGTGGTGTCTTTGTCTTCCATGTACTAAAATCAACAATCTGATTTAATTGCTGAAAGGTAGCATATCCACCATTTTTTCTCATTGCCTCTATGACATTCTCTTTTTGTGTCAAAACTACACCTTCTCTCGTATTTTTCTATTTTACAACCTTTAATTGACTGAGCGTAGCGAAAGATGCTTCTTGAATCGCAGTTCAAGAAGATGCTCTGTACTTCAACCTTTAATTTGTCGACTTGGCTATTAAACTCAGAAAACTTCCG
>CAJMHU010000056.1 GCA_905213305.1 uncultured Anaerostipes sp.
TTTTTCGTAGCATCCACCGAGAAATCAATCATCGCAATGCACGCGTCGATTCCCGCAGACAAGCCGGTCATGGTGTGTCCCAGCGTGTCATGAATTTCTCTGGCAATACGGTTTCTCTCCCTTGTCTCTACCATTTTTTCGGTCATCTGCGCATAATCCTTTAACTGTTCGTTCATTTCTTTTAATTTCATATTTGCCGTCTGAAGCTGAAGATTTAAAAGTGCAATTCTGGCATTTTCTTTCATTTGATTCCTCATTAAAATAATCATATAGACAATAAAGACAATGATGTTGAGAGAAATCAGAATATTTTTGATTCCCGAAATAATGGTACTGATCTTTGCCGGATATACTGCAAGAAATTCCTGAAATGAAATCATTGGAAACATCATAGAGATGATACCGTAATCGGAAAAAATATAAATAATTCCCATGATTCCTAAAAATAGAAAGCGATTGTGTTTATCCCGAATGGCTGTCACAATATCTGCAACCACCAAAAGCAAAATCCCATTATAACTCACATATAAAAATTTCATAATTAAAAGACAGAGCAGTAATTCCACCCCGTACAAGAAAACCGATAATTTTACTGCTTTCCCTTTTTTCCCTCGTATTTCAATAATATAAATTAACAGAAAAAAAGCAATAAATATAATAACCGCAGATCCAACCGGTTCTGACGGAAGGTAAGTGATATTTTCCAAAAAGCTTCTGGCGGAAAAATTTTCATTGATTTGATTTAATGTCACAAGAAACACAAGAGACAGAAACCCTAGGATCACAAAATTTATGATGCTCATAAGAATTTTTAAATAGTACAAATTATTATTTTTTCTATCCATACATCCTCTTCCTACTGCCACCGGCTCACATCTGCCTGCTCTACATTTTCCCTGGTGATCATCTGCACCGGTACTACGTTTCTTTTCTCCAATGTTTTCCCATCCAGAATCTTATAGGCAGATTGAATGGCTGTACCTGCCATCTTTTTCGGAGATTGGGCGGAGGTTCCCTCCATCATTCCATCCAGAATCAGCTTCTTTCCCTCCGGAGATCCGTCGACTCCATAAACAAGCACTCCCTGTCTGGCATTTTTACTGTCCAATGCCGCCAAGGCTCCCATGGCGGCTGGGTCGTTTAATGCCATAATCACATCCACCTGATTGTACTGCTGAATAATTTTTTCCACTTTTGGAAGAGATCTCTCAATCTGTCCCTGTGTATCCGCAGATGCAAGGACCTGATACTCTCTGTGCCCTCTAATGGTATCCAAAAACCCCTGAATTCGGTCTACGCCGGATTTTGCACTTTGGTGAGTCAGCAAAACAATTTTTGCTTTGCTTTTCTTTTTCATCATAGCCTTTGCGCACTGTACTCCCGCCTGATAATTATCCGAGACAATGGTCATGGAAATCAAATCTTCCCGATATACCGGCGTATCAATGACAATCACAGGAATTCCGGCTTTTTTTGCTGCTTTTAACCCCGGCTCAATTCCTTTCCAATCCACCGGATTTAAAAATATTGCATCCACTTTCTTTTTCACAAGATATTGCATTTGTGCATTCTGTTTTTCCTGATCCAAAGCAGGATCCAGAGTGATCAAATGATCTCCCTTTTTTTCTACCTGCGTCCGTATCTGATTATTGACCACCTTATAAAATTCATTGTTCATTGTCATGTAGGTTGCACCGAACACTCGCTGTACTGTGCGATGTTCTTTCCAATAAAGCCAAAACACCTTGGTGTAAATACCCGCGATAACGCCAAACAGCCCTATGACAACCACAATGCCAATCCATTTTTGCCAGATTCTGATTTGCACCTGATTCATATTTCAAACTCCGTATATTTTACAGCCATGCAGACGGACTGGCGTCACTTGGCATTCTAAGATCTCCTCTCGGAGAAACTGCGACACTTCCCACTTTAGGACCATCCGGCAGACAAGATCGTTTGAACTGCTGGCTGAAAAATCTCCAATAAAATTTATCCAGCCATTTCTGAATCGTTTCTTCTTCATAAATTCCGTCAAAGGTCTGCCTTGCCATACGGTACAATTTCTGTTTTGGAAACCCAAAACGCAGCATATAATATAAGAAGAAATCATGGAGCTCATAAGGGCCCACCAGATCCTCAGTCTTCTGGGAAATGACCCCGTCTACCGGCGGAAGTAATTCTGGGCTAACCGGAGTATCCAAAACGTCCTTTAGGACCTCTGACAGTTTTGCATTTTCCACAGTCTCTGCATAGTAAAGTACCAAATAGCGGACCAGGGTTTTTGGTACGGAGCAGTTCACGGCATACATGGACATATGGTCTCCATTATAAGTTGCCCATCCCAAGGCCAGCTCTGACATATCTCCGGTTCCGATTACCATTCCATTGTATTGATTTGCCATATCCATCAGAATCTGCGTTCTCTCGCGCGCCTGAGAATTTTCATAAGTGACGTCATGAAGCTCCTCATCATGTTCTATATCTTTGAAATGCTGGCGAACTGCTTTCTCAATATTAACTTCTTTGAAGGTTGCTCCCAGCTCATGAATTAACGATACCGCATTTTGATACGTACGGTCTGTTGTCCCAAAACAAGGCATGGTAACACAAATAAGATTTTTCCTTGGGATTTTCAGCAGATCAAAGGCACGCGCTGCCACAAGAACTGCCAGAGTGGAATCCAGTCCCCCGGAAATCCCCACCACTGCATACTTACAGCCAGTGTGTTCCAGCCGTTTCTTCAATCCCATAGACTGAAGGGATAAAATCTCGTCACATCGTTTTTCTCTCTCTTCCTTCTGACTCGGCACAAATGGATTTCTCGGAAACGTTCGGGAAATATGATTTTCTTTTACCCTCAATGAAAATGGGATCTCCTGATATTGCGGTACGTTTCCTCCGGGAAACGATGTCATTTTCCTTCGCTCCGCAGATAATTTTTGCACATCAATATCCGCATAGATCACTTCATTGGTAAATCTTTTTGCCTCTGCCAGCACAGATCCGTTTTCGCAAATCACATGATGTCCACTGTATACAACATCCTGCGTTGATTCTCCTTCGCCGGCATTGGCATAGACATATGCGGCAAGAAGTCTGGCAGACTGATTGGAAATCAGATTTCTTCGATAAACCTCTTTGGTTGTGGTTTCCACGCTGGCGGAAGGGTTACAAATAACGGTAGCTCCTGCCATCGCATGGTACGTGCTTGGCGGCAGCGGAACCCATAAATCTTCGCAAACTTCACAGGCAATTGCCAATTCCGGAATTTCATCACAGACAAACAACAGATTAGTACTAAACCAACACATTCGTTCCTTTTCCAAAGAAATCAGCTCTTCCACATCCTGCCCGGATGCAAAATAACGCAGCTCGTAAAATTCACTGTAATTGGGCAGATGTGTCTTCGGTACAATTCCAAGAATTTTTCCGTCGCATAGTACCGCCGCACAATTATATAGTTTTTGTTTTACAGTCAATGGACATCCCACAACCACAACCATATTCAAATCTTTTGTTGCGTCCGCAATGTTTAACAACTGTTTTTTACATTCGTCCAGCAGCGGTTTCTGCAAAAACAGATCTCCGCACGTATATCCGCTGATTGTCAGCTCCGAAAACACCAAAAGACTGGTTCCCCTTGTTCCAGTCTCTTTGATAATTTCTATGATCTTTTCAGCATTATATACGGGATCTGCAACTTTCACTTTCGGTGTTGCGCAGGCAACTTTGATAAATCCGTCTTTCATTTTTTTACCTCATTTTTATCCCTGATCATCCATGTTTTGTTTTCTTAATCCTGCTCCATATTACTGAGCTTGGCGGCCTGATCAGCCGCAGTCAGACTATCAATGAGTTCGTCCAGATCTCCATTCATAATGGAATCCAGCTTATGCAGAGTCAGTTTGATCCTGTGGTCTGTTACACGCCCCTGAGGATAATTGTACGTACGAATCTTTTCGGAACGGTCTCCGGTCCCAATCTGACTTTTTCGCTTTGCAGCTTCTTCATCGTGGGCCTTTTGCTGTTCCAATTCATATAGACGGGAACGCAAAACCTTTAATGCTTTATCTTTATTCTTTAACTGTGACTTTTCGTCCTGACAGGATACGACAATTCCCGTTGGAATATGAGTTAATCGAACCGCAGAGTCTGTTGTATTGACACACTGTCCGCCATTTCCAGATGCACGGAATACGTCAAATTTACAGTCATTCATATCAATCTCAACTTCCACATCTTCCACCTCCGGCATAATTGCCACAGTAATGGTCGACGTATGAATCCTTCCGCCGGACTCTGTCGCTGGAATCCTCTGAACGCGGTGAACTCCGCTTTCATATTTGAATCTTGAGTAGGCTCCCTGACCGGATACCATAAATACCAGCTCCTTAAATCCTCCGATGCCGCTCTCGTTAAAACTGAGCGTATTCACCTTCCATCTGCGTCCCTCCGCATAGCTTCGATACATCCGAGCCACGTCAGCAACAAACAGCCCCGCTTCATCGCCGCCGGCTCCGGCACGCATCTCCACAATGATATTTTTATCATCCATCGGATCCTTTGGAATCAGCAAAATCTTTAATTCATTCTCCAGTCGCTCGATATTTGCCTTGGATTCTGCCAGCTCCTCTTTTGCCAGTTCCTTCATCTCCTCGTCGGTCTCTTCCTCCAACATCTCCAAACTGTCTTCCACGTTTTGTTTTTCTGACTTGTACTCCTTATATTTTTCCACAATTGGAGTTAAATCATTCTGTTCTCTCATAAGATCGCGGAACCGGTTCTGATTGGATGCCACATCCGGATCATTTAATTCCTGTAATACCGTATCCAGTCGATCCACTAAACTTTCTAATCTATCAAACATCTTTCTCTCCTTCTCTAAAGTATCCGAACACCAGACGATCCAGTCCGGCAAGATCTTTTTTCACCGCCACATTTTGAAACCCTGCTTTTCGCATCAAATCCGAGACATCCTCTCCCTGATCCCATCCGATTTCAAAAGCCAGCATTCCCCCAGAATTTAAATACCCTGCAGCGTTTTTGATTATCTTTCTGTAAAAATAAAGTCCGTCTTCTTTCCCGTCCAAAGCCAGCATCGGCTCATGATTTTTCACTTCCGGCATCAGTTTAAGACACTCTCTGCTTTTTATATACGGAGGATTGGAAATGATAAGATCATAGGTTCCCGTCACATGTTCAAAAAGATCACTTTGAATAAATTCTACCATAGGCGCAAGATTTTTACCATTGACTTTTGCGACGTTCAGCGCTTTTTCACTGATATCCGTTCCCACACAAATCCTGGGGTTCATCTGCAGCGCCAAACTAATTGCAATACACCCGGAACCGGTACATAAATCCAAAATACTCTCTGGATGAATTCTCTCATTCATGACCTCTTCCAGCACAATTTCTGTATCCTGTCTCGGAATTAATACATCCGGAGTCACCCAAAAAGAATATCCCATAAATTCCTGAGTTTCCAGAAGATATTGAAGTGGGATTCTCTGCTCTACACGCTTTTTCAGCATCTCCTGATACCGTTTCAGTGCTTCTCCTTCTTCCACCTCTTGTGTCATCCCAAACAAATAGTCTTCCCGGCTCAGCTGAAAACAATGGGAAAATAAATACCACGCTTCACCGGAAGCATTGTCAATCTGTTGTTCTTCTAATATTTTTTGTCCATACAGGACCCATTCTCTTCTATTCATCCTTTTTACGTTCCTCGCGAAGATAATCTCTCCAATCAAAAACACCTTCCACCGATGCAATGGCAACTTCAATCATCGCAGCATCCGGCTCCCTGGTTGTCAATTTCTGAAGGCACAACCCCGGTTTACTGAACAGCTGCACCAGCGGATGGCTGCTATTTCCCGCCAGACGGATCAGCTCATAGGATACCCCAGCCACCAGCGGAAGAAACAATAAACGCAGTACGATCCTAAGCCAGATAGCGTCCGCCCGAATGAAAAAGAAGAACACCATGCTGATGATCATCACAATCAACAGGAAACTGGTTCCGCATCGCTTATGCAGTCTGGAATACTTTTTTATATTTTCCGGCGTCAGATCCTCTCCCGCTTCCAGGCAATTGATTGTTTTATGCTCTGCGCCATGGTACATAAATACTCTGCGTATTTCTTCCATATGAGAAATCAACACAATATAGCCAAGAAATATTCCAATTCGGATCAGCCCCTCCACAACTAAAATAAGATATGGATTCTGCACCCATTGCCCCAAAAATTCCGATGCCAGATAAGGCAAAACCATAAACAAACCGATGGAGATCACCAGAGATGCGATCAATACCAATGTCATTACGACTTTCTCACCTTTCTCTCCCATCCATTTTTCTGCAATCTGATCTAATTTTCCGGCTTCTTCCTCCTCCACAAAGCCTGCAGAATAATTTAACGTCTTCATACCGATGACCATAGATTCCACAAAATTAACCATTCCTCTGAAAACCGGCAGTTGAAATACCGGATACTTCTGTGTAAAACTTACACAATTTTCTACCTTTGTCTCGATTTCCCCATCGGGCTTTCTGACAGAAACCGCATAACGATCCATATTTTTCATCATAACGCCTTCCATCACTGCCTGCCCGCCAATGCGCACCGCCATAACACTCTCCTTATAAAAAGAAAAGGCTGAGATTTATGATAACCTCAACCTGATTCCTAACTTTTCTACTTGACACCATATTTACGATTGAACTTATCAATACGTCCACGAGCCTGTGTAGCTTTCTGCTGACCTGTGTAGAATGAATGACACTTAGAGCAGATTTCCACGTGGATATCTTCCTTTGTAGATCCTGTTACAAATTCATTTCCACAGTTGCATACTACTTTTGCCTGATAATAATTTGGATGGATTCCTTCACGCATGTTTTTCACCTCTTCTAATAATAAACTTTGTTGGATTTTGCCAACATCTACATACTTTGACTTTCGTCACTTGTTGTTTTTATAAACAGCTTTTTTATTCTACCATACCCGACCAAAGAATGCAAATATTTTTTTATTTTCTCAATAAAGATCGTCTGGTCAGCTCAATAAACTCCCGATTGTTCTTGGTTCTTTTAAATAAATCCAGCATCTGTTCCAAAAATTCATCGGATCGATTGCCTGCCAGTTCCTTGTGAAGGGCGCTGACAACATCCCGTTCTTCTTTCCGAAGCAGCAGCTCCTCTCTTCTGGTGCTGGATTTTGCAATATCAACCGCAGGAAAAATTCTCTTCTCAGACAATCTTCGATTCAGAACAATTTCCATATTTCCGGTTCCCTTAAACTCTTCAAAAATAACATCATCCATCTTACTTCCGGTCTCCACAAGGGCCGTTGCCAGAATCGTAAGGCTGCCGCCTTCCCTCATATTTCTGGCTGCGCCAAAAAATTTTTTCGGCATATACAATGCGGCAGGATCCAATCCCCCTGTCAAGGTGCGGCCGCTGGGCGGAACTGTTAAATTGTAGGCTCTTGCCAGACGTGTAATACTGTCCAGTAAAATCACCACATCTTCCTTATGCTCCACCAGACGTTTCGCCCTCTCCAATACCATTTCTGATACCCTTTTATGATGCTCCGGCAATTCATCAAATGTAGAATAGATCACTTCTACATTTTTTCCTTCCATGGACTCTTTAAAATCTGTCACTTCCTCCGGTCGCTCGTCAATCAACAGTACGATCAGTCGAATATCCTTATAATTGGAACTGATACTCTGCGCTACCTGTTTTAGCAAAGTGGTCTTTCCCGTTTTTGGCGGGGACACAATCATCCCCCTCTGACCTTTCCCAACCGGTGATAAAAGGTCCACCATCCGCATGGAAATAGAAGAATTTTCTCTTTCCATTCTCAGTCTCTCATTGGGAAAGATCGGCGTCAGATCTTCAAAATGTTTTCTCTTTGCCGCCGCTCCCGGAGCATATCCGTTGACTGATTCCACAAACAACAGGGCGCTGAACTTCTCACTCTGCGTCTTAATCCGAATGGCTCCCGATAAAATATCTCCGGTTTTTAAATTAAATTTGCGAATCTGTGCAGGTGATACGTAAATATCATTATCTCCTGGCAAATAATTTTCACAGCGAATAAATCCATATCCATCCGGCATCACTTCTAAGATTCCATTTGCTTTTTGCCCGCTGTCCAGACTTTGTATATTTTTAGGAAACTCCTTTGCAGGCTGTTTCTTTTCTTTCTGTTCTCTGTCATATTTTTCTAATACTTCGATTAATTCCTTCTTTTTCAGCGCAGAAATTCCTGTAATTTTCTGTTCTTTGGCAATTTCACGCAGTTCCATTACCGATTTTTCCTCATATGTCATATTCTTCTCCTTTATTCTGGGGAAATAAATGAATTCAAGAATTGTACGATCCTTGTCCTCGAGATTTTGTTGATTAGACTTGAAATAGTATGACTGCCGGAGTCCAAAAGTTCTTTTGACTCCAACATCATATAATTATATTAACACATTTCCCCTGAATGTCCAAGAATTTGTTCTCGAAGTTTCCGAAGAATCTTTTTTTCCATTCTGGAGACCTGTACCTGAGAAATATGAAGCAATTTCGCGATCTCCTGCTGGGTCTTGCCTGAAAAATAGCGGTAATGAATCATTTGCTGCTCTTCTCTCGTTAAACATTTGAAAGATTCCTCCAACAGCACATGATTCAGCACTGTCTCTTCTTCATTTTCCTCCTTCGGCAGCTTTTCCATTAAAAGAATTTCTCTTCCATCTCCCTGATAGGTCGGCTGATGAAGAGATTCCACATCTTTATTTGCTTCAAGAGCCACTACAATTTCTTCTCTTGCCAGTTTCGTTGCCTGGCAAATCTCCTCCATGGTGGCCTCTCTTTGATGCTCCATAGAAAAAGCTTCCCGCGCCTGCTGAATTTTATAAGCATTTTCTTTTAAGGAACGGCTGACCTTAATCATTCCGTCATCTCTTAAAAATCTTTTGATTTCTCCTGTAATCATCGGAACCGCATAGGTTGAAAATCTTACATCATAGCTTAAATCGAATTTATCAATTGCTTTCATGAGTCCGATGCTGCCAATTTGAAACAAATCCTCCGGATCGTATCCGCGATTGGAAAATCGTTTCACTACGCTCCATATTAATCCCATGTTATCCAGAACCAATTTCTCTCTTGCAGTCTCATCTCCTTCTTTGGTAAGCTGTAGCAGTTCCCTTGTGTCATCCATGGAGCTTCTTATTTCCTCCAATGACCTTGGTCATCACAATCTTTGTTCCCTTTCCAACCACCGACTTAACTTCCACAGTATCCATAAAAGCTTCCATAAAAGAAAATCCCATTCCGGTCCTTTCCTCTTCCGGCTTTGTGGTAAACATCGGTTCCATCGCCTTTGGAATATCGGGAATTCCCACCCCGTGATCCTTGATTACAATTTTTAATACTGCTCCGTCATCGGATAAATCCAGCTGAATGACTCCGTTTGTATCTCGATAAGCATGTACAATACTATTGGTTACGGCTTCCGAGACTGCTGTTTTTACATCTGCCATCTCTTCCACGGTGGGATCAAACTTCATCATATATGCCGCCGTCACCACTCTCGCAATTCCCTCATTTTCTGATTCGCTGTTAAATTCCAAATGTATCATCTTTATCCTCCCTTTATTTTTCTCTGATAATTTGGTGCAGTCCTGCCATATGTGCAATTCTTTTGATAGAATCATTCATATGACTTACCGATACGCATCCTCCCATCGGCTGTACTTGTTTATATCTTCCAAGAATCATCCCGACTCCCGAACTATCCATAAACTCTGATTTTGCAAAATCAAATTCAATATCCTTAATCGGATAAGATTTTAAAATAATCTCACACTGGTGTTTCACCTTTTCTGCCAGATGGTGATCCAACTCTCCATCTAATTTGATATATAATGTTCGGTTCTCTACCTGATATTCTGTTGCCATTCTATTTCTCCTTCTCTATTTGTTTTTAGTTCCTATCCTTTTGTTCCAATGAAACAAAATCACCGGAAGTGTCAAAAGGCACATTCCGGGATTGCAAGCGGACGCCAAAGTCCCGGGCAAGCCCGGATT
>CAJMHU010000057.1 GCA_905213305.1 uncultured Anaerostipes sp.
TGATCATAGGACGGAATGCGGATTTTATCTTAAAAGACAAAGATAATGTGCTGAACGTTTTTATACATGGGGATATGCCGGAAAAGGTGGCGCGTATCTGTAAACTGTACAATGTTACCGAAGAGAAAGCAGAAAAAATGATGGCAGATATCGATAAAAGGCGTATGACAAATTATCGATTTTATACGGATCAGAAGTGGGGGATGGCAAAGAATTATACATTGTCACTGAACAGTTCCGAGCTTGGATATGATCTGTGTGAGAAGATCATAATGGATTGCAAGAAATAGAAGAAAACAAATGTGCAATTAAGAGATACCATACATGTGACACCCAGATCTGACGGAAGTTGTTTTGCTATTTTTTCAGTATTTCCAGAACGGGAATAATAAATGATAATTGCATTCATATAACTCTTCCTTTCATTATCCAACACTGTGTTGTACAATATTATAAAAGTTAGAGAAACGTTTATCAACCAACAAACAGATGAACTGGCTTCGTTGATACACACTTTATATATTAGTGGAGCACAGGGAGTGTTGTTGGATTGACTTGTCCTTAAAATGCGGTAAAATTTAAGGGAAAGAATGAAAATTAGGGGAATGAGAAATGAAGATAAGAACAGCAACCATGGATGATCTTAACGAGATTGCAAATGTAGAGGCAGATTTGACAGATGAAATGTATGAGAAGGCTGCTATGCACAACGAGGATGGTGCATGGCAGATGATATTCGGTGTCAATACACTTCCGGATTATCGTAAACACGGATATGCAGGACAACTGATCCAATGTGCAATCAAGGATGCAAGAGAGCAGGGCAGAAAAGGTCTTGTGTTGACCTGCAAGGAAAAACTGATCAAGTATTATGCAAAATTTAGTTTTGTTGATGAAGGCGTGTCCGATAAATCCACACACGGAAACGCTGTGTGGCATCAGATGCGGCTGACTTTTTAATTCATTGTAATGCGTATAAGTAATCGAAAAATCAATCGTATTTTTTTACGATTGATTTTTTGATTGCTTTTGCATATAAATAGCTTACATTGTTTTTGCAACGATTTTCTCATCGTCATTCTGAATCTCGTTGGTGCTTTTTTCTTTCTTATGATTGATAAATAATGTCCGGAAGATCAGTCTTGCAAGCGGTCCTACAAAAATAAGCTGCAGCGGAAATGCCATGATAAAATTTTTGCAATAGGTCATAAGATAATCCGGTATAAAGTTGGCGGTAAATCCATGTCCGTGATAGACACCGATCACACTGGCGAATGCAACCTGCCAGATTACCGTGAAAGTCTGGATCGCAAAGATGATAAAAATCGGCCGGTCGCCAGGCTGGACAACGCGGAAGGCGCACCTTTTTGAGAGATGACCGGACACGAAATAGGCAAGCAATCCGATGATGATATACTCTATCCACATTCCCTTCAATGCAATAAGAAAGGTCGTATTTGTAAAGCTTCCTGTTGCGAGTACCGTGTTATAGACTGTCATGACATAGACCATCATCCATGCGGTGATCGCTGTAAAAAATATGGATTCTCCTCGTGTTCTAGGCATTTTCTTTTCCTCCGTTGTATTTTTGAATCGCATCAAGAATGAGTTTCATAACCATAGTGTTTCCTTTCCAACAACAAAAAAAGACAACAAATGCTGCCCGTCCGTCTGACAGTGGACAGGTGACATTTATTGTCTGATATGTGTCTTGTATTTAATTTGTTTTTACAACTCTTGCATTTTAGCAGAAAAATGAAATTAAAGTCAAGTAAAAAATTTTTTACGGTTGTTTTCTATGGCGTTTCCGGTTGTTAATAAATTCTATGCATGCTATATTGGTAGGAGTGAGGTAAGAGTAACGAGGATAAGAACAGCAACAATGGAGGAAAATCATATGGGTTTGGTCCAAGCGTTACGATAGCAACTGCGAATCATCCGATTGAGCCATCACTTCGTGAAAATGCGATGCAGTATAACAAGACCGTTCATATTGGGGAAAATGTCTGGATCGGCGCAGGGACTATTATAGTTCCGGGAGTTACAATTGGAAAAAATTCAGTAATTGGCGCAGGAAGTGTTGTTGTAAAAGATATTCCTGATAATGTTGTTGCGGTAGGAAATCCATGTCGTGTGCTGCGTAAAATCGGAGAACATGATCATGAATTCTTTTATAAAAATGAAAAGATTGACTGGGAAAATCTGTAGAACTATGATAAAACTAACAAAGAAAGTTAAAAAGTTATAATGGTCTCGATTTTCTTTACCATTGAATTTTTTTTTTAAAGATATGGTATACTCGGTTTAATCAGTTGAACGAAAGCGAGGATATTAAAGATGGATATATTAGAGACCATGAAAGCGCGACACAGCGTAAGACAGTATAAAAATCAGGCAATTGAATCTTCAAAGAGAGAAAAAATCAATGCGTTGATAAAAGATGTTAATGCGGAAAGTAAACTGTCGATACAGGTTTTTTACGATGAACCGAAATGTTTTGATTCATTTATGGCTCATTACGGAAAATTTGAAAATGTAAAGAATTATATCGCGATTGTCGGAAATAAGAATGATCAGGAAAAGGCAGGATATTATGGCGAGAAGATTGTGCTGAAATGTCAGAAACTTGGGCTTAATACCTGCTGGGTGGCAATGACGCATGGAAAATCAAAAGCGCAGATCAAAAGAGGACAGAAGCTACTCATTATTATCTCACTGGGATATGGAGAAACACAGGGAGTTCCACATAAAAGCAAAAGTATCGCAGAACTTGGACAGGCGGATCAGAAGAACGAATGGTTTGAAAAAGGTATGGAAGCGGTAAGTCTTGCACCAACTGCTGTCAATCAGCAGAAGTTTTATTTTGAACTGAAAAACGGAATTGTAACAGCCAAAAATCTTGGTGGTTTTTATTCCAGGATTGACCTTGGAATTGTAAAATATCACTTTGAGGTCGTGACAGGACATGAGGTAAAATAATGCCGGACATTATTATCGTAGAGGACAACAGGGAGATCGGAACACTTTTGTGCGATTTCCTGCGAAAAGAAAATTATACGGTGAGCCTTGTGGACACTGGGGAGAAGGCACTTCAGATCTTTGAGCAGTACGGTGCCAATCTTGTTGTGATTGACATCGGTCTGCCGGGGGTGGACGGTTATTCCGTCTGTTCCAAAATAAGGGAGACTTCAAACGCACATATTATGATCGCGACTGCAAGAGACGACAAGGAAAGCACATTAAAAGGCTTGCAGATCGGCGCGGATGATTACATCTGTAAGCCGTATGATATCGATATTCTGATTGCCAAGATCAACGGCATTTTCAAACGAAAATATGCATTGGACGAAATCGTATGCGACAATCTGAAATTGAACAATGTCACGCAGACACTCACCGTGAACCAAACACCGGTCAATGTCACGGAAAAGGAATTCCAGCTGCTGAAACTGCTGGTCGAAAATAAAGGAACGACATTGAAGAAAGAATACCTGTTCAACCGCATCTGGGGAAGCAACAGTGAATCGGAGCCGCAGACGCTCACGGTACATATCAAGTGGCTGAGGGAAAAGATCGAGAAGGATTCGAAGAAGCCGAAACACATTATTACGGTTTGGGGAACGGGATACCGATATGAATAATTACAAAAAATTTGTAGCAAAGTTTTGTGGAGTGGAGCTGCTTATTATTGCACTTGCGAATATCGTTTATTATGTGACAGCAAATAATCAGGAACCGTGCATTTCGCGTGTGCAGGATAAAACCGAAACAATCTACAGGATCATTTATACACAGACAGACGACAGAACCTGGATTCTCATGGATATTGCCTTGGGAATTCTGTTTTTGCTGTCTGTTTTTCTGATTTGTTATATCGGAAAGAAGATCATAAAGCCGTTTGAACAGATGCAGTCGCTGACCGAGGATCTGGCGAAAGGCAATCTCTCAGTGCCGGTCAAAGCCGAAAAAAGCAAATTCTTAGGCAGATTCCTATGGGGAATGGATATGCTGCGCGAAACATTGGAGAGCAACAAAGAAAAAGAACTCGCGCTGCAAAAAGAAAAAAAGACGCTGATCCTGTCGCTGACACATGACATCAGGACGCCGTTATCTGCGATCCGGCTGTATGCGAAGGCGCTGGCAGAAAATCTTTATACGACCGGGAAGCGGCGTGTCGAAGCATGTCAAGGGATTGAAAAGAACGTAAAAGAGATTGAGGAGTATGTCAATGAGATCACGCTCGCATCGAGAGAGGATTTCCTGCAACTGAGTGTCAATCCGGGGGAAGTGTATCTGTCCCATGTGATCGATGCGATCCGGGGACTTTATGAGGAAAAACTGCATAATTTACATACCGGATTTCAGATTGCATCCTACACGGATCTGTTGCTGAAAGGGGATGCGGACCGGCTGATCGAGGTGTTGCAGAACCTTTTGGAAAACGCGATCAAATACGGGGACGGCAAGTGTATTTCCATCGACTTTTCGGAGGAAGAGGACTGCAGACTGATCACGGTAAGAAATTCCGGATGCAGCTTAAAGCAGGAAGAACTCATAAATCTGTTTGATTCTTTTTATCGCGGAAGCAATGTCGGCTCGACGGATGGTTCGGGACTCGGACTGTATATCAGCCGGCAGTTGATGCAAAAAATGGATGGGGAAGTATTTGCGGAAATTAAGGAAGATGATTTCTGCGCGACAGTTGTTGTGCGAAAGGCATAATGTGCATTTAAGGATTGTTTAATAATTTCTCCTGTAAGATGAGTACATCAAACGAGGGGAGGAACGTTAAAATGCTTTTTCGTATTTTGAAAAAAGATTTGAAAAGAAAAAAAGTAATGAACGCAATATTGCTTTGTTTTATTCTGCTGGCAACGATGTTCGTAGCGAGCGGAATCAGCAATGTTGTTTCCGTCATGAACGGAACGGATTCCTATCTGGATAAGGCGGAGATCGGCGATTATGTGGTCATCTCGATGGGTGCGGACAGCAAAGCGTCCATCGATGAGATCCTGCATGAGATGGAATCCATCCGGGATTATCGCATTGAGCCGGTTGTATTCGGAGAAAAATCCAATCTGAAAGATATGCACGGAGAAAAACTGGAGGCAAAGAATTCTGTTATTTACCAGTCCATCGAGGACAGCCGGCTTAAATTCTTTGATAAAGAGAATAAGCAGATTACCCAGATCAAGCCGGGGCATGCATATGCAACCGGTGATTTTATGGAGAAAAATCATTTGCAGCCGGGGGATAAAATCAGGATTACGCACAACAGTATTTCTTTTATGGTAACGCTGGATGGTATGGCAAAAGATGCGCTTTTAGGGTCTTCCATGATGGGCAACAGCCGTTTCCTTTTTCATCGGGAGGAGATCGAGAAGCTGCTTTCGGATGAAACCATTTACAATGGGTATCAGGGACAGATCAGCTATATTGATCTAAAGGATGAGGCAGGCGTATCGGAGATTGCTTCGGCTATTTCACAGGCTCCGGGCATCATGTTTTCCGGCGCACGTTCGCTGATAAAAATGTGCTATGTCATGGATATGATCGTTGCGTTTACGATGCTGATTTTAAGTATCTGCCTGATCATCGTGTCGTTTGTCGTATTAAAGTTTTCCATCACGTTTACGATCTCCGAGGAGTTTCGTGAGATCGGTGTGATGAAAGCAATCGGTATCAGCAATTTCAAGATCCGGAGTCTCTACCTGACAAAGTATCTGATGTTGGCAGTAATAGGAGCGTTTGTGGGATTTTTTATGAGTATCCCGTTTTCTGATCTGTTACTGCGATCGGTCAGCAGCAATATGGTTCTAGAGGCGGATAACCATTTCCTGTTGTCGGTTCTGGGGGCAATTCTGGTCGTTATTGTCATTCTGCTGTATGCTTTTCGCTGCACGAAGCTGGTGAAGAAGTCTTCTCCGATCGATGCGATCCGTTCTGGTCAGACGGGGGAACGTTATAAGAAAAAATCGCCGTTTCGTCTGGTCAAAAGCCATGGAAGCACCGGTTTCTTTATGGCGGTCAATGATGTGTTCAGCGCACCGAAACGGTACATGACGATCATAACCACATTCTTTTTATGCACGTTGTTTGTGCTTGTATTTGTCAACGTCTCATCAACCATGCGAAGCGATACGTTTATTACAACATTCGGAACGCGGAGTGATCTGTACTACACCGATCTGACGGAAGCGATGAGTTGTATGAATCCGGATGGAAGAAAGCAGATCGAGGAGTACTTTGCAAAAACGGAAGCACTGTTTAAGAAAAACGGAATGCCTGCGAAACTGTGTGTGGAAACGCAGTACAAATATAAGGTTCATTTTGACGGAAAAGATTATTCCATCAGTTGTCAGCAGGGAATCCATACGAAAGCATCCGCGTATGAATATATCAATGGGGTAGTTCCGCAAAACAAAAATGAGATTGCGATTACACCGACGGTCAGCAAATTGACCGGGGCGAAACTCGGAGATACCGTAACGATTGATTTTGGAAAAGAGACACTTGACTGCGTTGTGGTTGCTTATTTCCAAAGCATGAATCAGCTTGGAGAAGTCATACGGCTTCACGAGGACGCACCGACCGATTTTACCTATATTGCGAATGTTATGAGTTATCAGATCGATTTTGATGATCATCCGTCTGCAAAGGAGATTGAGGTTCGAAAAGAAAAGATCAAAAAGCTTTTTGACAATGAAAAAGTGATGAATTCCACAGAATACTGTGATGATTGTATGGGCGCGGCATCAACGATGGAATCGGTACAGTATCTGCTTCTTGGAATTACACTGATCGTCGTGCTTCTTGTATGTATTCTGATGGAGCGGTCATTTCTTGCGGACGAGAAAAGTCAGATCGCGGTTCTTAAGGCGATGGGATTTGGCAATAGACGGGTGATGGAATGGCAGATGATACGATTCGGTATTGTTACGCTTGTGGCTGTTCTTTTGGCGGCGATCTGTTCCATTCCGGCAACGTATCTGATCGGTAATCCGATATTCGGTATGATGGGGGCCGGAAAAGTGGCTTATGTGATCCGTCCGTGGAAAATCTTTTTCCTGTATCCGGGCATTATTTTCCTTATGACGCTTCTGGCATCGGGAATGACAGCATTACAGATCCGGACGATCAAGAGCAACGATACAACCAATATAGAGTAAACGGAGGAAAATCTTATGGCAGCATTGCTTTGTGCAAAAGATCTTTGCAAAACCTATGTAATTGATAAAAGGCAGAATAATGTGTTAAAGAATGTAAATCTTGAAGTAAAAGAGGGGGAGATGGTTGCAATCATGGGACCATCCGGCTCCGGAAAATCCACGCTTTTGTATGCCATCTCGGGGATGGACCGGGCGACGAGCGGTCAGGTGCTTTTTGAAGGGAAGGATTTGACGAAACTGAGCGAAAAGGAACTTGCAAAAATCCGCTTGGATGAGATGGGATTCATTTTTCAGCAGATGTATATGATGAAAAATCTTACCATTCTCGATAACATCGTGCTTCCGGCAGCAGAAAGTAAAAAGTCCAGGGAAAGCAGGCAGGAAAAGCAGGAAAGAGGCGAGCAGCTTATGCGCAAAATGGGGATCATCGAGATTGCAGATAACGATATCAACGAGGTTTCCGGCGGACAGCTTCAGCGGGCGTGTATCTGCAGAAGCATGATGAACCGCCCAAAACTGCTTTTTGCCGATGAACCGACCGGCGCGTTAAACCGTACTTCCTCCAATGAGGTTATGGACGAACTTGTGAAGTTAAACAACGAGGGGACAACGATCGTTATGGTAACGCATGATGCGAAAGTTGCTGCAAAATGCGGCAGAGTGCTTTTTATCGTGGACGGTAATATCAAGGGAGAGTATACCGGTCTCAAGGAGATTACCGATGAAAAAGAGAGGGAGAGAAGTCTGAATAACTGGCTGCTGGATCTGGGCTGGTAGTCGGGAAAGGCGTTTGAAACAATCGGGGACGATAAATTTATGTTTCAGGCTATTGCGCATGCGTAAGTATGATTTATATGATAGTGTATATGAATAAAAATGTGAAAAAACACATTGATTCATACGAAAAGATGTAATATAATACATTAAAATATACCAAAATATTTTGGAGAAGAAGGAAGAAGAAGGAGAATGCATACGCATGAAACGTAAAATAACGTCTAAGTTATATGAGTGGAAAAATATGTCAGATGGAAGAATGCCATTGCTTATTTATGGTGCACGTCAGGTTGGAAAAACATTTGAAATGCGTGAGTTTGGATCATTATATTACAAGAATACGATTTATGTAAATTTTGAAACAGACGAAAGAATTGGAAAATATTTTGAAACAGATATTCATGCAGATCATGTGATAGCTGTTTTGGAAAAATACTATCAGGCAAAGATTGTACCTGAAAATACACTCATAATTTTTGATGAAATTCAGATGTGTGAAAGAGCATTAACTTCGCTAAAATATTTTTCAGAAGAAGCTCCGGAATATCATGTAATGGCTGCCGGAAGCCTGCTTGGTGTGGCGGTGAACCGGGAAAAATATTCATTTCCGGTTGGAAAAGTTCAGATGCTGACCATGTATCCAATGGATTTGGAAGAGGTGTTGTGGGCAAAAGGAAAACAGATGCTTACAGACACGATCCGGGAACATTATGAAAATAATCAGCCGTTGAATGAGATGCTCCATGAGGAGGCTATGCAGGAATTTTATCATTATTGTATTGTTGGGGGAATGCCGGCAGCGGTGAAAGCTGACCTTGCAAAAGACAGTCCTATAGAGCAGACGGAAATCAGACAGATGTTATTAAATTCTTATATTGCGGACATGACAAAATATGCGAATAAGTCAGATACAGTGCGCATTTTTGAAGCATATGATTCTCTTCCGGCGCAGTTGGCAAAAGACGCTAAAAAGTTCCAGTATAAGTTGATAAAATCGGGCGCGCGTGCATCTCAATATGGAGATGCAATTGACTGGCTGATTCGGGCTGGAATTGTAAATAAGTGTATGAAATGTAGTCAGGGATTTTATCCGGTTGCAGCATATCAGGATGTGAGTGCATTTAAATTATACTATAGTGATATGGGTATTATGTCTGCCAGAATGGGAATGACGCTGGAAGCATTGAGGAGTAAGGAAACAGAGCATTTTCGTGGTATATTGACAGAGAACTACGTTGCAATTGCATTGAAAACGAATGGCTATGATCTTCATTATTGGGAATCCGATAATACGGCAGAAGTAGATTTCCTGATACAAAAAGACAGTCACGTAATTCCGGTTGAATGTAAAGCGGGAAATCATGTGAAAGCGAAAAGTATGATGGTTTATATGGAAAAATATAATCCGGTTTATACCATCAGGATTTCAACAAGAAATTTTGGAATGGTAAAGGGGATAAAGTCTGTGCCATTATATAGTGTATTCTGCATTTGATATACGAGGCTTCACTACAAATGAATCATTTGAAAAACAGTACCAGTTATTACTGGGAAAAAGATTTATTAAATGTTTCACTTTCGTCTATGTAAAGTGTATATTCTGCCAAGCAGACACCTTCTTTCTTCTATAGTATTTAATCTCTTACCTAAACCAAAAGCCACCTTTTACAGTGGCTTTTTACAAGTGAACGATATTCTAATTTTTTATTTCCGTCATCCCCGGAGGATAAACCTACATGTGAATAATATTCTAAGCGTCATTCACGCACTTGCGTATACAACATTAATTACCATGTGGTTTGGTCGGTAAAGTACAGGCGAAACTGTATTCACGACTATCTTCATAAAGTGACCAGAGCAGTAGTGAATTAT
>CAJMHU010000058.1 GCA_905213305.1 uncultured Anaerostipes sp.
ACGATGGTACGGGACTTTCAGAAGATTATCGGGGAAGAAACCCGCCTGCAAATGGAATCAGCGGAAGGGAAACTTCCTGACGCAGTCATTGCCTGTGTGGGAGGAGGCTCCAATGCCATAGGGGCTTTTTATGAATTTATAAAAGAAAAAGACGTTCGTCTGATAGGGGCAGAAGCGGCGGGAAGAGGCGTTCACACCAAGGATCATGCTGCGACGATAACGAAAGGGAGCAAAGGAATTTTTCATGGGATGAAAAGTTTATTTTTACAAAATGAGGAGGGGCAGATTGATCCGGTATATTCCATTTCGGCGGGATTGGATTATCCGGGAATCGGTCCGGAACATGCCTATCTTCATGAAATCGGAAGGGCAGAGTATGTAGATATAACGGATGAGCAGGCTGTGGCAGCTTTTGAATATTTATCAAAAACTGAGGGAATTATTCCGGCGATCGAATCATCTCATGCCGTGGCAGCGGCGATGGAGCTGGTGCCCAAAATGAGCAGAGAACAAAGCGTTGTGATCTGTCTTTCCGGAAGAGGAGACAAAGACGTATACCAAATTGCAAGATATAAAGGAGTGCAGCTGAATGAGAATTGAGGAAGCTTTTCAAAATAGAAAAGATAAGGGAGAGAAAGCCCTGATTACATATATTGTATCTGGAGATTACGGATATGAGACAACCAAGGAAAATATTCGGGCAATGGTTCGGGCAGGAGCAGATATCATTGAGATCGGAGTACCTTTTTCAGATCCCATCGCAGAAGGGGTTGTGATTCAGGAGGCCAGTCAGCACTCTCTCAGCGGAGGGACCACTTTAAGAGGAATTTTTCAGATGGTAAGTCAATTGAGAGAAGAGATGAGAGAGGTTCCTTTTGTGATGATGTTATATTTAAATACCATTTATCGTTTCGGGACAGAGAAATTTTTTAAATTATGTCATCAATGTGGAATCGAGGGCGTGATTGTACCGGATTTGCCGCTGGAGGAAAAGGATGAAATTGAGGGAGAAGCCGCTGCGCACCAGGTGGAGCATATCAGTTTGGTAACGCCCGCATCCAGAGACCGTATTCAGAGGATTGCCGCTGAGGCACAGGGGTTTTTGTACTGTGTCTCTTCGATCGGAGTGACAGGAATCAGAAAGGAATTTTCCACAGATTTTGATTCGTTTTTCGAGGCAGTCAGAGAGAATGCAAAGATTCCATGTGCTGTGGGATTTGGGATTTCGGAACCGGAACAGGCGAGAAAAATGAGCCGGTATTGTGACGGCGTTATTGTTGGAAGCGCCATTGTAAAACTGATTCGTGAATATGGAGAAAAAAGTCCTCAAAAAGTCTATGAATTTACCAAGAGTTTAAGAGATGCTATGGATTCATAAACAGAGAAAAGCTGTAACTTTTGGTTGGAATCTTGTATTTTTTTGTGTTTTTCTGTAAAATAGAACGAAGAAAAGGAGCGATATCATGTTATCAAAACAAGTATTAGAATTGTCAAAGCAACATTCTGTTATCCGTGATATTTTTGAGTTTGGAATGGAACGCGCCAGACAAATCGGTTCCGAGAATGTGTTTGATTTTAGTATTGGAAATCCAAGTGTACCTGCACCGGCACAGGTGGATGAAAAAGCAATGGAAATGTTAAAAAACCAAGATCCGGTGGATATCCACGGATATACAAGCAATGCCGGAATTTTAGAGGTGCGGGAAAAGATTGCAGAATCTTTAAACCGCCGCTTTCAAACAAATTATACATCTGCCAATATTTTTATGACCATTGGAGCTGCCGCTGCGCTGGGGATTTGTTTTAAAAGTCTTGTGGACGGTCCGGAGGATGAAATTATTACATTTGCGCCGTATTTTCCAGAGTATCAAGTTTATGCCAAGGGTGCGGGCTGTAAGCTGCGGGTTATGAAACCGGATACTACAACTTTTCAGATTCATTTTGAGGAGCTGGAAAAAGCTTTGAATCCCCATACAAAAGCAGTCTTGATAAATTCTCCGAACAATCCGTCCGGAGTCGTTTATTCGGAAGAAACCATCCAGAGACTGGCGGAGCTTTTGGAAAAAAAGCAAAAAGAATTCGGACATAGTATTTATATTATCACAGACGAACCGTATCGTGAGATTGTTTACGATGGATTTGAAGTTCCGTTTGTGCCAAATTATTATAAAAATACTCTGGTGGGATATTCCTTTAGTAAATCTTTGTCACTGCCGGGAGAACGAATCGGGTATCTTGTAGCGCCGACAGAGGCAGAAGATTTTGAGGATCTCCTTGCCGCATTTACTGCGTCAGGGCGATTGCTGTCTTATGTCAGTGTACCGACGCTTTACCAAAAGGTTGTAGGTGAATGTGTAGATTTAACATCGGATATTTCAATTTATCAGAGAAATAAAGATATTTTTTATCATGCACTTATTGATATGGGATATGAATGTGTGGAACCGGGAGGAGCTTTTTATCTGTTTCCAAAAGCTTTAGAGCCGGATGCGGTAGCCTTTTGTGAGAGAGCAAAGAAATACGATTTGCTGCTTGTGCCGGGCGATAGTTTTGGTTGTCCGGGATATGTCAGAATTTCTTACTGTGTTCCTACCGAGAAGATTGAAAAAGCATTGCCGTTATTTCAGAAATTAAGAGATGAATACCGCTAGATGGGGGAAGATATGAGTACTTGGAGAGATAAAAAACGAAGTGTAGAACCTTATATACCAGGAGAGCAGCCGAAGGAAAAAGGAATCATAAAATTAAATACCAATGAAAATCCATATCCGCCGTCCGCCAAAATAAAGGCTGCAATGGAGAAAATTCAGAACCTGCGAAAGTATCCGGACCCTGCGGCCTCCGACCTGGTAGAAGCTTTGGCACGCTATCACGGGTTTTCCGAGGAGGAAGTGTTTGTAGGGGTCGGTTCTGACGATGTGTTGGCGGTTGCTTTTATGACATTCTTTTGCGGAAAGAAACCCATTGTATTTCCAGATATTACGTACTCGTTTTATCCGGTTTGGGCAAATCTGTTCGGAATTCCCTATGAGACAAAATCTTTGAATGAAGAATTTCAGATTGTGCCGGAAGATTATTACGAAGAAAATGGCGGTGTGATTTTCCCGAATCCCAATGCGCCCACAGGAGCTCTGCTTTCGTTGGATGCTGTCAGGGACATGATTGAACACAATCGGGATGTTGCGGTAATTATTGATGAAGCTTATATTGATTTTGGAGGAGATACAGCAAAAGAATTGACAAGAGAATATGATAATGTACTGGTGGTGCAGACCTTCTCCAAATCCAGATCGTTGGCAGGATTGCGGATTGGCTATGCCATAGGAAATAAAGAAATGATTGAGGCAATGAATGATGTGAAATATTCTTACAATTCTTATACAATGAACGAACCTTCCATTGTTCTGGGAAAAGCAGTGTTAGAAGATGAGGCATATTTCCAGAAAACTCGAAAAGAAATTATGGAAACAAGGGAATGGTTTAAGCAGGAGATGGAAAAGCTTGGATTTACGTTTGTAGATTCTATGGCAAATTTCCTTTTTGCGGCGCATAAAAGCATACCTGCCAAAGATATTTTTCAAGCGGCAAAAGAAGAAAAGATTTATGTGCGCTATTTTCCGCAGCCCAAGATTGATAATTATTTGCGGATTACCATTGGAACCAGAGCGGAAATGGAAACGATGCTTGCGTTTTTAAGGAAATTGATTTTATAAAACTGAAATCCGGAGACAGAAGCTTATATGTCAAGGGGAGATGAATCTTAAAATGTATGAAGAGATTTAAGATTTGTCTCTTTTTGTATTGCCAAACAGTTAAAAATAGCATAAAATATAATTGTAAAAAATTTACAAATGAAAGCTGTGAGGGGAGAAGAGAAGAAGGTATGGCATGTGTTTTCATGACAAAATAATCCAAAGATGCCAAGAGACGTCGGGTGGAGCTTTTCAGGAAGGAGAACAGCATGTTAAATGAGAAAGAATTTTACAATTATGTAGAGCGCAATATTTTAGATTATATGGAGGGAGAAGAGTATCGGGAAGTTCGTGTCCAGAGAGTGAAAAAAAACAATCAGGTATCTATGATGGGATTATCCATCGGAAAGCCCTGTGAACATTTGCTGCCGATTTTGTATTTGGAGCCGTTTTACCGGAATTATCTTGCAGGGTGGGAGCTGTCAGAGATTTTGCTGGAAATCGGGCGGGTTTATGAAAAACAGCGGCTTGGTTTTACCTTAGAGGAGGATAGGATTCAGAATTATCAATTTATAAAAGAAAAGGTATTTTTTCGACTGGTGAATTATGAAAAGAATAAGGATCAGCTGACCGAATGTCCTTTTGAGAAGTTTCATGATTTGGCGATTACCTACCGATGGGCCGCTTATCGGAATAAAGATGGAATGGCAAGTGCGATCATAAGGAATAAAGATCTTGCAATATGGGGAATTTCCGGTGAACAGGTGCAGCAGGATGCCAGAGAGAATACAAGAAAAATTTTTCCTCCGGTGATTCGTAAGATCGAATCTGTGATTCCGGTAAAGGTGGAAGAATATCATGTTCCGATTTTTGTGTTATCCAACGGTGATTATATGAACGGAGCTTCGGCAATACTGTATCAGGAAGTTTTGAGGGAATTTGCAGAACGAATGAATAGTAATCTTTACATTCTTCCAAGCAGCATTCATGAGGTGATTCTTTTGTTGGAAGAGGATGCGTCAGATGTGGAGGAATTATCTTATATGGTTAGAGAGACGAATCGTACGGTGGTTGATCAGGAGGAAATTCTGTCAGATCATGTGTATTATTACGACCGCGGGAAGGATGAGATAAGAATTGCCAAGTAGGCAAATGTAACGTATAATAAGAACTTAGAAAAGAAAGAGGATGTGAAAACGGAGCTGTGAACGTGAATTGCATCAAGGAGTGAAAGAATTATGAAGCGTTGGGAAATCTATCTTGATATTATTATGGAACTGTTGGTGATTCTTGCCGGCGCAGTTTTTTTAGTTTATTTAGTACCAAAATGTCTGGGATTTTTATGGCCGTTTGTGGTTGGGTGGATTATCTCGATGATTGCCCATCCGGTGATCGAGTACCTGGAGAAGAAAGTTCGGCTTCCGAAGAAGTTTGGTTCGGCGATTTTGATTGCAGTTGTATTAACTGCGATTCTTGCAGTTCTTTATTTTGTCAGCCGCGCTTTAATTTTACAGATTATTAATTTTGTGCAGGGGTTTCCGGATCTTCAAACGGAGATTCAAAGTCAATTTATATTTTTTCAGCAGAAAGTAGAGCATTTTCTTAAAATTCTTCCGCCGGCGGTGGGCGCACAGTTTGAGCGGCTGTCAGATTCTGTGGGGGAAATCGCAAAGAACGCAGCGGCCTCCATTGGGGACTATGGAGTATCTCATGCAGGAAGTGTGGCACAAAGTGTGACAAGCGGTTTCATCGGCGTAATTGTCATGCTGTTTTCTGCCTATATGTTTTCTTTAGAACGGGAAAAAATTGTTGCATGGTATCGAAAATTTGTTCCTGATATGGTAAAGCATAAGGTGGATGTTTTTACTCATAATACTCTGGGTGTTTTGGGCAGCTACTGTCTTGCACAGATTAAGATTATGATGATTTTAATGGTCATTTTATGGATTGGATTTTTCGTAGCGGGTATCAAATATTCCTTTATTTTTGCACTGTTGGTTGGAATTGTGGATGTTTTTCCGATTTTGGGAACCGGAACCGTCTTAATCCCCTGGGCGCTTTTTAAAGTCATTACAGGAGATGTAAAAACTGCGGTAATTCTTTTGATCATTTACGCAGTTTGTTTGATATTAAAACAGGTTCTGCAGCCGAAAATGATGGGAGACAGTATGGGGATATCGGCGTTAACGACTATTTTTTTGATCTATGTGGGATTAAAGCTTGGTGGAATTGGCGGAATGCTGCTTGCCTTGGTAGTTGGAATGTTTATTATTAATTTATATCGATTGGGAGTGTTTGATCGAAAAATTGCATTTTTTAAACGGCGGATTGAGATGCTTACGATCAACAGCGAAGAAGAAGAAAAGGAGAAGTCATAAATGAGTTTTGCAGATCAGATTTTTATTGATATGTGCAGAGATATTTTAGAACATGGAACAAGTACAGAGGGAGAAAAGGTAAGACCCCATTGGCCTGACGGACAATCTGCCTATACGATCAAACAATTTGGGGTGGTAAACCGATATGATTTGTCCAAAGAATTTCCGGCTTTAACCTTGCGAAAAACTTATATTAAGTCCGCGATTGACGAGATTTTGTGGATTTGGCAGAAAAAATCCAATAATGTCAAAGATTTAAAGAGCCATATCTGGGATGAGTGGGCGAATGACGATGGTTCCATTGGAAAAGCATATGGGTATCAGATGGGGATTCAGCATCAGTATAAAGAAGGGATGATGGATCAGGTAGATCGTGTTCTATATGATTTAAAACATCATCCATACAGCAGAAGAATTATGACCAATTTATATGTGCATCAGGATCTTCATGAGATGAATCTTTATCCCTGTGCATACAGCGTAACGTTTAATGTGACGAAGAAGGAAGGACATGAGAAGCTGACGTTGAATGCGGTTTTAAATCAAAGGTCTCAGGACGTTCTTGCAGCGAACAACTGGAATGTGGTTCAGTATGCTGCTCTGATATATATGTTTGCACAGGTATGTGATATGGAGCCGGGTGAACTGGTCCATGTTATTGCAGACGCTCATATTTATGATCGTCATGTGCCGATTATCCGCAAATTAATACAAAGAGAAACCTATCTGGCGCCAAAAGTTACAATCAACCCGGATGTAAAGGATTTTTATGAGTTTACAACCGATGACTTTACGATCGAACATTATAAGACCGGAGAGCAAATCAAAAATATACCAATTGCAATATAGGAGGAGATTATGAATTTGATTGTAAATGCAGATAAAAACTGGGCGATTGGAAAGAATAATGAACTTTTAGTCCATATTCCCAATGATATGAAAATGTTTCGTCAGATGACCACCGGAAAGGTCGTTGTTATGGGAAGAAAAACGCTAGAAAGTTTTCCAAATGGGATGCCGCTTCCAAAACGTACGAATATTGTGCTGACCCATGATAAAAATTATGATGCAAAGGGTGCAATCGTAGTAGGAACAAAGGAAGAGCTTCTGGAGGAATTAAAGGAATATCCCAAGGAAGATATTTTCATTATCGGAGGAGAGAGCATTTATCGAATGATGCTTCCTTATTGTGATACGGCGTATGTAACCAGGACAGATTTTGCTTATGATGCAGATACCTATTTTCCTAATTTGGATGAGATGCCGGAGTGGAAATTGATTAGGGAGAGTGAAGAAGAGACCTATTTTGATATTGAATATCAATTTTTTGTATATGAAAAGAAATAAAGCATTGACATTAAAAAAAAAAAGTTTCATAATATTATGCAAAATAAAATACAAATCACAGGAAGGAAGAGATGAGGATGTTAGATATCAAAGTTAATAAAACAAAGACACCGAAGGCAAAGCCTGCAAAAGATGATCCGTTATTATTTGGAACGATCTTTACAGATCATATGTTTATGATGGATTATGCGGAAGGTAAGGGATGGCATGACGCCAGAATTGTTCCTTACGGAGATATTGCACTGCCTCCTGCTGCGACAATTTTTCACTATGGACAAGGTGTTTTCGAAGGGTTGAAAGCGTACAATGGGGCGAATGGACAGGTTCAGCTTTTTCGACCGGATATGAATGCAAAACGGTCCAACCGATCCTCTGACCGCTTGTGTATTCCGGAAATTCCTGAAGAAGATTATGTACAGGCAATCAAAGAACTGGTAAAACTGGATAAAGACTGGATTCCAAGTGAGCCGAACCATTCGTTATATATTCGTCCGTTTATTATCGGTACAGACCCATTTTTAGGATTGCGAACATCCGCTTATTATAAATTTATCGTGATTCTTTCACCGGTTGGACCGTATTATCCGGAAGGATTGGACCCGGTTGGAATTTGGATTGAGGATGATTATGTCAGAGCAGTCCGCGGAGGCATTGGCGAAGCAAAAACCGGAGGAAATTATGCGGCCAGCATTCTTTCTCAAGTAAAAGCTCATGATGAAGGATATTCTCAGGTATTATGGCTGGATGGCGTGCATAGAAAGTACATAGAAGAAGTAGGGGCAATGAACATTTTCTTTAAGATTGACGGAAAAGTAGTGACTCCAATGCTCAATGGAAGTATTCTTCCGGGAATTACAAGAGATTCTGTAATTCATCTCTGCAAGGAATGGGGATTGGAAGTCGAGGAGCGCCGAATTGCCATTGATGAAATTAAAGAAGCATGGGAAAAAGGAATTCTGGAAGAAGTTTGGGGAACTGGTACCGCCGCAGTCATTTCACCAGTGGGAAAATTCCGTATGGGTGATGAAGTTATGCAGGTAAAAGACGGCGGAATCGGGGAAATCAGTCAGAAATTATATGACACAGTCACAGGAATTCAGCTTGGAAAAATCGAAGACAAACATGGATGGGTTGTTCCTGTAGAATAAAAATAAGAAAAACCGGTGTACAAAAGCAAAATTGTGTGCCGGTTTTTTAACAGGGTGAGGGTATTTGGTTTTGGGCAGCGAAGGGTTGTTTTCTGTTTTTGGTAAGGAAAGAGGAATGAAAAAATTGTGGAGCTTTTTTGGAATTTTCATTGTGTTAACTGTGATGGGAGGAAATGTCGGAGGCGGAGATACTGCAGAAGCAGCTGCAATTGAGACTTATCGAAAAGGATTTTCTTATGAAACAATATCTTCGTCAGTGAAAAAACAGATCACCGGGAAATCTTATCGGAAAAATCGCCATATAAAACTAAAGGATTTGCGTTATGTGAAAGTTCTTCATTATGGATTCGACGGAAAAGTAAAAAAGGGGGAATTGATTGTTCATAAGAAGATTGCCAAGAAGACTGTGCAAATTTTTTACGAGCTTTATCAGGCAAAATATCCAATTCAGAAAATGAAATTGATTGATCATTATCATGCCAATGATAGTCGGTCGATGAGAGCAAATAATTCATCTGCTTTTAATTACCGCAAGATCAGCGGTTCTTCAAAATTATCCAATCATGCTTATGGATTTGCGATTGATGTGAATCCAAGAATTAATCCATGGGTAAAAGGAAAGAGCGTTTCTCCATCAAACGGAACGGTATATCGTCAAAGAAAGACGAAGAAGTGCAGGGGGAAATATCGAAACTATATGATTCATAAAAATGACAAAATTTATAAAATTTTTAAGAAATACGGATTCTCATGGGGCGGAGACTGGAAATCATCGAAAGATTACCAGCATTTTGAATGGAAGCATGGTCGATAGACAGAGGCTTTGGCAACGAAAAAACTCTCCGGAAAATCAGAGAGTTTTTATTTTGGAATTTAATTAAGTTCAGCAATGCGACTGACTGCAACATAAATTTCACTGATTTTATACCAGGTTGGGTAGTCAACGACGCCAGTCTGAGGAAGACCGAATATATTTTGAAATTTGCGTACGGAATTCTGGGTCTGCTGTCCGTAAACACCATCGGCTGCAATGGTGGGAATGGATGGATAATCTTTGGCAATGCGGTTTAATTGTTCCTGCATCTGGCGTACCTTTGCTCCGCTGGAACCGATGGTGAGATCATTTCCGGGCCAAGAGCTTGGAATTCCGGCAATTTGTTCGGCGGTATTGATGTACATGTTTTCTCCATAATAGTAGCGGAGGATCTCAATGGGAGTAT
>CAJMHU010000059.1 GCA_905213305.1 uncultured Anaerostipes sp.
TGAATATCTGTTCTTTTTGGCATAAAAATTTCCTCCTCTTGACTCTATCAATTATTATATTCGGAAAATGTAAGAATCACAAGGTTTTTGTTCCATGTTTAAAGGAATCCTTGAATTTTCTTGTTCCTTCTTCTGAATTTCGTTATAATAAGATTGAACTTTTGGAATAATGAAATTTTAGAAAACTGCTTGAAAAAGAATGGAGGAATTTATGGGCGGATTTTTTGGTGTAACCTCAAAACAGGATTGTGTGTTTGATTTGTATTTTGGAACGGATTACCATTCCCATCTGGGAACACGACGTGCCGGTATGGCTGTATACAGCAAGGAGGACGGCTTTGACCGTGCGATCCATAACATCGAAAACGCACCTTTCCGCACGAAATTTGATAAAGATGTCAATACAATGCGTGGGTTTATGGGAATTGGCTGTATTTCAGATTATGAACCTCAGCCTTTGATTGTTCGCTCTCACCATGGCACCTATGCCATTATGACTATCGGAAAAATAAACAACATCGACGAAATTATAAACCGCATGTTCAAATCCGGACATATGCATTTTCTGGAGATGAGCGGAGGTGATATCAATGCGACAGAACTTGTTGCTTCCATTATTAACCAGAGAGACAATATTATTGAAGGAATTCAATTGGCGCAGGAGATTATTGACGGATCCATTTCCATTGTGATTATGACTCCAAAAGGAATTTATGCCGCCAGAGACAAAATGGGACGTACTCCGATCGCACTTGGTCAGAAAGAGGACGGCTACTGCCTGACCTTCGAGAGCTTTGCCTACTTAAATCTTGGATATCAGCCTCTGCGGGAACTGGGGCCGGGAGAAATCGTCATTATGACTCCAGAGAATGTCACAACGTTGGCAGCCCCTGGAAAAGATATGAAGATTTGTACCTTCCTCTGGGTTTATTATGGATATCCTTCTTCTTCTTACGAAGGAATCAGCGTGGAAGAAATGCGCTATCACTGCGGAAAAAAATTAGCACAGCGAGACAATGTTTCTCCAGATACCGTAGCCGGTGTTCCTGATTCCGGTATAGCACATGCCATCGGATATGCAAATGAATCCGGAATTCCTTTTTCCAGACCTTTTATTAAATATACTCCGACCTGGCCTCGATCTTTCATGCCGACCATCCAAAGCAAACGCAACTTAATTGCTAAAATGAAATTGATTCCGGTTCATGATTTAATTCAGGATAAGAGCCTGCTGCTCATTGACGATTCCATTGTTCGCGGAACGCAGCTAAGAGAGACAACCGAATTTCTGTATCAGAGCGGAGCAAAAGAAGTCCATATTCGTCCGGCTTGTCCGCCGATTTTATATGGATGCAAATACCTGAACTTCTCCCGTTCTTCTTCTGAGATGGATTTGATTACCCGCAGAATCATCAAAGAAATTGCCGGAGATTATACCAATGTCCATTTGGAAGCTTTCTCAAATCCTGACACACCGGAATACCAGGAGATGATCCAAAAAATTTGTGAACAATTAAACTTTACATCTCTGCGCTATCATCGGCTGGACGATATGATTGACTCCGTGGGAATTGACCGCAGCAAGCTATGTACCTATTGCTGGGATGGAAAAGAATAAAACCATTTTCTTCATATTCCTAAGATTTTTTTAAGGTCATTTTAGAAATGATTTATATTTATTTATACTTTATATATTGAATCAGAGGACCACAAAGTATATACTTTAGCCATACCTCATAGGAAAGACCTAGAAATACAGAATCTAAGAATTCGGGAAATATCCTACAGGTATAGTTTTTCATATATTTTTAATCCTCTCTTTTCAAACTGGAAGTACCGGGAAGCGTCATGACGCACCGGTACTTCCTTTTATTTGTGATTTCCCAGGTCTTTTACATTCCTAAGATTTTTTTAAGGTCATTTTAGAAATCGTTTATATTTGTTTATACTCTGTATATTGAATCAGGGTTTTGCAAAGTATATACTATAACCATACCTCATAGGAAAGACCTAAAAATGCAGAATGTAAGAATTCAGGAAGTATCCTACAGGTATAGTTTTTCATATATATTTTTAATCCTCTCTTTTCAAACTGGAAACCACCGGAAACGGTGGTTTCTTTTATTTGTGATAACGATGAGCCAAAGTGTCCTCTTGCCCATTGCGCTTCGCACTGGACGAGCTTCGCTCGATAAGGTATAATATTACGTTGTTTGTAATGAAAACTCAAGAAAAGAAAGGAGCGTATAGTCTTTATTATACGGAAAAACTATGTTAGAAAGATTATTTAAGTTAAAAGAACATCACACCAATGTGAAAACAGAGGTCGTGGCAGGTATTACTACCTTTATGACAATGGCTTATATTTTAGCCGTCAATCCAAGTATCCTCTCTGATGCGGGCATGGACCCAACCGCTGTTTTACTTGCAACCTGTATCGCATCTTTTATCGGAACTGTCTGTATGGCGCTGTTTGCCAACCTTCCATTTGCGCTGTCTGCAGGAATGGGATTAAATGCCTACATGGCATACACTGTCGTCGGTGTTATGGGATACCACTGGCAGGTTGCACTTCTGGCAGTGTTCATCGAAGGGCTGATCTTTATTGCTCTGTCTCTGACCAATGTGAGAGAAGCCATTTTTGATGCAATTCCATTGAATTTAAAACGCGGTGTCTCTGTGGGTATCGGTATTTTTATTGCTTTTATCGGTTTGCAGAACGCGAAGTTGGTAATTCCCAACGATTCCACATTAGTTTCTATTACTAACTTTACGGAAAACTTCAGTTCTGCCGGAATTTGTTCTCTGCTGGCTGTGATTGGACTGTTTTTCACCGTTGTCCTGTACATTAAAAAAGTACCCGGTTCCATCTTAATCGGAATTCTGGGAACTTGGATTCTCGGAATGATTTGTCAGGTTGCCGGCTTCTATGTTCCGGACGTTCAGAATGGATACTACAGCCTGTTTCCATCCTTTGCCATGACAGATTTTTCAAAAATAGGCGAAACGTTTGGACAGTGTTTCCGCTTCGACTTTGATCAGGTCGGCATTTTAAACTTTATTGTTGTTGTCTTTTCCTTTTTATTTGTGGATCTCTTTGACACACTTGGAACTTTAGTCGGTGTCAGCACAAAAGCAAATATGCTGGATGAAAACGGAAAATTGCCTGGAATCAAACCTGCATTATTATCAGACGCCATCGCAACAACTGCCGGAGCCGTTTTGGGAACTTCTACCGTCACAACTTTCGTAGAATCTTCCGCCGGTGTTGCTGCCGGAGGACGTACCGGATTAACAGGCGTTGTAACCAGTATTTTATTTTTAGTCTCCATGCTGTTCGCACCGCTTTTTACCGCAATTCCTTCCTTTGCAACTGCACCTGCACTTATTATGGTAGGATTTCTTATGTTTGGTGCAATTACCGACATTAAATTTACAGATGATAATATGACCGAAGCAGTCCCTGCATACCTTTGCATTATTGCAATGCCGCTGTTTTACAGTATTTCCGAAGGAATTTCCATTGGTATCATCTCTTATGTTTTATTAAACTGCATCTGCGGAAACGCAAAAAAGATTAAGCCTCTGATGTTTATTCTGGCAATCTTATTTATTTTGAAATATGCACTTTTATAAAAAATACACTTCGGATTTTTGTTGCTCAAGCTTGAGGGCTTTCCGATAACACAAAAAAACCATAGCCGACAGGCTATGGTTTTTTTATGGTTATTACAGTGTCAAATATCCGTCCATTTGATATCGTATCATATCTGATCTCCGCGGAAAAGGCTTCATAACATGATCTGCCATCCTATAACGCCAAATTATTATTTTACAATTCTTCGGACACCCCAGACACTTCGATAATCTGCGGAAGAGGTGTGAATTCCGGTTGCCGTACTTCCGGCATGAACTACGGTGTTGTTCCCAACATAGATTCCTACATGCCCCACGCCATTCACAACATTGTAACAAATCAAATCTCCGGGCCGCTTATCATTCCAGCTGACTGCTGTTCCGTAATTTCTCTGATCGGTTGAGCTGTGAGGCAGAGAATATCCAAAGTGTGCATAGACCGCTTTGGTAAATCCAGAACAGTCCGCCCCGTTGGTCAGACTTTCTCCTCCCCATTTATATGGATTCCCGATAAACTGCATTGCGTAATTTGCAACCTGTGTTCCGGCGGTCTGACCGTCTGACGGTGTATACTGTGACGGTTTGCTCTGGGACAAATACTGAGAGCTGACATAACAGTAAGCTCCGCCGTGTTTTACTTTGGTCCACCCTCCGGCTGCACCATAACAGGTAACGCTTGTCCCGCGTGTATAATATCCGGCTGCTGCTGATTTTGTAGTTGCCTTCTTACGAATTGTCAAAGAACCGGCCGTAACATATCTTACATATGTACTTGCTGCTTTTTTTACTTTTTTCTGAACTTTCGGTTTTTTCTTTGACAAATATCTGGTGGCAACATAACGGTATTTCTTTCCATAACGAACTTTTGTCCAGCCGCCTTTCTTTTTATAACAACGAACCTTCGCTCCCTTTTTATAGGAACCCACAACCTTTCCTTTGGAAGATGCTTTTTTCCGAACCTTCAGGTTACTTGCCGTAACATATCTTGTGTAGGACGCATAAACATCGTGGAGCTTACGATCTGCTGAAAAGGCAAACATACAGCACATTGTCAAGGCGCAGGAAAGGATAATTCCAAACAGTTTCTTTTTCATGTTTCCTCCCTTACCATCTATTTTATTCTAACACTTTTATATTACCTTTTTTCAGCTTTATTGTAAACAGTTTTGTAACATCTTTTTAACAACTTTAATGAATTTATACAGATGTCTTAACACTCTTTTTGTATCAGATCTTTGATTGTCTGCATCCACAAATCCACCGACGCAATTTCATCTGCACATCGTTTCAATTCTGACCGAATTAATTACTCATTTTCAATTTTGTGTTTATATTTCATCTGCTGTTCCAGACTTGCCCAGAAGTCTAACGCTATGGTCCGAATCTGAATCTCTGCCGTAACATCCAGATGCGGCAAAAAAAACAATCATATGATAACTGCGATAACCGTTTTTTCGGGTATGCAATATAATCCTTTATTTTTACGATTTCCAGCCACTCCTGCTCCTGAATCCATTGGGAGATTCGATAGATATCATCAAAAAAAGAACAGATGATCCATATCCCAACCGCATCATTCACTTGATGCAATGCTGCGTCTGCACAGATGGAAAGGTGTTTCTTTTTTAATTTTTTCATCATACTCTGAGGCGTCTTAATTCTGGACTTAAAATATGCGATGATATTTTCATTGTTTGAACCCGGATCTCTTTTTTGAAAATCATCAATCAGCGCCTCCAATTGTTTTTTTGCCTCTATGAGTTTTTTATAATCCTTCCCATAAAATTGTTCAAATCTCATAGAACGTTCCCTTCTCCTTCTCAAGATAAAATGACCGTTATTAACAGAGATTTTTCATCTTCTGCAAGCAGCAATCTCATTTTGTCATCCTCCTTTATCACCAATATACATTGATCCTAACAGGAAAGCCTTAAATGAACTTTAAATTATCAGTAAAACGTGCAAATCTCCTCTCAGAAATTTGCACGTCTTATGAAAGCTCAGGAAAGTAATCGAATCATATGTTGGGTTGCTGCATTCACCGTATTGATTTCTGCTTCCCGGGATCTTGACCCAATATGTGCTGTTAAAATAAACTGCTCCATAGCAAGCAACTCCTGCACCCACGACTTTCCTGACGGCGGTTCTGTCGTAAATACGTCGGAAGCTGCAGCATATAGTTTCCTCTGCCTGAGCGCCTCATATAATGCTCTCTCATCCACAATTCCGCCTCTTGATGCGTTAATTAAGATTGCATTGGACTTCATTTGTTCAAATTCTTTCTCTGAAATCATATGTCTGGTATCATTGGTAAGAGGTACATGAAGTGTAATCACGTCACATTCTTCTAAAATCTGGGCTAAATCCGCCTGTACCGCATCGTATTCTTTCAGAACTTCTTTTGGGAGTTCAAAAATATCATATACCATAAGTTTCATTCCGATGCCTCTTGCCATTCTTGCAACATTTTTTCCAATCGCCCCAAAACCTGCAATTCCAAGTTTTTTCCCTTTTAACTCATATCCGGTTGGCTTATCCCAGCCTCCGCATTTTACTCCGGCTGCATTTCCCACCAGACCTCTTGCACAGGCAAACATCAGTCCCACCGTCAGCTCTGCTACCGCATTGGAATTGGTTCCCAAACACCGCTCCACCAAAATCCCAAGCTCTCTGCATGTCTCCAAATCAATATTATCTGTACCAACCCCAAATTTTACAATGCCTCGAAGATTTTCACACTCCTGAAGCAGCGCTCTGTCTAATTGATCTACGCCTACAATGATTCCTGCTGCTTTCTTTGCTTTTTCCATGAAGACATCTCTGGGAAGCGGTTTCCCGGTACAGTTTATATCCAGCTCATATCCAAGGTCTTCCAGCTGTTTGGCAGCTTCCCTTCCATATTTGGCATATCCTCTGGGCGTAATTAAAATCGTACTCATTTCTCTCACCCTTTTCTTACCTTCAACACAATTTCACGAAGACGTTTTGCATTGGCTGCAATCTCCTGTACCGTTCCCTGGGTCAAAAGACCTCCCACTCCTACGCAGTCTACTCCGTTTTCCATCCATTCTGCAAGATTTTCAAAGCTGGCTCCTCCGGAAGCCATGATCGGCAGATTCGGACAAGGCACTTTCAATACCTTTGCCAGACTCGGTCCATAAAAATTGGAAATCGGAAACGCTTTCACAAAAGATGCACCTGCTTTCAATGCTGTGATCATCTCTGTATAGCCTGTGCACCCCGGCGCATACGGAATTCCATACAAGTTGCAGATTTCCTGTACGCCCTGGTCATAGGCAGGAGCAATGATAAACTGCGCGCCGCTCATAACGGCAAGGCGCGCTGTTGTCGCTTCCAGAACGGTCCCTGCACCTACGATTAATTGATCTCCAAACCTTTCTTTCAATGCTGCAATCACTGTTCCCGCATTGGAGTTCGTATAACTGATTTCCAGAGCCCCAACACCTCCCTGCAAACATCCTTCTGCAATCTCATATCCTCGTTCTATAGTCTCCACACGGACGACTCCCAGCAGTCCGATTTCTTTTAATTTTAGAATCACTTCTTCTTTTGTCATATTCTTCCCCTTTCCTGTTTCTTCGTATTTCTCTGGAAGTTATAAACATTTTGCGCTTTAATCCTGTTTGAATAAGACTATCTTTTAAATGTGTACCCCCAGTATAATTATCAATAAAGTATCCTTCCACCAACACCGGATGCACATAAACCTCCGCATAATCCTCCCCGATTAGCTTTGGATTTTTGCTGTCCAGATTTTTTTTATACGTTGCAACACTGCTGGAATAATTTACGTACCCAATCCCTGTCTTTTGCATTGTTTTCATCCAGTAGTCTCCATAACAATTTCTCAGTGTACTGCCATTAAAATAGCTTGCTCCGATACAGCGCATCGTTTGAAACTTATGTTTTTTCAATAGCGGTATTATTGCAAACAGCACCGGAATATCATAAAAAGCACAATGATGTGAATCAATATTCATCAGCGAAAATCCGGCTTCTTTATATTTTAAAATCTGCGCTTCCAGTTCCTCCCCGATTGTGTCTTTATATATGGGAAGCCGGCTGAAAATTTTTCCGGGCTGATACTGAAACAAATCTGATCTGGCATATTGTTTTAGTTTTTTGATTCCCCCGGTTAAAGGAGTTCCCTCAAACAAATTGATATGCAGACCAACCTTCTCTGCAAATCCGTACCTATGCGCGATTTCAGCTGCCTCATCAAAATAATTGGTATTTGTTACAATCGAGGTTTGAGAACAATAGCCTTCTTTCATTGCCTTTTCAATGCCAAGATTTGCCTCATGCGTCATTCCGAAATCATCTGCATTTAATATGATTTTCATAAAATCTCCCTCTTTTAAAAGAAACCGATCAAAGTTCCTGCGGCGCCTATCACAATTAATATTAGTAGAATCATATTCACATTCACTTTTTTCTTCAGTAAATATACCGTAAGCAAGGTAATTGCCAGAGGCAGAATTCCTTTAAAAATGCTGTCTAATACAGCAGTCTGCACATCCAGTGTTCCGGTACTTAATTTTAACTTTAATCCAGATTCGATCGTTACATAAGAAGCCGTCAAGCCCCCAAGAACCGTTGCTCCCACAATGGTTGCCTTTTCTGTTACACGGTTCAGCAGCCCGCTTCCGATAATTTTTCCAATTCCCTCACGCCCCATATAATATCCTTTGGTGTAAGAAACATATCCAAGACCGAACAAAACAATTCCGATGGTCAGCAAATAAATGACCGGTCCCAAAAAGTTCCCTGCTTTTGCCATTCCGAGAATAATTCCCAATGCAATCGGAGACAAGGTTCCCTGCCAGATGGTATCTCCGATTCCCGCCAGCGGTCCCATCAGACCGGTTTTAATGCTGGAAATCATTTCAGGATCTACGTCCTCCCCATTGGCTCTCTGCTCCTCCAATGCCAGGGTAATTCCAAGAATACATCCGCCCACATTCGGCTCTGTATTAAAGAATTCCATATGCCGTTCACAGGCTTCCTTCATTTCCTGAGTTCCTCTGCCGTAAAGTTTCTCCAACCCAGGAGCAATGGCATGGAGAACTCCAGATGCCTGCATTCTCTCATAGTTATAGGTTGAGTGACTGAAAAAGGTCCAAATGAAATAGGACTTTATAATATCTTTTTTACTTAATTTTTTCTGTATTGTTTCTCCCATAATATCCTCCTATACCGCCTGTGGGTTTTCATCCTTCTGTAAAAGAGCCAAAATCACGGCCAACACGCCAATGACAACCATCGGAAGCTCCAAATAAATGGACAAAATAAATCCCAACAGCAAATATAAATATGCCTTTGATCCGGTATTTGCCAGAATCGCTTTAAAGTTCATAGCAATTCCCAGCGCCGGAAGGATGGTTCCGATGGTACTTAAAATATCAACCACTGGTGTTCCCGACAACGCATGCAGCATTTCGGTCACCGCCCCGGAGCCGCTAAATACCACAATGGCAACCGGTACGGTATAAATAATGCATTTAAAGATTTGTGAAGGAACAATATTATAAAAAATAATTTTCTTCACATCTCCCGTGGCTGCAATCTTATCCATCCGATGGACAATGAAAATATCTCCAGTCATATATACCATCCACAACAGATTTCCAAGCAAAGAAATCGGCACCGCCAGCGTAACGGCTACACCTGCAGATGTATTTGAGATGATTGCCAGCGCCGTTCCCACGGTTCCCGCCAGCCCTTCGTCCATCGTCAGTCGGTCATTTTTTGCGGACAGTTCAATACATGCCCTTCGGTTCCTCTCCCTACTCCTGCGTTTGCTCTCGTTTGATTTCTCCCTCTGTATCCTCTTAGCACAAGCGGGACAATACTTTGATATTCCAGAGCTGGGGACGTATTCAACACCGCACACCGTACAATTTTTAGGCTTTAACGCCGTCCACCGCTTTGTGGGTGTGATATGTAATTCACCGACAAAGCCGATGAATTTAT
>CAJMHU010000060.1 GCA_905213305.1 uncultured Anaerostipes sp.
ATCCGGAACCTGATCCATATATAAAATCTGATAAATGCTCATGCGCAGCAGGCTGCGAATCAAAGGCTTGCATTTTCGGATTTTTATTTTAGAAAACTGATCTCCAATGTAATCAATGGTGATCTGCCGCTCTAAGGTTCCCTCGGTAAGCCTTGTAAAAAAAGCTCTGTCCCGCTTTGACGAAAACTGATATCTTTCCAGTACATTTCCAATGGCTATGTGTGATAATTCCTCTTTTTTATCCACCCGGATCAGCACATTCAGTGCACATTCTCTTGGATTTTCCATGTTAATCTCCCAACTTGATTCCTTTTTCCACCTGAGTTCCAAGCAAAAATGCGGAAACCTTCATTCGTTTTTTCCCTGCCATTTGAATTTCCTGCAGCTTCAAAGCTCCCTCTCCGGCAGCCACAATCATAGCATCCTTGGTCACATCCAGAATGGTTCCCGGCTCTCCGTCCGAATATCCGTCAACAACCTCCGCCTCCCATATTTTCAATGTTTTTCCGTGAAAAAACGTATAGGCGCTTGGCCACGGATTCATTCCCCGGATCAGACATTCAATTTCTCCGGCAGATTTTGAAAAATCAATCTGTCCCATCTCTTTAGTCAGCATACTGGCATAAGAACTCTGTGCATCTTCCTGTTTGATGCGAACTGCCGTTCCATCCTCCAGTTTTTTCAGAGTTTTTAAAAGCAGCTCTGCTCCCGCTTTCATCAATTTATCGTGAAGAGATCCTGCCGTTTCTTTTGGGGTCAGAAAAATCTCTTCTTTCTCAATCATATCTCCGGTGTCCAAACCTTTTTCCATGTACATGGTAGTGATTCCGGTTTTTTTCTGCCCATCTAAAACTGCCCACTGAATCGGGGCTGCCCCCCGATACTTTGGTAGAAGGGAGCCATGGACATTGATGCATCCGTACTTTGGAATTTTCAAAATACTCTCCGGAAGAATCTGACCGTATGCCACAACTACAATCACATCCGGATTTATATTTTGAAGAATCTCCACAAATGCTTCATCTCTTGCTTTCTCCGGCTGATACACCGGAATATTGTACTCTGCCGCTTTTTCCTTGACCGGAGGAAACTTCCATTTTTTTCCCCTCCCGCTTTGTTTATCTGGCTGTGTGACCACAGCCTCCACCTGATGATGATCGATCAGAGCCTGAAGTGTCGGTACCGCAAACTCCGGAGTTCCCATAAATACTGCTCTCATTCTACTCTCCTTCTTCGTATGCAACCTCTTTTACCGGTCCCTCTGCCACATCCGGATAGAGTACTCCATCCAAATGATCCAGCTCATGACAAATTGCCCTGGCAAACAGACCGAATCCCTCGACTGTGACCGGATCCATATTTTCGTCATAGGCGCTGCAAATCACGTGATCCGGCCGCTTCACAACGGCTACTTTTCCCGGAAGACTTAAGCACCCTTCTTCTCCGATCTGTTCTCCGTCTCTGTGAATAATTCTCGGATTTACTAAGGTGACCCGCTCTCCCTCTTCTCCGGTATCAATCACTACGATTCTTTTCAAAATCCCGACCTGAGGCGCTGCCAGTCCAACTCCCATCGCCTCATACATTGTTTCATACATATCCTCAATTAAGGTCTGAATTCTAGGTGTGATCTCTTTGACTTCCTTTGCTGTTTTTCTGAGAACATCGTCTCCCATCACTCGTATTTTCCGAATTGCCATTTTATTGCTCCTTCCTACTTATTTAATAACTATTCATTGGATTAAAATCGAAATTTACTAACAAATTTCTGCGGATTTTTTTTTGTTCGATCCACTCTTCCAGACGGTCTTTTGCCTGAATTAATATTTCAATTTTTTCGTTTTTTATATAAATTACCCATCGATACTGATCATTGATTTTTCCAAAGCTGGCCTCGCTTGGTCCGACAACCGCAAGATCCATGTGCCGGATTACCGCTGCCATCGCCTGAGCTGCAGATGCTACCTGTTTTTGATCTTCACCGGAAATAAAAACTACCAGCATCTGCCACTGCGGCGGATACCGAAGCAGGGTCCGATAACTTATTTCTTCCTGATAAAATGCCTGATAATCTTGTTTTGCCGCAGCTGCAATGCTGTAATGCTCCGGAGAATAGGTCTGAATCACAACTTCCCCCTTTTTTTCTCCCCGTCCGGCTCTTCCCGCCGCCTGCGTCAAAAGCTGAAAAGTTCGCTCCCCTGCCCGGTAATCACTGGCGTGCAATGACAAATCTGCCGCAAGAACCCCAACCAGCGTCACATTGGCAAAATCATGCCCTTTTACAATCATCTGGGTTCCCACCAGAATATCTGCTTCTCCTTTGGAAAAGGCGGTTAAAATCTGCTCATGGCTATGTTTCTTTTTTGTGGTATCCATATCCATTCTCAAAACTTTCGCATTGGGAAATTCCCGGTGCAAAGCCGCCTCCACTTTTTGCGTTCCCAGCCCAAACGCAGCAATATAGGGACTGCCGCACTGGGGACAGATCTTCACCATCGGCTGTTGGAAACCGCAATAATGACACTTTAGCATCCCCTCTCTGTGATAGGTCATCGACACATCACAGTGCGGACATTGAATCACATGTCCGCAGCTTCGGCAGGAGACAAACCCCGCATACCCTCTGCGGTTTAAAAACAACATCATCTGCTCGCCCCGCGCCAATCGCTCTTCCATCAGCGCCTTTAATTTTCGGCTGAACATACTTCGGTTTCCGGCCTTTAATTCTTCCCTTAAATCTTCAATATATACCTGAGGCAAGATTGCTTCTTTTGCCCGCTTTGTAAGCTCCCAAAGCCTGTAGCGCCCCTCCAGCGCATTTTTATAGCTTTCCACCGAAGGAGTCGCAGAACCGAGAATCACCGATGCCCCTTCCATTCTTGCTTTCTCAATTGCCACTTCTCTTGCATGATATTTGGGTGTCTGCTCACTTTTATAGCTTCCTTCGTGTTCCTCATCTATAATAATGAGTCCCAGATTGGGAAACGGCACAAACAATGCCGACCTCGGTCCGATGATAACATCCACTTCTCCCCGCTTTGCACGCAGCCACTGATCGTATTTTTCGCCTTTCGACAATCTGGAATTTAAGATCGAAACCTTCTCTCCAAACCGCTCCATAAACCTTACAACCGTCTGATAAGTCAGAGCAATTTCCGGGATTAAAACAATCACCTGCTTCCCACAGGCAAGAACCTCTTCGATGGCTGCCAGATATACTTCCGTCTTGCCGCTTCCGGTCACTCCATGCAGCAGATAAGTTTTCCGATCCCCCCGTGAAAAATCCTCCCGAAACTCATCTGCCAGCTTTTGCTGCTGATCATTTAATATGTTCGGTGGTTTTCCTCGCTGAATCACCGGGTTCGGATTGCGGTAACAGGACTCTGTCACAATCCGGAGAATTCCATCCTCCTCCATACGATCTGCCGTACCTTTTGAAATCTTTAAATCCTTTGCTGCCCTTTCCCACGAAATTCTTCGATTATCCAGCAACGCCGCCAAAAGCCTTGCTTTTGCGGTATAGTGCTTTGAAAAATACTCCTCCAGCAAAGCCTGTCCATGGACAGGATCTATGGAAAGTTCTAAATATTTATGCACTTTTCCGGTTATTTTCTCCTGCACAGGAAGCACCGTCTTTAACGCCTGAATCATGGTAGAACCATAATTTCGCCGAATCCATGCGGCAAGTTCCATCATCTTCGACTCCACGCCTACGTGGTTTGTTTCAATCCGAAGAATCTCCTTCACTTTGCTTTCATCATAATCAATCGAAGATGCAAGACGTACAACATATCCTTTCTGTTCTTTATTGGAACACCCAAATGGAACAACAACCTGCTGTCCCACCCGGATTTTGCTCATTAAGGAAAAAGGCACTTTGTATCCAAATACCCGATCCAGTGCCTCATGAGAAATATTAATGATAATATCTGCATATAACTTTTCCATAAATTATTTGACGACATGACCTTTCTGTCTTAAAACCTTCACCACTCGATCCACCTGACTCCTGCAGATTTCATGACTTCTTGCCTCTACCATCACACGGATCAGCGGTTCGGTTCCGCTTTCGCGAACCAAAATTCTTCCGTCATCTCCCAGTTCTTTTTCTACTTCCGCAACCACTGCTCTGACATCCTCATCTTCCTGTGCGGCTTTCTTATCTTCCACTCGGACATTTTCCAGAATCTGAGGGAAAATATCAACCGGTTCAATCAACTGTCCCAGTGTCTGCTTCTGTTCCATCATGGCTTCCATAATCTTAAGAGAAGTTAAAATTCCATCCCCAGTCGTTGCAAACTTTCTGAAAATAATATGCCCGGACTGCTCTCCTCCCAGCGCATGCCCATTTTTCACCATATTCTCATTGACATACTTATCGCCTACTGCTGTTTTCTCATAACTGATTCCCGCTGCATCCAACGCCTTGTAAAGCCCAAGATTTGACATCACTGTTGTAACAACCGTATTGTTGTTCAATTCTCCATGCTTCTTCATATACTGACCGCACACATAAAGAATCAAATCTCCATCCACAACTTTCCCGTTCTCATCCACAGCAATACAACGGTCTGCGTCTCCATCATAAGCAAATCCCACATCCAGATGATTTTCTTTAACATATCCCTGTAAAATTTCAATATGTGTAGATCCGCAGTTGGTATTAATATTGGTTCCATCCGGGTCCTGATTTATGACGTAAGTCTCTGCCCCCAAGGCCTTAAACACATTTTCGGCGATGGCAAAGGAACTTCCGTTGGCGCAATCCAGTCCAACCTTCATTCCTTTAAAAGAACGATCCGCAGAAGAAATCAAATATCCGATGTAGTGATTTCTTCCCGCAGAATAATCTTTTGCCCTTCCTATCTCTTTTTTTGTCGCAAATGGAAGTTCTTCGATTTTCCCATCAATGTATGCTTCAATTTTTTCCTCAACCTCTGCTTCCATTTTGTGGCCCTTGGCATTTATTAATTTGATTCCATTATCATAAAACGGATTATGACTGGCAGAAATCATAATGCCGCAGTCAAACTGCTCTGTTCTTACTACGTACGCTACACTCGGCGTTGTGGTAACATACAGCATATAAGCATCCGCCCCGGAAGCTGTAAGCCCTGCCACCAAGGCATTCTCAAACATATAGCTACTGCGTCTCGTATCCTTTCCAATCACAACCTTTGCTCTGGCTGTTTTCTGATTAAAATACCACCCGATAAAACGCCCCACCTTATATGCGTGTTCCACAGTTAAATCTATATTCGCTTCTCCCCGAAATCCATCTGTTCCAAAATATTTTCCCATCTTAAACTCCTTAATTTTTATACCTTATCGGACAAAGTCCACCCAGCCGCAGGGCTTTGAATTTACGCGTGCCCTGCGGTATACGTTTCTGACATAGCTTTTATTATAACATGATTTTTTCTTACGATCAAACCAAAGACATCACCAAATCACCGGAAGTGCCAAAGGCACATTCCGGGATTGTAAGCTTTCGCAGCTTTCCTCTGCACATCGTGTGCATCCTGCGGAGCGTTTTTGTAATAGAGGAAAGCAAAAACCATAAGTCCACCTAAAAAAAGAGAAGATCTGCTGTCAGAGCAAATCTTCTGCTTTTTATTTTTTCTTATTCTTATTATTTATCTCACAAAAGCTTTTACTTTTGCCGCAATGCTGTCTGCATCCAAACCAAATTCTTTGATCAATTCAATCGCAGGTCCGGAATGTCCGAACTCATCATTCACACCAATCTTTAATACCGGTGTCGGTGCCTTTTCTGCCAGAACATCACATACAGCGCTTCCCAGTCCGCCGATAACGGAATGTTCTTCTACAACAACGACTTTTCCGGTCTCTTTTGCTGCTTCCAAAACCAACGCGTCATCCAACGGTTTTACGGTTGCCATATTAATGACTTTCACATTGATGCCGTCTGCTTCTAATTTCTTTGCTGCCTCCATAGCTTCTGCCACACAAAGTCCATTTGCAATGACTGCAACGTCAGAACCTTCTTTTAAGACCTTTCCTTTTCCGATTTCAAACTTATAGTCTTCATCATTAATTACCGGAACTGCCAAACGTCCGAATCTCATATAAACCGGACCATCCATTTCCGCTGCTGCCTTTACGGCTGCCTTTGCTTCAATATCATCAGAAGGAACAATCACTGTCATTCCCGGAATTGTGCGCATTAAAGCAATATCTTCACAGCACTGATGCGTAGCTCCGTCTTCTCCTACAGAGATTCCGCCGTGAGTTGCCCCGATCTTCACATTCAGATGAGGATATCCAATCGAATTTCTCACCTGCTCAAAAGCACGTCCTGCTGCAAACATTGCAAAACTGCTGACAAACGGAACCATTCCTGCTGCTGCCAGCCCTGCTCCGATACCTACCATGTTGCACTCGGCAATTCCACAGTCAATATGTCTTTCCGGAAACGCCTTCTTAAATACGCCTGTTTTTGTTGCAGCGGCCAAGTCGGCATCCAAAACTACAACATTAGGGTTTTCATTTCCTAATTCAACCAAAGCATTTCCATAGCTTTCTCTTGTCGCAATCTTCTTTACATCTGCCATCTTACTCGCCCACCTTTTCTAAATCTTTCAGTGCCTGTTCTAATTGTTCATCGTTTGGTGCAGCCCCATGCCATGAAGCCTGATTTTCCATAAAGGATACACCTTTTCCTTTGACGGTTTTCATCACAATTGCAGTTGGCATTCCTTTGCATTCCTTCGCCTGCTTAAATGCATCTGCAATCTGATCGAAATCATGTCCGTCGATTTCAACGACGTTGAAATTAAAGGCTTTAAACTTGTCTGCAATCGGATATGGAGAGCAAACATCTTCAATATTTCCATCAATCTGGAGACCATTATTATCAACAATCACGACCAGGTTATCCAGTTTTCTCGCTCCTGCAAACATTGCGGCTTCCCAAACCTGACCTTCCTGAATCTCGCCATCTCCAAGAAGTGTATAGGTGCGGTAATCTTTGTCCTGTAATCTCGCAGCCAGTGCCATACCGACAGCTGCTGAGATTCCCTGTCCGAGAGAACCGCTGGACATATCAACACCAGGAATTTTCTTCATATCCGGATGTCCCTGCAAATAGGATCCTACATGTCTTAAAGTTAACAGATCTTCTTTCGGGAAGAAACCTCTCTCTGCTAATGTTGCGTAATATCCCGGCGCAACATGACCTTTGGATAATACAAAGCGATCGCGATCCTCATCTTTTGGATTCTCCGGATCTACATTCATCTCAACAAAATATAAATATGTAAATACATCTGCTGCTGATAAAGATCCACCCGGATGTCCGGATTTTGCGGCATGCGTTGATTTCACAATGCCCTTACGGATCTCATTGGCTGTTTTCTTTAATTCTGCGGTTGTCATCGTGTATACCACCCTTTCTTATTCTCCGAATACTGCTTTATAGTCTGCCTGGAATTTCTCAATTCCCTGATCTGTCAATGGGTGTTTCATCATCTGCTCAAATACACTGTAAGGTACTGTTGCAATATCTGCTCCCATCTTAGCGCATTCAATCACGTGGATCGGATTACGAACACTTGCGCAGATAATCTGTGTATCAATATCTCCCGCCATATCAAAAATTTCTTTAATATCGGCAATTAAATCTAAACCGTTCTGAGAAATGTCATCTAATCTTCCAAGGAACGGAGATACATAAGTTGCTCCCGCTCTTGCTGCAAGAAGCGCCTGATTCGGGTTAAAGATCAATGTTAAATTTGTCTTAATTCCTTCAGAAGCCAAAACCTTTGTAGCTTTTAATCCTTCAATTGTTGTAGGAATTTTAACCACCATATTCGGATGAATTTTTGCGATTTCTCTTCCTTCTTTAATCATTCCCTCTGCATCTGTGGTTGTCGCTTTCACTTCTCCGCTGATCGCTCCGTCCACAATGGAAGTAATTTCCTTGATGACATCATCAAACTGTCTTCCTGATTTTGCGATTAAGGAAGGATTTGTTGTTACTCCACAGATTACTCCCATATCGTTTGCTTTGCGAATCTGATCTACATCGGCTGTGTCTACAAAAAATCTCATAATTCCATTCCTCCTAAAAAGTGTTGGTTTTCGTTTCTGTTATCATTTAAACACGGATGTGCCCTCTTGTCAAACTCTAAAAAACCGCTTATTTCCGTATGTTTATGGGTTTTCATTAATATTTTTTTAATTTATTAACGGCACATTTGATTTCTCCGATCAAAAGATCTGCACAGCCTGTCATCCGTTCCTGAAAAAAGCCTGATTTTCTCTACCTTTTCTTTTCCTTTTGTGTTATGATACATTTAATCTGATTAATATTTATCATTTTATTACTAATAAAATTTATTTTTATTAATCGCAATTAATTAATTAAAAAATTTTGATTAGGAGGAGTTATGGCCAACAAGAAAAAGATCACAACAAAAGATATTGCCAGACATGCGGGAGTCTCCCAATCTGCGGTTTCCATGATTTTAAACAACAAAAGCGGCGTTTCCTTTTCCGAAGAAACCAAACGCAGAGTCTTTTCCGCCGCCGGCGATCTGGGATATCAAAAAAAGAAATCGAAAATTTCTCACTCCAATGCACTTTCAAAAGTTATCATCATCATGTGTCCGTTCCTCTCAAACCACTATTATACAACTCTGATTCATTCCATCACAGAACGGGCTCATGATTACGGATATGTTACCTTTGCCGCACCAACTCTCAGAAACCCAAGTACCGAACAATATTATCTGGATATGGTCAAAGACAATCTGGATACCGCCGGCATTGTCTATCTCTATCCAACCTCATTTCTTCCGGAAGTCAATGAAATGTCCAAGCAGCTTCCCATTGTGAATATTGGAGATAAAAACGATGACATTGCCTTCGATTCCATTCATGTCAGCAGCCTGAAACCGGCAAGGCTGGTAGCAGAACATCTGATATCGCTGGGGCATACAAAAATCACGTATATTTCCACTCCCATTAGCAGCATTGAGCGCTCCCGCTCCAAACGATACGATGGTCTTGTAAATACATTTTTGGAACACGGTCTTGGAGAACATTGTGTTGAAATACGTTCCCTTTCTCCGGGGGAATATAATCTCCTGTCCCCAAACCTTTTGGAATACTCTTCTGGATATAACCTAACCAAACAAATTCTTGAAGAGGGAACCTCTTCCACCGCATTTGTGGGCTACAACGACATGGTTGCATTCGGAATTCTCGACGCTCTCTATGAAATGAAGTATAAAGTTCCCTCTGATTTTTCTGTTTGTGGATTTGACAATATTCCGATGGCAGATATGAACCGCATCTCACTTACCACTGTGGAACACTCCATCGAGGCAAAAGGACGAGAGGCGGTAGATATTATTGCAAGGCTCCGAGATTCCAAAACAAAAAACCAACCAAGAAGCTTTGTTACAAAGCTGGAGTTTGAACCATTTATTGTAAAACGAAAAAGTACCGGATCGAGTAGGAGAAATTCCTCTTAGGCGAGAAATTTCGACCTCTCACACCACCGT
>CAJMHU010000061.1 GCA_905213305.1 uncultured Anaerostipes sp.
CGGGATCTGCAGCTTTGGACAAAAAGTCTGTGCCAGTGAATTTCTGCAGCTGCCCAAGGAGACCAATGTCAAAGTGGAACATCTGGTGCAGACGAGACTTTTAAAAGAACAAAGAGAGTACCTTTTGCAGGCACAGCTGATGGCAAAAATTGATCTGGAAAAGCACATGAAAGAAAAACCTGTGTATATTCCGGAAACAGATCATATTGTCACACAGAGAGAACGTGCGGTCTTAGAACGGATTGTGGAAGCGGAGGCAACGGGAAAAGACCAAAAAAGTAAGATTTTAGTTGCCAATGTTATTTTAAACAGAGTCCGATCAGAGGAATTTCCGGATACCATTGAAGGTGTTGTCTTCCAAAGAGAAAATGGGAAAGTGCAGTTTTCTCCGACCGCAGACGGACGATATGATTCCGTAACGATTACAAAAAGTACGAAAATCAGTGTCACAAAGGCTTTGGAGGGAGCAGATTATTCGGAAGGCGCCTTATATTTTGTAGAAAAAACCATGGCGAATCCAAGGAATGTTTCATGGTTTGAATCTTCTTTAACCAGATTATTCACCTATCAGGGACATTCTTTTTACAAATAGTTCTTGACAATTGAAATGAAAAGTATTATGATCTTAGACAAATAGAAAAGAAACCGTTGAGAAAGAGTAGTAGGCAGAAACAGAAGGATTCAAAGAGAGCTGCAGATGGTGGGATTGCAGTATGATTTCTCTGCTGAATGGACTTTCGAGGGTGATTTTGAAGATGAGTAGGGATCACCGGGCACCCGACCCGTTATCAGAAAGGGCATATATGTTAGTATATGATAGGAAGTGGACATAGTTATGTCAATTTGAGTGGTACCGCGGATATTTCGCCTCAAGCAGAGATGCTTGGGGCTTTTCTTTTTTTCTATTGATTATTTGTGGAAGAACAACAAGAACAGAAAAGGAGATCAAACGATGAGAATGATGAAAAGAGTGTTAGCAGCAGGAGTGAGTGTAATGTTGGCGATGGCCATGGTGACAGGATGTCAAAGCAAAGGAGCAAAAGACAGTGGGAAAAAAACTTATAAGCTTGGAATGATTCAATTTGCAGAGCATGGTTCTCTTGACAACTGTCGGAAAGGCTTTTTGCAGGGGCTTGAGAAGCAGGGAATCAAAGAAGGGGAAAATCTGGAAATTACGTATAAGAATTCTCAGGCGGATACAGCGACAGATAATCAGATTGCGTCAAGTTATGCGTCAAAAGATTTTGATATGATTTGTGCCATTGCAACACCAAGTGCCCAGAGTGCCTACAATGCAGTCAAGGATAGTGATACGCCGGTGGTATATACAGCGGTGACTTCACCGAAAGCAGCGGGATTTGTTGATGAGGATGGGAAAAATATTGGAAATATTACAGGAACATCGGATATGGTTTTGGCAGACAAACAGTTAAAGCTGATTCGTCAGATGATGCCGAAGGCAAAAAAAGTCGGAATTTTGTATAGTACAAATGAAGCAAATTCCAAGGCTGGAATTGAAGCTTATGAAAAAGTTGCAGACCAGTATGGCTTTCAGATTATTACTCAGGGGATTACAGCTTCCGCAGATATGCCAATGGCTGCAGACAGTCTGATCAAGAAGGTTGACTGTATTACGAATTTAACAGATAATCTGGTTGTCAGTAATATGCAGACTTATTTAGAAAAAGCCAACAAGGCAAAGATTCCGGTGTTTGGTTCTGAAGTGGAACAGGTAAAATTAGGATGTGTGGCAAGTGTTGGAATTGATTTCATAAAATTAGGTGAACAAACCGGGAAAATGGCTGCAAAGATTTTAAAAGGCGAGGCAGAGGCAAAGGATATGAAATTTGAGACATTTAACGACGGAGACGTTATTTTGAATACTGCAGCGGCAAAAAAAATCGGGATGACCATCAATGAAAATGTGAAAAAACAAGCAAAACAAACGTTTGATCAGATTTCACAGCCAGAAAAATAATTAGGAGATAGAAGAAATTATGGAACAATTAATCATCGGCGTACTTGAGCAGGGATTTATTTATGCAATCATGGCTTTGGGCGTGTATATAACTTATAAAATCTTGGATTTTCCGGATTTATCCGTAGACAGTACCTTTCCTCTTGGAGCGGCAATTACGACAGTGATGTTATCCTCCGGGAAAAGTCCTTGGCTGGCGTTATTGGCATCTGTAGCAGCCGGTGCTCTGGCAGGTACGGTGACAGGCGTGATTCATGTAAAATTTAAAGTGAGAGATCTGTTGTCTGGAATTATTGTGATGACAGCACTGTATACACTCAATCTGCGCATTGTGGGAGGGGTTGCCAATGTGCCATTGTTTCATTATCACTCTATTTTTGACAATGATTTGATCAATCGCCTGTTTCCGGAGACTCTGTCTCCGTATAAGACGGTCCTTCTTATTTTTATTGTTATGATTCTTGCAAAAATATTGCTGGATCTTTATTTAAAGACAAAGTCAGGGTACCTTCTTCGAGCTGTCGGTGATAATCCGGCGCTTGTAACGGCTTTGGCAAAAGACAGCGGAATTGTGAAAATTATTGGGTTGGCAATTTCCAATGGTCTGGTTGCGCTCTCAGGCAGTGTTATGTGTCAGCAGCAGAGATTTTTCGAGATTTCCATGGGAACCGGTACCATTGTCATTGGACTTGCCAGTGTGATTATCGGAACCAATGTATTTAAAAGAAATTTTATAAAAGCAACCACAGCTGTTGTAATCGGATCTGTGATCTACAAAGCATGTGTTGCCATTGCCATTGAGATTGGTTTGCCCGCGACGGATTTGAAAATGATTACGGCTGCATTATTCCTGATTATTTTAATTCTTAGTATGGATCGAAAAAAGAAGGTGAAAGCATGATTGAATTAAAGCATATTGATAAATATTATAATATCGGAACTGTAAATGAAGTCTGTCTATTTCAGGATTTTCAGCTGAAAATAAATGAGGGAGATTTTGTCTCTGTGATTGGGAGCAACGGTTCCGGGAAGACCTCACTGTTGAATTTGATTTGCGGCAGTCTGGAACCGGAGTCCGGGAGTATTTTGTTAAATGGAGAAAATATTACTCGGCAAAAAGAATATATCCGGCAGAAAAAGATTGGAAGAGTTTATCAAAATCCTGCAATGGGAACTTGTCCGTCAATGACAATTCTTGAGAATATGTCCCTGGCGGACAACAAAGGAAAACGTTTTGATTTAGGGTTTGGAACCAATAAAAAAAGAATCCATGCCTATCGGGAAATGTTAAGCCAGCTAGGGCTTGGACTGGAAAATATGATGGACAGTAAGGTCGGATCTCTTTCAGGGGGACAGCGGCAGGCAATGGCATTGCTGATGACAACTATGACGCCAATTCAATTTTTGATTCTTGATGAGCATACAGCGGCGCTGGATCCGAAAACGGCGGAATTAATTATGGAATTAACGGGGAAAATTGTAAAAGAAAAGAATTTGACAACCATTATGGTGACACATAATCTCCGGTATGCGGTGGAATATGGCAATCGGCTGCTTATGATGCATCAGGGAAAGGCTATTTTAGATAAGGCAGGCAGAGAGAAGGAGTCTTTGGTGGTCGATGATCTTTTAGATCAATTTAACCAGATTAGCATTGAGACCGGAAATTAAAAGTTGGAAACGGTATCTTTTGAATCTGAAGTTTGAGGGGAATGAAAGAGCTTTAATTTTCAAAATCGAATCATAGTCCTTAAGTTTATATAAAGTGATGAATATAGATTTATTGTTGTATGAATCGAAAAGTCGAATTTATACGCAAAAAGTCTTCTAAAAGATAAAAAAAATAAATAAAAAGCTTGCAAGTTGCTCCCGTTAAGAATAGGATATAGTAGAGGTATTTAAAAATAAGGGGCATATTTTGAAAAGGAGTATGAATATGAATGAAAATTACAGTATTTTGATTGCGGATAGCAATTCAGATGAGATTGTACAGCTAGAAGATGTACTGTCGGAGAAGTTTGATGTTCTGTCCGCTGATACCGATGGGGTACAAGCACTTAGTGATATTGTTCTTTTACAGCCGGATATCGTGATTATTGATCTGATGCTTCCGGGCTTGGATGGAATTGGTGTCATTGAAAAATGCAAAGAAGAATTGGAGGATGAGAAAGTTCCGTTTTTTATTACGCTGACATCGATTGGAACACAGAATTTAATGGAATATTTATGTGGTATGGGAGTAGATTACTGCATGATGAAGCCATTTCAGCCAGCGATGCTTCTACATAGAATGGAACAACTGATTCGGTTAAGAACTGCACATGCCAAAATTCAGATGAACACGAGAGACAAGAAAGCTTGCGGCTTAGGAAATTTTTGTGAAGCCAATGACATTCGGAGAGACGTAAGTTTACTAACGCGTGATTTAGGAATTCCCGCGCATATTAAAGGATATCAGTATTTAAGGTCGGGAATTGTAATGGCAGTGGAAGATAGCAACATGGTAAATTACATCACAAAGCTATTATATCCTGCAATTGCAAAGGAACATAAAACAACTTCAAGCAGTGTAGAACGTGCAATTCGGCATGCCATTGATGTTGCATGGAATCGAGGGAATCAAGAACTTTTAGGGGAGATTTTTGGTTCTTTTGTGTATTCTGGGCATGATCGGCCAACCAATTCTGCCTTTATCGCAGTAATTGCAGATCGAATAAGATTAGAATACCAGATGAGTGCTTCTTAAAGGTAGAATATCTTCAGGGGAAATTTGAACGAGAGCAAATGAGAAAAGATCTTAATGGAATATATGAAGTTGTAGTTGCATATTGTTTCAAAAGTGAGTAAAATAGACCTTTAGAATCTAAAATAGAAAAGAAGGCGGTTATTATGTTAGAAACACTTGCAAGAAATATAACTCAGATGATACAGGGAAATCTTTGGATCGGTCCTCTCTTTGCCCTAATTGCCGGAATCTTTACTTCTCTGACACCATGTGCGTTATCGAATATTCCATTGATCACAGGATATGTCACAGCAGATGGTGATGAGATTCAAGATAATAAAAAAGCATTTTTGCTGTCTTTGACATTTGCGGCGGGGGCGGCTCTGACTTTTATATGTCTTGGATTTCTCGCATCGGCAGTTGGACATGTGATTGGACATTCGGAAATTCTTCATATGATTCTCGGAGCATTGATGCTTTTGATGGCGCTGCAGATGTGGGGCGTGATCCATGTGATTCCGCATATCCATAAAATTGGGGGAAATGGAAAACAGGGATTTATTGGAGCTTTCTTCATAGGGATGATCGGAGGAATTTTTTCTTCCCACTGCGCAGCACCGGTGATTTTAATGCTTTTGACAATTTCGGCGCAAAGCGGAAATTATATCTTGGGCGCACTGCTTTTATTTTGTTATTCTGTTGGCCATGGAATCATGATTGTGGCTGCAGGAACCTCTGTAGGCTTTGCAAACCGACTGGAGGGAAGTGCGGCGGATAAGACAGGAAAAGTATTTAAAGGCGTTTTGGGAGCTTTCATGCTTTTGATAGGGTTATATATGTTGTTTTTTGAATAATAGAAGAGTGTGGTATGTACAATATTTTTTTGTACATACTTTTTTTATAACACAGGAAAGTTTTCACTTTCCTGATATTATAAAAATGCTTGGTTCTAAAAGTATATTATATAAAAGATTTTTGCAAAAATGAAAGAAAATGGTTTTTTTTGATTGACTTTGGCTAAAAATATGATAAAATATAAAAAATATGGTTGAATTTGACTGTTTTAGAAAGAAAAAGAGGAGACGTTGTATGAAGATTACAGAGTTATTGCAAGAAGCAACCATTGATTTGGGTGTCAAGGTTCATACGAAAGAAGAAGCCATTGACCATCTGGTGGATTTAATGGTGAAAGGAGGAAACATTGAAGATCGGGAAGAGTACAAGCAGGGGATTCTTTCCAGAGAAGCTAGTGGAACAACAGGAATTGGAGGAGGAATTGCAATTCCCCATTCAAAAAATTCGGCGGTAACAAAGGCAGGACTGGCATCTATGACAGTTCCGGAAGGAGTGGATTATGAAGCAATGGATGGCGAGCCGTCTGATGTATTTTTCATGATTGCGGCGCCGGCGGAGGGAAGTGATCTGCATCTGGAAGCTCTTTCAAGATTGTCTGTGATTTTAATGGATCCGGAGTTTAAAAATAATCTTTTGAATGCAAAGACAAAAGAAGAATATCTGCGTCTAATCAATGAGAAGGAAAGTGAAAAATTCCCGGAAGAAGTGGAAGAAGAAATTTCAAACGATATAAAGGACGGATATCGTGTGCTCGCAGTTACTGCGTGTCCTACCGGGATTGCTCATACATATATGGCGGCGGAGTCTCTGGAAAACAAAGCCAAAGAGATGGGAATTCAATTGAAAGCCGAGACAAATGGTTCCGGAGGGGCAAAAAATATTTTGACAAAAGAAGAAATTGAAGCTTGTGACGGAATTATTGTAGCGGCAGATAAAAATGTAGAAATGGCACGTTTTGAAGGTAAGCAGGTTCTTAAGACAAAGGTTTCAGATGGTATCAATAAGCCGGAAGAACTGATTCAGACGATCATGGATGGAAAAGCTCCGGTTTATCATCATGCCGGAGGAGCCGCAGAAGAAGAATCAGCTTCTGATGAGGGCGTCGGACGGCAGATTTATAAACATCTGATGAACGGAGTATCCCATATGCTGCCGTTTGTGATCGGCGGAGGTATTTTGATTGCGCTGGCATTTTTATTTGACAATCAGGCAATTGATCCAGGAAATTTTGGTAAGAATACGCCTCTTGCGGCAACTTTAAAGACCATTGGAGAGCAGGCATTTGGATTTATGCTTCCGATTCTGGCAGGATTCATTGCCATGAGTATTGCAGATCGTCCGGGTCTGGCAGTTGGTTTCGTTGGAGGAGCCATTGCCAATGGCGGATATACATTTTCTAATATTATGAATTACAGTGAAAGTAATCCGGTATCTTCAGGATTTATCGGAGCACTGTTGGCCGGATTTGTCGGTGGATATATTATGGTATTGTTAAGGAAGCTGTTTGACAGACTTCCGAATGCACTGGAAGGGTTAAAGCCGATTTTACTCTACCCTGTATGTGGTATTCTTCTCATGGGGATTGTTATGATTGCGATTAACCCGATTATGGGAGCAATTAATACGGGATTGAATAATTTCCTTTCCTCTATGAGCGGAACAAGCTCTATTCTTCTGGGTGCTGTATTAGGTGGTATGATGTCTGTAGATATGGGAGGACCATTTAATAAAGCGGCCTACGTATTCGGAACAGCACAGCTCACTGTTACTAATGCAGGACCGGAACAGTACGCAATTATGGCAGCTGTTATGGCAGGAGGAATGGTACCTCCTCTGGCAATTGCGCTTTGTACTACATTTTTCAAGAATCGTTTCACAGAAAATGAAAGAAAGTCCGGTGTAGTAAATTATGTTATGGGATTATCCTTTATTACGGAAGGGGCAATTCCGTTTGCGGCAGGAGATCCGATTCATATTCTGCCTCCGTGTATTGTTGGCTCTGCCGTGGCAGGAGCATTATCCATGGCATTTCGATGTGGACTTCCGGCGCCTCACGGTGGACTGTTTGTGATCGGTGTGATTACCAATCCACTGCAGTATCTTCTGGCAGTAGCAGCAGGCTCTGTGGTTGGGATGCTGATCATGTCTTTTACAAAACGCCCCTTAAATCACTAGATTTTATATAAGCAAAATAGCAAACAGAGATTACAAAAATGTAATCTCTGTTTGCTATTTTAGAAAAGGAATGTTATACTAGGAGAAGTTTCAAGAAAAAAGACAGTTCATTCGTACCATCCTGTCTATAAACAAAACTAGGACTGGAATACTTAGAAGGAAAGTTTTCAGGATACAGGTACGTTTAGAATCTGTATCCTTTTTATATTATGAGAAAGGAAGAGTTATGTACCAATTAACAACGCACGCATCCTTTGACTCGGCTCATTTTTTATCGGGTTATGAGGGGAAATGCAGCAACATTCATGGTCATCGCTGGAAACTGGAGGTGACGGTGCAAAGTGAATTTTTGAAGCAATCCGGGCAGATACGAGGAATGATTGTGGATTTTGGAGAATTAAAAAAAGATATAAAAAATTTAGCGGATGAATTTGACCATTGCCTGATTCTGGAGAAAGACACCTTGCGGCGTAAGACACAAGAGGCTTTGGAGGAAGAAGGATTTAAACTAAGGATAGTAGATTTTCGTCCGACGGCAGAACATTTTGCAAAATATTTTTATGATCGGGTCCGGGATCTCGGGTATCACCCGGCTATGGTAAAAGTTTATGAGACGCCAAATAATATGGCGGGATACGGAGAAGAGTAATGGAAACATTTCAGGTTGTGGAAACCTTTGTGAGTATCAATGGAGAAGGAAAGAAAGCGGGAAGGCTTGCTATGTTTCTTCGTCTGAAAGGATGTAATTTAAATTGTTCCTATTGTGATACCAGGTGGGCAAATGAAAAAAAGGCTCCATGTGAACTTTTAACTTCCAAACAGATTACAGATCGAATTTTGGAAGCGGGAGTTTCGCTGGTGACGTTAACGGGAGGAGAACCTCTGCTGGATGAAAATATCGGGGAGTTGATCGGCAGCATTTTGATGCTTCCGCAAGTGGAGCTTGAAGTTGAAACCAACGGAAGTGTCCCGATTCGTTGTTATAAAGAACGGGATGCAAGATTTTCTGTGACAATGGATTATAAACTGCCGTCCAGTCATATGGAGGAGGCGATGTGTCTCGAAAATATGGAATACTTACGTCCGTGGGATGTTGTGAAATTTGTGATTGGAAGCAGGGAAGACCTTCTGAGAGCAGAGGAGATGACACAGCGCTATGATCTGTGCGGCAAAGCAATTGTATATTTTAGCCCGGTTTTTGATGCGATTGAACCGGAGGAAATCGTAGAATTTATGAAAGAACGGCATTTGAATAAAGTAAGATTTCAGATTCAAATGCATAAGGTTGTTTGGGATCCGGAAAAGACCGGGGTGTAGGAGGATAAGATAACGATGGCAATTGATAAAGAAGCAATTAAACGGCATGTCAAAGGGATTCTGACGGCGCTTGGAGATGATCCGGAAAGGGAAGGCTTAAGAGAAACCCCGGATCGTGTGGCTCGAATGTATGAAGAAGTATTTGAGGGAATGAATTATACAAATCATGAAGTTGCGCAAATGTTTTCCAAAACGTTTGAGGATGATCTGGCAGTGAATGGTCACAGAGATATGGTGATCGTAAAAGACATAGAAATTTTCAGTTATTGCGAGCATCATCTGGCGTTAATGTATGATATGAAGGTTTCGGTAGCTTATTTGCCCAAAGACAAGGTTTTAGGTCTCAGTAAGATTGCAAGAATCTGCGATATGGTTGGCAAGCGGCTGCAGCTGCAGGAGAGAATTGGCAGCGACATTGCAGAAATTCTTACGGAAGTTTCCGGAAGTATGGATGT
>CAJMHU010000062.1 GCA_905213305.1 uncultured Anaerostipes sp.
TCAATATTATCAAGCAATATCTTTTTATCTTCCATTCTTTCTTTTCCTCAACTTCCAAGTTGTATTCTGGGCATTCCGCAGCTATCTATTGCCTGCAGCATACTCTTGCATATTAATATCTATTACTTCTCTGGCAGGCTGTATCAACGAATTTTCATATTGAACATTCCATTGTACATCTTGATCCATCAGGATCCATTCCATGAAAATGATACTGCAAATCTGGTAAAGACAATGTGCTCATACCCAATGAATCAACAATCATATCATCTGTTCCCTGTATATTCAAGACCCTGACATTTACAGCATAATAGATAAAACGCATTTCTTTCGGCATTTTACAATTTATAATATCTTCTCTCATAAGCATCTTTTTCGATGTCTCGAAAACAACTGCCTTACAAGTCGGATATAGCTCAACCAAAGCATCAATATAATTCACTAACATTTCAGCTCTTCCCTTGTAATCTAAATCTGCTGCCAACATATCTGTTGCAATAACCTGATATTTACACAAATCAAGCACATCGTTACCATTCGGACAATTCCACAACTGACTTCTAGAAATATCATCCATAATAGGTTTCTTAATTTTTGTACAATTTGTAATCATCAGCTGTGGCGAAACATCTTTATTATCTTTTTCAAAATGCACCATATATTTTTTAGGTGCAAATCCAGCAACCTTACTTTTCAATTTGATTGGTATCTTGTTTTAATACTTTTTCTTTTTTCTTAAACTTATCAAATAATTTCATACTTTGACCTCCAAAACTTCCCATTTGTTTACATTCTCATAATACCATAATTTGTAAGTATTTACATCGTTCCTCATAAAAATAACGCAGACAATATCTCTACGATCTGCGCTATTCCTTTCATGGCTTCTTGAAATATGTCCAAGCACTTTCTTGCTGCGGCTGTGCTCACAAGCTCGATTCCACTTTGCTGCATTTCGCTTGATTGGCATGCGCCCTATAGATAACAAAAAAGATGTCCTTATTCCTGTAAACAGGATAAGTTCATCTTTTCCGTTATCTGCACTGCCTATTTCTGCACAATATTTACAATTCTTCCCGGAACATAGATTTCTTTTACAATGGTTCCGGATAATTTATCTCCCAATACTTCTTTCGCTTTGGCAAGAACAGATTCTTTGGCTTCTTCTGCTCCGACAATCAGTTTGCCTTTCACCTTTCCATTAATCTGAACTACCAGCTCAATTTCATCTTCCTTCATGGCTTCTTTATCATAAACCGGCCAAGCCTGTGCAAAGACACTGTCCTCATGCCCTAAGGTTTCCCAAAGTTCTTCCGCAATGTGAGGCGCAAACGGCGCTAACAAGATCACCGCAGCTTCCAATGTCGCTCGGTCCACGCCATCTTTCTTTGCCATAGCTGTCAGCGTATTGGTATGTTCCATAAAACCACTCACCACAGTATTTAAACTGAAATTATCCAGACGTGTTGTAATGTCATAAATCAGTTTATGACGTTCTTTTAAGAGTTCTTTTGTTTCCTTCACTTTTGCATCCTTCTGATCGATTACCAGCTTGAAGAATTTTGTGAGGAATCGGTAAACTCCGTCAATGCCTCTTTCATCCCATTCTGCATCCAGTTCCGGAGGTCCTACAAATAATTCATACATTCGGAGAGAATCACATCCGTAATCTCTTACCAAATCATCCGGGGAAACAACATTTCCTTTGGATTTGCTCATTTTGATACCGTTTTTTCCGGTAATCATTCCCTGATTAAACAGCTTATGAAATGGCTCATCAAAGTCCACAACTCCAATATCACACAGGAATTTCGTATAGAATCGAGAATACAGAAGATGTAAGACCGCATGCTCTACACCTCCGATATACATGTCAACCGGAAGGTATTGATCTGCTTTCTCTCTGGATACCAATTCCTCTTTATTTTTGCTGTCAATATATCTTAAGAAATACCATGAGGAGCCTGCCCACTGCGGCATTGTATTCGTCTCACGTTTCGCCGGCTTTCCGCAGACCGGGCACTTACAATTTACCCACTCTTCGATGTCTGCCAACGGAGATTCTCCGGTTCCTGTGGGTTCATATTTTTCAACCTCCGGTAAGGTAAGCGGCAGTTCTTCCTCCGGTACCGGAACAGCCCCGCAGTCCGGACAGTGAACGATTGGAATCGGCTCTCCCCAGTAGCGCTGACGGCTGAAAACCCAGTCTCGCAATTTATAGTTGGTTGTCTTTCTTCCAACGCCCATTTTCTCAATGATTTCCGGCGCCGCTTCTTTCAATTCTCCGGATTCTCTTCCATTCCACTCTCCGGAATTAATCATGATTCCGGAAGCCTCCGTGTAAGCTTCCTCCATATGTTCGATTTCTTTGCCGTCTTTTGCAATGACCTGAACGATCGGAATATTAAATTTCTTTGCGAATTCAAAATCACGATCATCATGAGCCGGCACGCACATAATCGCTCCTGTACCATAATCAGCTAAAACGTAATCAGACAGCCAGATCGGCACTTTTTTCCCATTGATCGGATTTACTGCATAACTTCCTGTAAATACTCCGGTCTTTCCCTTATCCTGCATACGGTCAACCGATGATTTTAACGAAGCCTGATAAATATACTGTTCCACAGCCTCTTTTGTCTCATCGGTTGCAAGATCCTTGGCAAGCCTATGTTCCGGAGCCAGTACCATAAATGTCGCGCCATGCAGTGTATCCGGACGAGTAGTATACACAGTAAGCTTCTCGTCTTTTCCGTCAACTTTAAAATCAACTTCCGCACCATGGCTCTTTCCGATCCATTCCGCCTGCATTTTCTTTACTTTTTCCGGCCAGTCAAGTTTTTCAAGATCTTCTAACAAACGATCTGCATAAGCTGTAATTTTCAGCATCCACTGACGCAGGTTTTTCTTCGTGACATCTGCTCCGCAGCGCTCACACTTTCCATTGACCACTTCTTCATTGGCAAGTCCCGTCTTGCAGGAAGGACACCAATTAATTGGCATTTGCTTTTCATATGCCAGACCCTTTTTAAACATCTTTACAAAAATCCACTGTGTCCATTTGTAAAATTCAGGATCTGTTGTATTCACTTCCATATCCCAGTCATAAATTGCCGAGATTTCATTGATCTGACGTTTAATATTTTTAATATTGGCTTCCGTTGAGATTCTCGGATGAGTTCCCATCTTAATGGCATAGTTTTCTGCCGGAAGTCCGAAAGCGTCCCATCCCATCGGATGAATGATGTAATATCCATTGAGCAGTTTATATCGGCTCCACACATCACTGATCACATATCCTCTCCAATGTCCCACATGAAGTCCGCTTCCTGACGGGTACGGAAACATATCCAGACAGTAATACTTTGGTTTCTTCCCATCGTTTACATTTACCGGGTGTTCCTCCCAATGTTTTCTCCACTTTTGCTCAATTGCCTTATGATTATAAGGTGTTGCCATAATTTTCTCTCCTCCTGGTCGTATTCATCTATTCATGACCCACCTGTAAAGTTTCACAGAAGACTTTGACTGCAATACAGATCACTTTCCCACAAATTCTCTCCCGCTCCTTACAGAGTGTATATGATTAAATTTCTAATCTTATTTATTTTATCACACTGACAAAAAGTGTCAACTCCAGACCACAGAAAATGAAACAAAACGCCCTCTGTAAATTATATTCACTGCTTCTTATCATATAAAAAGAGAATGCAGCTGAAAAACTACATCCCCCTTTGTATCATATGATTTACATATTGAAATGAAATTGTTTACTCTTCCACAGTCTGCTGTGTGGTCTCCTGCTGCACAGAAGCAGGCTGCTCTGTCGTAATCTTTTTTGTTTCTGTTGTAACTGCCGGCTGTCTTAATTCCACTGCAACTGTCTTTTTCACGGTCACCCCATTTTTTCCCTTATAGGAAACGGACGCACCTGTGACCTTGTTGTCAGCTCCCTTCACTAATGTTACTTGAACCTTGGCAGTATCGGTTCCCTTAATCACCGTTCCGTTATCATTCACCGTGACCGCATTGCGGACTGCCTTCAGAATATCTGCATCTGAACTTCCGTTTTCCACAGTCACTTTACTGTTATGGATCTGTGCATTTCCTAAAACAGTAATTGTAACGGTCTTCTTGGCAGAACGATATGGTTTATTCTTATTCTTTACAATATACTGAACAGAATACTTTCCTGATTTTGTAAACTTATAAGCTTTTGCCTTGGCATAGGAGTATGTGACATAAGTTTTCGCTCCCGGTGCTTTTATCTTGACAGTTACAGCACTGGTTCTGCTGGTTCCGCTTCTCATCTTTGCTGTAACCCCGGACACTGCATTGGAAGAATAGATCTTGACAGTTCGATTCTTCGCCTGAATCGTCGGAGCTAATGTATCAACCACTCTGACTGTGCTCTGTTTCGTTGTTGTTGCTCCGAGCGAGGATTTCACAGAATACTTAATGCGATAGGTTCCAAGCGATTTTGTGCTGAATTTTGCTTTTCTGTATTTTCCTTTCCGATACTTTGTCACAGAATACTTGATTTTTTTTGTCAAACTCTTCTTTGTAATCTGATCCTTTGCTGTAACTCCTGACTTTATATTGTAAGATTTTCCATATTCTACGGTTCTCTTCTTCTTAGAAGATACTGTAATCTTCGCTTTTTTCCTGCGATATGGATTTTTCTTATCAGGATCTGTCGGATCCCAGTACATCCTTCTGGATGTAGAAACTTTAATTCCTTTTGGTTTCCCCAGAGGTCCCGGATTTTTACTGCTGTAAATTGTTACTTTGGTACCGAGGCTGCAATTATCGTAAATCCATTTTGCATCTGCCACAGACAACCGAACACAGCCATGGGACGCTGTTGTTCCGAGCTTATTAAACTGAACGGTAGACTGGCTTGCCTTATTATTCGGAGCGTAATACCACACAGAATGGAATAAAATTCCGCCATGAATTCTTGTACAATACTGTCCATAACTCGGTCCCTGTAACGTGTGCCAGCGATATTTCGCCGGTGTATAATATGTACCGGACGGAGTATTGGATCCTCCGCAGGAGACCAGGAACGCTTTGATCGGTTTATATTTTCCCCCTTTTAATTGATAGACTGTAGCAACATTTGCCTGCTTATTTACTTTAATCCAATATTTTGTATTTGCCGCCTGCACAGCCTTCGGAGCTGCAAATAATACTCCAAATACCATAACAAACATCAATACGGCTGCGCATAATTTCTTACATCTTAATAATGCTCTTTTCATGATTTCCCCTTCCTTGATTTACTTCTTATTTATTATATCTTCCCATTTTCAACTTGTAAATAATTAAATTTGTGATATGATAGATTTAAAAAAATCTTAATAATTTTGTAAAGGAGTTTCTATGTTTCAATTTAACCATTTTAATTTTAATGTATTAAACTTGGAAAAAAGCTTAAAATTCTACAAAGAAGCCTTGAATCTTGACATCGTTCGAGAAAAGGATTCCTCCGATGGAAGCTTTAAAATCGTTTATCTCGGAGACGGAAGCACGGACTTTCTTCTGGAGCTGACATGGATGCGTGATCAGAAAGAACCTTACAATCTGGGAGATGAAGAATTTCATTTAGCTCTCACTGCCAAGGATTTTGATCAGGCTTATAAACTTCATCAGAAAATGGGATGTATCTGCTTTGAAAATCCAGATATGGGAATCTATTTTATTCAGGATCCCGATGGCTACTGGATTGAAATTATTCCTCCAAAATAAACTAGATATCCAAAATACATCGTTCTTACAAATAAAACCATAGGAAACTTAAAATCTCCTATGGTTTTTTGCGTACTATTCACAGTTTTTTAAAAATACTTCGTAACCTTTTTCTACTTCATACAAATCAGATTTACTCGTAATCTCCCACGGCGCATGCATACTTAAAACCGCCACTCCACAGTCAATTACATTCATACTGTAAGCAGCCGGAATATATGCAATGGTTCCGCCTCCTCCTGCATCAACTTTTCCCAGCTCCGCTGTCTGAAATGCCACCTGATGGTCATCAAAAATTCTCCGAAGCTTTGCAATATATTCCGGATTCGCATCATTAGAGCCCGACTTTCCTCTAGCGCCTGTGTATTTATTCAAGACCAGACCTTTCCCAAAATAAGCTGCATTTTTCTTTTCCATAACACTTGGATAGTTGGGATCAAACGCAGCACTGACATCAGATGACAGCATATAGGAATTCTGCAGTGCTCTTCTTAAAACCAGCTCGCTGTAATCCCCTGTTAATGCAAGGAGTTCTGCTACTGTATTTTCAAAAAATTTAGACTGCATTCCCGTTGCTCCCACACTCCCGATTTCCTCTTTATCCACAAGGATACAGCAGGAAGTTCTTTTGGGCTGCTCTACATTGAGCATTGCCGCCAGGGAAGTATAGGCACAAACTCTGTCATCCTGTCCGTAAGATATAATCATACTCCGGTCCAACCCGAAGTCTCTTGCTTTTCCCGCCGGAACAACCTCAATCTCTGCCGATAAAAAGTCTTCTTCTTCCAAGGCATATTCTTTCAAAAGCAGTTCCAATATTTGTTTTTTGACAGCGTCCTTCTCTTCTCCTTTTAACGGCTTGCTTCCAATTAATACATCCAGATTTTCACCTTCTACAACGACGCTTCCCTTTTTCTCCATCTGTTTTGCAGATAAATGAATCAAAAGGTCCGTAATTCCAACCACCGGATCTTCCTCTTTTTCTCCAATGTTGATCGTCACTTTGGTACCATCCTTTTTAAAAACAACCCCATGAAGCGCCATTGGCAGCGTGACCCACTGATATTTTTTCACACCTCCATAATAATGTGTATCCAAAAGTGCAAATTCTGTGTCCTCATACAAAGGATTTTGTTTTAGATCCAATCTTGGGGAATCAATATGCGCCCCTAAAATATTCATTCCTTTCTCCAGCGGTTCCTGTCCAATCTGAAACAATACGATGGTTTTATCCATCCAGGTCCGATAAACCTTATCTCCTGTTTTTAACGTAGTACCCGAAGCAATCTTATCTTCCAAATTCTCATACCCCGCTTTTTCAGCCAGCTCCACAGAGAAGGAAACACATTCCCTTTCTGTTTTCCCATTGGATAAAAATCTTTTATAATCTTCAGCCAGCATATTCAGCTGCCTTAGGTTTGCTTCCTCATAGGTTGTCCATGCATTTTTTCTTTCCATTTATAATGTCTCCTTCCATTCCTGTTCTTTAAACCCGACCAGAACAAAATCATCCCCGATTACCAAAGGACGTTTTACCAACATTCCGTCTGTCGCCAATAACTGATACTGTTCTTCCTCCGTCATTTGCGGCAAACGATCTTTTAATTGAAGCTCCCTATATTTCATTCCACTGGTATTAAAAAATCTTTTCAACGGCAGTCCGCTTTTTTCGTGCCATGCTTTTAATTCCTCTGCTTTCGGATTTTCTTCTACGATATGACGATCCTCATAAGAGATCTGATGCTCATCCAGCCATTTTTTTGCTTTCTTACATGTACTGCATTTTGGATATTCTAAAAATAACATTTCCCTTCTCCTTTGATTTTATTACAAATTTTTTTGACTGGTTTCATCATATCATAAATTTCCCGAAAAACAAAGTTATGCATCTTTCGATTTTATGTACTCTCTAAAATAAATTCTTTGATGGTTCCCCCCAAGTACCACCAAAAGTCTTTTTTCACTACAGCATCCTTTGATCGAATCGGCAGCGCTGCCGCACATGTGTCACCGATCATAAAACGGATTTCTCCCACTTTTTGATCTTTTTTTACAGGCGCCTGTATATGGTCGGGCAGACTGCATTTTATCTTCACCTGATCGCCTTTTTTCAAAAGGATTTTCACTTTTCTGTTTTTCACTTCGAGAGAAATCTTGGGCAAGACCCCATTTTCTACCGAAACGCCAGTTATTTTACTGGTATCCGCCAAAATTTCTCTTCGCTCATAATTCTTTGTTCCGTAATCTACCAGAGTTCTCACATCCGCCCACTTATATGTTTTATGAGGCGGCCATCCGCTTGCCAGAGTTACCACGATAAATTTCATATCATTTCGCTCTACGGCTCCTACATAACAATATCCTGCTTTCGATGTGTATCCGGTTTTTCCTGAAACAGCACCCTCCATAGAAGATAACAGCGCATTGTGATTCCTGCATGTAAAACTTCGCTTACCGGACACATCATGAAAAGAATACGTTTGTGTCTGTGTAATCTCCAAAAAATTTTTATTTTTGATGCATTGACTCATAAGCTTTGCCAGATCATAAGCAGTTGTCCCATGCGCCCCCCTGGAGTCTGTTCCATCCAATCCGTTGGGCGTAACAAAATGTGTGTTTTCTGCCCCCAATTTCTTTGCCTGAGCATTTACTTTTTTCTCAAATTGTTCCACGGACCCCTCTGCATGCTCTGCCAAAACAACAGCACAATCATTATAAGATTCTAACATCAGTCCATAGAGAAGATCTCGAACACGATAAGATTCTCCCTCTCGAACGCCCAGACGGACCTGCGGCTGGGAAGCTGCTTTCTTGGATGCCTTTGCAATATCATCCAACCGACAATGCTCTAAAACATAAAGACAGGTCATAATTTTTGTAGTACTGGCATTGGGCATTATGGTCTTTTCTGATTTTTTATACAAAACTTTCCCTGATTCTGCTTCCATTAAAATAGCCGCTTTCCCATATAACTTTAATTCCTCTGCTTCTGTATTTACGCAAGTTCCCAGTAAACTTCCCAACAATAAAAGAAAAGAAATTATTTTTCTCATCATTTCCCCATCCTTCCGCCATATTCTTATCACTGCGTACTCTATGAGTATATGAAAAAAATAATTTCTTTATGTCTATAACTTTATGAGAAAAACCGGCATCGGCGGATGATTCCCCTTATTGATAAAGTCCTGACGGATGATAAAATACTTTTTATCATCTAATGTCTGCAAATAGTCCAGCACTCGATCCCGCTCTTCAAAGCCACTATCTTTGCCGCTATAGATACAAATGCTCAGAACACCACCGGGTTTCAATAAGTTAAGACTCTCCTCAACTGCCCGGATCGTAGTTTCCGGTCTCGTAGCCAGACTATGATCTCCGCCCGGAAGATATCCCAGATTAAACATAATACAGGAAATGGTTCCTTCCCGAAAATATGTTCCGATCTTTTCATGTCCGTCTAAAATAAGCTCTGCCGAAAGCTCATGCTTTGCCAGTTTCGCTTTTGTCCGCTCCAATGCCTCTTTTTG
>CAJMHU010000063.1 GCA_905213305.1 uncultured Anaerostipes sp.
ACAAGCCAGATGGTAAGAACAATCAAATATTTTGCTGAATTAGCTTAATTTGATATTAGAATGAGGACAAGCCTGTATTTATTACAGTGTGATAAGACTCAACTGGGGGTCCGGTCTGTTTGGACCGGCCCCCTTTTTGTGATAGCGGATGAGCCAAAGTCCGGGATTGCCCGAGATGTTGGCATCCACAACGAAAAGCTGAGAGATATAGAATCTTAGGAGGAAATACAAAACATGTTAAATAAAAAATCTGTAGATGACATTAATGTAGCCGGAAAGAAAGTCTTAGTACGCTGCGATTTCAACGTACCTTTGAAAGACGGGCAGATTACGGATGAAAATCGTCTGGTTGCAGCGCTTCCGACAATTAAGAAGTTGATTGCTGACGGTGGAAAAGTGATTCTTTGCTCACATTTAGGAAAACCAAAAGGAGAGCCGAAACCAGAATTATCTCTTGCGCCGGTTGCCTCTCGTTTAAGCGAATTATTAGAGCAGGAAGTGAAATTTGCTGCGGATGATAATGTTGTAGGGGAGAATGCAAAAGTAGCAGTTGCAGAGATGAAAGACGGAGAAGTGGTTCTTCTTCAAAATACTCGTTATAGAGCAGAAGAAACAAAGAATGGGGAGGCATTCAGCAAAGATCTTGCAAGTCTGTGTGACATCTTTGTAAATGATGCTTTCGGTACTGCTCATAGAGCGCATTGTTCTAACGTGGGTGTTACAGAATATGTTGATACCGCAGTGGTTGGATATTTGATGCAGAAAGAAATTGATTTCCTGGGAAATGCTGTAAACAATCCTGAAAGACCGATGGTCGCCATCTTAGGCGGAGCAAAGGTTGCGGATAAATTAAAAGTTATTGATAATTTATTGGAAAAATGCGATACGTTGATTATCGGCGGCGGAATGGCTTATACTTTCTTGAAAGCAAAAGGATATGAAGTCGGAACCTCTTTGGTAGATGATGAAAAGATTGATTATTGTAAAGAAATGATGGAAAAAGCAGAAAAATTAGGAAAGAATCTTTTCCTTCCGGTGGATACTACCATTGCAAAAGATTTCCCAAATCCAATTGACGCTGAAATTGAAGTATCTGTTGTACCATCCAATGAAATTCCTGCAGACATGATGGGATTAGATATCGGAACGGAAACAGCAGCAAAATTTGCAGACGCAGTAAAATCCGCAAAGACAGTTGTATGGAATGGTCCGATGGGAGTATTTGAAAATCCAATTCTGGCAAAAGGAACCATCGCGGTAGCAGAATCTTTAGCTGAGACAGAAGCGACAACAATTATTGGCGGAGGAGACTCTGCAGCGGCAGTGAATCAGCTGGGATTTGGAGATAAGATGACACATATCTCAACTGGCGGCGGAGCATCTCTTGAATTCTTAGAAGGAAAAGATCTTCCAGGTGTTGTTGCAGCCAATGACAAATAGGTATTGAGTATTTTGCAAACGAAAATGCAGAGGAAATGATATTATATTTAAGAAAGAAGGATAAGTTTTATGCGTAAAACAATCGTAGCGGGAAACTGGAAAATGAACAAAACTCCTAGCGAGGCAAAGGCATTAATTGAAGAATTAAAGCCTTTGGTGGCTAGTGAAACTTCAGATGTAGTATGTTGTGTACCGGCAATTGATATCCCGGCAGCAATTGAGGCAGCAGAGGGAAGCAACATTGCAATCGGTGCAGAAAATATGTATTTTGAAGAGAGCGGTGCTTACACTGGGGAAATTGCTCCAAATATGTTAACTGATTTGGGAGTAAAATATGTAATTCTTGGACATTCTGAGAGAAGAGAATACTTCGCAGAGACAGATGAGACTGTGAACAAAAAAGTGTTAAAAGCTTTTGAGCATGGAATTACACCAATTGTTTGCTGCGGAGAAACCTTGGCACAGAGAGAACAGGGAGTAACCATTGACTTTGTTCGTCAGCAGATTAAAATTGCATTTCAGGGAGTTACTGCGGATCAGGCAAAAACAGCAGTGATTGCGTATGAACCAATCTGGGCAATTGGGACAGGTAAAGTTGCAACAACAGAACAGGCTCAGGAAGTTTGTGCAGCAATTCGTGCATGCATTGCAGAAGTATATGATGATGCAACAGCAGAAGCAATTCGCATCCAGTATGGCGGATCTGTATCAGCAGACAGCGCACCGGAATTATTTGCTCAGCCGGATATTGATGGTGGATTAGTTGGCGGCGCTTCATTAAAACCGGATTTTGGGAAAATTGTAAATTATAAATAATTTGATTTGAATGTAATCAGTCCCGCAAGTGTATGGAATGTATACCTGCGGGACTGATTTTTGTCTGCAGTGCAGACTAAGAGACAAGAAGAGCATTTATAAATTCAAGGATGCTTGCTTCTACTTCATTTTTAATGTGGGCATCGTTATGAATTTCATGACGAGAGCCGGAATAAACCTTTGTTGTTGGTTTGGTAAAGGCATCAAAAGGATCCTGGGCATGGTCGATCTGAACATAAGGGTCCGCACAAATCCATTCATTTCCGATTTGTACGTTTTTGCAGCGTTCACACATCTATCCAATCAAGTCAGCGGTGAATTGCGGATCAGAATCTTTCTCTTTTCCTTCTCTAACAACATTGTCAAGAGTGGATTCCATCTCTTTTACTCCGCGAAAGATTCCGGCGGTGCCGCAAATGGTAATTCCGGTCAGATCATCTCCGTATTTTGCTGCATAATCTTGGGTGATAAAAGATCCTATACTGTGACCAAATAAGAAATAAGGAAGATCTGGATATTTTTCACATACAAGGTTATGGAAGGTATGTACATCCTCCGTCATTGTATGACAGCCGGCATCACTCCAGTCTCCCCAGATATCATTCATCATGGCAGTTTTGCCATGTCCAACAGGATCATTGGCTGCCACAATATATTCGGCATCCAGAAAACTTACAATCATATGAAAATAAATAGATAAAAGAATCCGACTATATTATAGATTATATAAAATGTTGTTTCCGGTTTATCATGGATCAAAGGTGAATTCTATAGAAAAGGGCTGCTGGAAAGAGAATTTTCAGATGATGAAAAATGGAAAATGTAGTATAATGAAAGAAAAATTAAGGAGGAATGTCTGACCGGTAGAAGTCAGCACAGATAAATATGGGATATTTGATCGATATGCAGAAGAAACAATTCAATGATTATTATAAAATGCTGATATTTTTAAATGAATCAACAAATGACCATTTGTTTTTGTGGGATATAAAGAAAAATATCTTCTTTTTTGCTAAGGAACTTTCAAATAGCCGAATGGTAAAACAGGAAACTGTGGCTGGGTATTCCTTTGATGTATTTTTAAATGGGATTTATCAAAAAGATCGTGATTATGTTCGACATGTGTTGGAAAATGTTCGGAGTGGGAAAAAAGGTGAAATTGATTTCAATACAAGACTTTACGATGATTTTCATGGGAAATTATGGATGAATTGCAGAGGAAGAGTCATTTTAGATGAATTACATACCTCTGAGATTTTAATTGGCCGTCTGTCGGAAAGTGTATTGGCAGGTAAAATGGATCTTTTGACCGGGTTAATGAATTATAATAAAATGATGGAGGATTTAGCTCGAAAAAAAGGAAAGAAAAAATATGGTCATTTGCTGATCCTCGGTATTGATGATTTTAAAACTTTAAATCAAAGATTTGGCAGAGCTTACGGAAATACAGTTTTAAAAAAGTTTGCAGAGGTCTTAGAAAACATAGGAAAGGATCATGTTTTAATATATCGCCTGGATGGAGATCATTTTGCTGTAGATTTAGAAGGATACGACAAAAAGCGAACGGAAATGTATTATCAAAAAGTCTGTGAAAATGTCCGGGATTTTTGTACGGTTTCTTCCGGGGCGGTTTATTATCCTGTTTCCGGAGAACAAGATGCGGATCTTTTGGTGCGGTATGCAGAAAATGCCATGGATCGTGCGAAAAAGATGGGGAAAGATCGTTTGGAATTTTTCTCTTCCGAGGATTACGAAAAATATATGTATCAGGTGGAATTGCGTGAAGAGTTGAAGGTCAGTGTGCAAAAGGATTTTCAGGGATTTGAGATTTTTTATCAGCCGCAAGTTCTGCTGGAAGGTTATAAAATACATGGGGCGGAAGCTTTGCTGCGCTATACCTCCAGACGATATGGCAGTGTTTCACCGGATGTTTTTATTCCGATTTTAGAGCAGACGGGTCTTATGATTCCTGTGGGGAATTGGGTGATGCAGCAGGCTTTTGTGCAGTGTGCCATGTGGAGAAAGCGACATCAGAATTTTCATATCAGTGTCAATGTTTCTTATCTGCAATTAAAAGATCCGGATATTACGGACTTCATTGCACAATCCTTGAGAGAAGCAGGTTTGCCCGGAGATGCTGTTTCCATCGAATTAACAGAGAGTATGCAGCTTCAGGATTATCAATATTATAATTATATTTTTATGAGCTGGAGAGAGTGGGGAATCCAAGTGTCCATTGATGATTTTGGTACCGGATATTCCTCTTTGGGCTACCTGAAGGGACTGGAGATTGATGAGATTAAAATTGACCAATGCTTTGTAAACAAGATTCAAAATAGTGTATACAATTATCGACTGTTAAATAATATGATTGAACTGGCACACAGTGCGCAAATCAGTGTCTGCTGCGAAGGGGTGGAAATTGAAGAAGAGCTGCAGTGTTTGAATCAATTAAAACCTGAGATTTTGCAGGGATATTTCTTTGGAAAACCTGTCAATGCAGCAGAGTTTGAACATATCTATATGACAACAAAACCGGAAAAGAATCATTTAACAAAACATTGGGTAAATGATATATCATTTCAGAAGAATGAACAGCTGTTTGTGGAAAACGGAAAAAAAGAGGCTTCCTTTTGCTATATTTTGGACAATCTGGAAACGATTATTTATGTAACAGATATGGAAAGCAACGAAATTTATTACATGAATAGCAGTGCAAAAAAAATGACGGGCGTTTTTGATTATGAAGGGAAAAAATGTTATTCGGTGTTTTTGGGCAGAAAAGAAGTTTGTGAACACTGTAATAAAGATCAAATCGAATGGCAGGAATTTTATTATCGTCAATTGTACAACGATTATTTAAAAGAAGATATGTTTATACGCGAAAAATTGATGAATTGGTATGGAAGAAAATGCCGTCTGGTTTTTGCAAGGACTTTGGATCAGGGAGACCAGTGGTTGAATCAGCAAAGGAGTGATGATCTTTATGTTTCAGACCAGATAATTCATCTGCTGGAGATCAGTGAAAGACAGCAGGGAGCCGAAGAGAGGATTTCTACAATTCTTCAATATGTTGCAGGTTTTTATGAAGCAGACAGGACGTATTTATATTTATATAATGAGGATATGGATGTATGGCAAAGCGTCTGTGAATATCAGGCAGCGGGAATTGTTCCGAGAGAACTATGTTACCAAACAATAGAAGCAAAACAATTTCAGCCTTGGAGGCAAATGCTTAGCCAGAATGAGGATACGGTGATTTTGAAAAAAGACTCTTTGGAAAAGGATGATCTGGAATTGATGCAATCCATGCAAAAACAGGGAGTGGAAGAAGTCTTATTGTGCAGCTTATGGCGGGGCGAACAACTGATTGGGTTCCTCGGTGCAGATCAGGCGCATCGCTTTTCAAATCGAAAAGTCATGCTGAAAAAAGCGGCGCAAATGTTGGAGCTGCAGTTTTTAAAAGAAGAGGAGGATTTCGGAATTGCGGGGCATAATGTATTTTCGGAATCACGAATGAGTCAAAATATTTTGGATACAACAGTTTTAGGGCTCTGGATTATTAAGATGGATCAAGAGCGAAAGAACTGCCGAATGATTGCAAGCCGAACCATGAAAAAAGTTCTTGGAGCATCAGAGTTTGTGACGCCGGAAGAATGCTATGGTCATTGGTACAGCAGAATTAATGATGGGTATTATCATTATGTAAACCAAGGGGTAGAAACAATGATAGCCACAGGGGAGGTCGTTCAGCTGGAGTATACATGGAATCATCCGGATCGAGGTGAGGTTATGGTCCGATGTGTGGGGAGCATGACAGGAAATAAGAATGGAGAGATTACTTTAGAAGGATATCATCGTGTGGTAGATGATATGGAGCAGACCCAATATGTGTCCAGAAACTTTGAAAATGAAATATTTGAATTTCATGAACATCGAAATATGATTTATTTTCATAGCGATCGCAGTTTGATTTGGGGAGAAGAGAAAAAGGAGGAAGCTTTTCCGGAGTCATGGATTCGGCGGGGTATTGTGCATCCGTATTTTGTGGATGAATTTCGGAAACTATTTGAGAAGGTTGATCAAAAAGAACAAAATCAGATGGCTCATATGATGCTGCGAAAAAAAGAAGGGGAATATGACTGGTTTAAATTAGAGACTCGCAGAATCGGAGAGGAAAAAGAAGATGTACATACGCTCATTGTTGTAATAACGCCGATGATTGAAAAAAAATTAGTAGAATTTGAGTATCGCAGGACCAACGATTTTTATAAAGCGATGCTGTCGGAGACAGAAGCTTTTGCGGAAATTCATTTGGGAGACGGAGTCGTTCTTTCGGCAGGCGGATTGTGGGAAACTTATAGGAAGCAGGCGGATGAATTCTATATGTTTCAGGATTTTACTGCGATGCTTACGGATCAGATGGCGGAGGAGGCGGACAAGGAACGCTATAAAAAATGTCTGGAAATTGAAAATATGAAGGATGAATTTCATTCTGGTGTCAGCAATCTGTCGTTTCAATATCAGAAAAAAGAGGGAGAACGTATTCTGTGGAGTGAATTGGTGATTCATTTATTCCAGGAAAAGTATACGGAGGATATGTATGCTTTGATTTATCAAAAAGATATTGACGCAGAAAAGAAGCTGGCTTTAGAAAACGAGAGGGCGGCACAGTATGATTCACTAACCAATGTGCTGAATCGTTCCACCTTTGAAAAAAAGATCAAAGACTATGTGTACGCTGTAAACCCGGGAGAAATTTGTGCCCTGTTACTATTTGACATTGATGATTTTAAGCATATCAATGATACCATAGGTCATTTGGGAGGGGATGATATGCTCAAAGAGTTAACGCAAATACTGGGAAAATCTTTTCGCAGTACGGACTTCATTGGACGTCTGGGAGGAGACGAGTTTATGGTTTTTGTAAAAAATATTAAATCGCCGGAGATTCTAAAGAAAAAATTGGACTGGATGTATAAACAGATGCGAGAGAAAGAAAGTGCGATTTCCTGCAGCTGCGGTGTCTGTATGATTCAAAAGGACCAATTTCAGTATAGAGACTGCCTTAGACGAGCTGACGAGGCGTTGTATCACAGCAAACGAAGTGGGAAGAATCATTATACATTCGCAATCTCTAGTTGAATTTCGTCAAAAGAATCGTTATAATATTAACGGGCATGAAAGAAAAATAAAGAAAAATAAAGGAGATAAAGATGAGTAAAAAACCTACGGTTCTTATGATTTTAGATGGATATGGATTAAATGAAACAGAGGAGGCAAATGCGGTTGCAGAGGCAAAAACTCCTGTGATGGATCAATTAATGAAAGAATATCCGTTTGTCAAAGGAAACGCGTCCGGAATGGCAGTAGGTCTTCCGGAAGGACAAATGGGAAATTCAGAAGTCGGACATTTAAATATGGGAGCAGGAAGGATTGTTTACCAGGAATTAACAAGAATCACGAAAGAAATTGAAGACGGAGATTTCTTTAAAAATGAAGCTTTACTGAAAGCAATGGAGAATTGCAAAAACAATGACACTTCTCTGCATTGTTTCGGGCTGTTGTCAGACGGAGGCGTTCACAGCCATAACGGACATATCTACGGACTTTTAGAGCTGGCTAAGAGAAACGGGCTTAAAAAGGTATTTGTGCACTGCTTCTTAGACGGCCGTGACACGCCGCCTGCATCGGGAAAGAGCTTTGTGGCAGAGCTTGAGGAGAAGATGAAGGAGCTTGGCGTCGGAAAGGTAGCCTCTGTAATGGGACGCTACTATGCTATGGACCGTGATAAAAACTGGGACAGAAATAAACTGGCCTACGATGCCATGACAAAGGGAGAGGGAAACAAAGCGGAGAGCGCAGAGGAGGCGATCCAGGCCTCCTACGACAGCGAGAAGTTTGACGAATTTGTGATTCCCACTGTGATCACAGAGAACGGAAGCCCGGTGGGACTGATTCAGGACAAGGATTCTGTTATCTTCTACAATTTCCGTCCAGACCGCGCAAGACAGATTACCAGGGCATTCTGTGACGATGAATTTACAGGCTTTGCTCGGGAAAAACGCCTGGATCTGGTATTTGTATGCTTTACAGATTACGATGAGACGATTGGAAATAAGCTGGTAGCCTTCAAGAAGGAGGTTATTACCAATACGTTCGGAGAGTTCCTGGCCTCCCATGGGAAGACACAGGCAAGAATCGCCGAGACGGAGAAATACGCCCATGTTACCTTCTTCTTCAACGGCGGCGTTGAGGAGCCCAATGAGGGCGAGGACAGGATTCTGGTTCCGTCTCCCAAGGAGGTTCCGACTTACGACTTAAAACCGGAGATGAGCGCGCCGATCGTATGTGAGAAACTGGTGGAGGCTATCAAATCCGGAAAGTACGACGTTGTGATTGTAAACTTCGCAAATCCCGATATGGTCGGCCACACAGGCGTGGAGGACGCTGCCATCCGGGCTATTGAGGCAGTGGACGAGTGTGTCGGAAAGACCGTGGAAGCGATCAAAGAAGTGAATGGACAGATG
>CAJMHU010000064.1 GCA_905213305.1 uncultured Anaerostipes sp.
ACCTGCATATTCCAAACCGATTTCCTCCAAAATCTCTCCGACACTATCTCCTGCTGCCGGTGTCGGAGCCAGAGAAAGGTCAATAATTCCAAACGGAATCCCCAGTCTCTTTGATGCCTCTTTTGCCACCAACTGACCGACACGGGTTACCTTAAATGCTGTCTTCTTAATCGTCTCACAGAGAACCTCAAAATTCTCACCACGGACATTTTCAATGGCACGTTTTACAACACCCGGTCCACTGACACCTACATTGATGATCGCATCTGCCTCTGTCACACCATGGAATGCTCCCGCCATAAACGGATTATCATCCGGTGCATTACAAAATACAACAAATTTCGCGCATCCAAGACACTGATTGTCTTTGGTAAGCTCTGCCGTTTCTTTTACAATCTCACCAATTAATTTTACCGCATCCATATTGATTCCGGTTTTCGTGGAGCCTACGTTTACAGAGGAACATACAAAGTCTGTTTCAGCCAAAGCCTGCGGAATTGAACGAATGAAAAGCTCATCTGCTCTGGTCATACCCTTGCTCACCAAAGCGGAATATCCGCCTAAAAAATTGACTCCGACTTTTTTTGCCGCAGCATCTAACACTTTCGCAAGCTCTACAAAGTCTTGCGGCGTCTTGCACACGTTTCCGCCCACCAGAGAAATTGGGGTAACGGAAATTCTTTTATTGACAATCGGTATGCCGTATTCTTTCTCAATATCTTTTCCTGTTTTTACCAGATCTCTGGCAACTGTGGTAATCTTTTGATAAATGTTTTCTTTTACTTCATCTAACGTGGTTCCCACACAATCTAACAGGCTGATTCCAATGGTAATTGTACGAACATCCAGATTCATCTCGTGAATCATTTTATTTGTTTCAAATACTTCATTCAGATTAATCATACCGCCACTCCTCTAAATTCTGTGCATAATATCAAAGATTTTTTCATTCTGTGCCTGAATCACTACGCCGATCTCCTCACCGATTTGTTTTAATTCTTCCGATAACGTTACGATATCTTTTGAGGAGCTGGACGGATCTACCACCATCATCATATTAAAAAACCCTCCGGTGATCGTCTGAGAAATATCCAAAATATTGACATTATTATTTGCCAAATAATTGCAGACCTTTGCAATGATTCCAACACCGTCTTTTCCAACAACTGTAATTACTGTTTTTTCCATATCTTATTTCCTCCTAATCACTTACGATACACAAGTTACGGTTGATACCGTGTCTCTTCCGGCAACTTCCAGCGAAAACTCTCCCTTATTATGTAAAGAAACTCTTACCGTCTCATATGCAAGTTTCTCATAATTGTTTTCTTTGCTCAAATGTCCCAGATATACTTTCTTTGTATTCTCCGATGCCGCTTCCTCAATGAACTGGGCACATCTTTCATTGGAGAGATGCCCCCGTCTCCCAAGAATTCTTCTTTTCAGATAATATGGATAACGTCCCACCTGAAGCATGTTGACATCGTGATTGGCTTCTATAAACAGAATATCTGATCCATAGATCTTTTCCACCAGATATTCATCATAGTCTCCAAGGTCCGTTGCAATGCTGGCTTTGACGTCTCCCTCCCGAAACGAATAACAAACCGGATCTGCCGCATCATGCCAGACTCGCGATGCTTCTGCCATAATATCTCCAATTTCAAACGGTCTGTCTGCTTCAATCGAGTGAAACAGGTGTTTCTCAACTTTTCCGAGATTTTTATATTCCAAAATAGCGTCAATGGTCTTTCCCGTGGCAAATACCGGAAGTCCGTATCTCCTTAAAAGCACCCCCAGTCCTTTGATATGATCGGAATGCTCATGGGTAATTAAAATCCCGTCAAATTGAGGAACGGTAAGATCAAGTTCCGAGAGCGCCTGTTCAATGCGTTTGGCGCTGATGCCACAATCCACAAGGAGTCTTGTCTTATCTGTTCCGACATAAATGCAGTTTCCCTCACTGCCGCTTGCAATACTCGTTAATTCCACGAATTTTACCTCTTTTCCTATGTTGCAAAAACCCTATTGGCAAATATTATAACACAAGCATATTTAAGAATCTACTGCTTTATTTTATTTATCCTCTAAGGATTCTGTGAATTTGCTCTCTTGTTTGTTCTATCGTCCCTGAGTTATCAATGATATGTGTGGCTGCTTTTTTAAATTCCTCTTCACTTCGCTGATTTTGAATCATCTGACGAATTTTCTCATCAGAGTACCCTCTGGAACCTTTCAAACGTTCAAACCGAAGGTTCTCCCGGACAAAAACATACCAGAGCTGATCAAAGCTTTGTTCATAGGCAGCTCCCACCAGCAAAGCCGTTTCAATCACGAGCAGACAAGGCGCGTTATTGTTTTGAATTCGCTGAATCCGGCTCAAAATCTCACGATCTACATTCCCATGGGTTATTTTATTCAGCTGACTTAATTTTTTTTGATCTGCAAATACCATCCCTCCAAGCTTCTGTCGGTCAATGCTCTGATCTTCTTTTAAAATTTCTGTTCCGAAAGCCTGTACAATCCCAGTATAACTGACTCCACCCGGCTCCATCAATTCATGCGCCACCGCATCTGCCATAACAACCTCTGCCTGATAATCTTCTTTTAGGATTTTCAAAATCTCGCTTTTTCCGGACCCTACACCTCCGGTAATTCCGATGATTTTCATTTGCATATCTCCTTATTTTGCTTCATACCAATTGTCTCCTTGATTAATGTCAATATTTAAAGGAACACTTAATTTTGCTGCATTCATCATTTCATCTCTTAATATTTCTTTTACCTGATCGAACTCATCCAAATGAGTCTCAATCAACAATTCATCATGAATCTGCAAAATCAGTCGGGATTTCATGTTCTGTTCCTTTAACTTCATATTAACACGAATCATGGCAATCTTAATAATATCTGCCGCAGATCCTTGAATCGGAGAATTCATTGCCACTCTTTCTCCAAAATTTCTCTGCATAAAATTACTGGATTTTAATTCCGGAATCGGGCGGATTCGATGAAACATCGTTGTGACAAAGCCTTCTGTTTTCCCTTTTTCCACCTCTTCGTTCAGAAATTCTTTTACTTTTGGATAGGTTGCAAAGTATTTATCAATATACTCCTGTGCCTGTTTTCTTGTAATTTTTAGATCCTGACTCAATCCAAAAGCACTCAATCCATAAATGATTCCGAAATTTACTGCTTTTGCATCTCTTCGCTGTCCCGGTGTAACTTCCTCCATGGGAACTCCGAAAACTTCTGATGCTGTCCGCGCATGAATGTCCTGATTTTTTTCATATGCCTGCTGAAGTTTTTCATCTCCGGATAAATGTGCCAGCACCCGCAGTTCAATCTGAGAATAGTCCGCATCCAAAAAAACATATCCCTCTTCCGGAAGAAAAACCTTTCGGATTTTCCTCCCCAAATCCATACGGATCGGTATATTTTGAAGATTTGGCTCGGTACTGCTAATACGCCCCGTCGCTGTGATCGTCTGATTAAATTTTCCGTGAATTCTCTGATCCCGATCTATATAGTTGGCAAGTCCGTCAGCATAGGTAGATTTTAATTTCGTTAACTGACGATATTCTAAAATCATCGGAACAATCGGATACAAATGTTCAATTTTTTCTAAAACATCCACACTGGTAGAATACCCGCTTTTTGTCTTTTTGGCGCCTTCCAGTTTCATATGCTCAAAAAGTACGACTCCCAGCTGCTTCGGGGAATTAATATTAAATTCTTCGCCTGCCTCTTGATAAATCAAATCCTGAAGCTCTTCAATTCTTCCAATCAGCTGCTCTCCATATTCTTTCAATGCAGCGGAATCCACATGAATCCCTCGAACTTCCATATCATGAAGTGCAAACATCGTAGGAATTTCAATGTTCCGATACAGCTCCATCATATTCAGTTCCTCTAATTTATCGGTTAACGCCTCCACCGTTTCTCTGGAAACCCAAGCTTCCAGTCCCATAATTTTTTGACCTTCTGAAGTTAACCTTCCATCAGAAGCCATCGGTCGTTTCTTATCCAATAGTTCTTTCCGGGACGGCAGCATCCATCCTTTATAATCTCTCGCAACGTCATCGTACTCATAGGTGCTTTTCAGAGGATTGATTAAATATGCCGCCAGAGAAACATCAAACAGACTCTCCGTATCCTCACGAACATCCAATTTAGAAAGATATTCTTTCATTTCCATCATCGCCACACACGGAACACAATGATAGAGAGCGCTGATTTTTTCATACAAAAACTCTTCGGTTAAAAATCCTTCTGCCTTCAAAAGAAAAACTTCCTGTGCTTCGATTGACAGCGCTGCCCACATACCGCTTTCTTCCTTATATAAGGAAACACCTGCCGTCTTTGCCTGCGAAGCTCTGAAAAATATTTCTTCTGCCTGAGCCAGATCTGTAATTTCACAAATGTGAACCGAAAGCTCTTCCCCATGCTTTCCTTCAAACCGTTTTAAAATCGTTTTAAATTCCAATTCCTTTAATCGTTGGTAGGCTTCTTCCGTATAAATATCAGAAATTTCTGCTTCTTCTAACGTAAGATCTATAGGACTCTCCAGCTCAATGGTTGCCAATTCTTTGCTCATGACTCCCTGTTCATAGTACTCCAAAAGATTCTTCTTCGCCCGATTTGGCTTCACCTCCTCAAGATTGGCATATGCATTTTCAATGCTCCCAAATTCCCGAATCAATTTGGTTGCTGTTTTTTCTCCAATCCCCGGAATTCCCGGAATATTATCCGAAGCATCTCCCATCAACGCCTTCACATCAATGAATTCTTTTGGTGTCACCTGATATTTTTCCAAAACATCTGCTGCATAATAATTCTCTACCACTGTGCCCGCACGATTTGTTTTCGGAATACGAATCTGCACCTGCTCTGTTGCCAGCTGCAAAAGATCCCGATCCCCGGAGACAATCGTCACCTGATATCCTGCTTTTTCTCCTTGTACCGACATCGTTCCCAGAAGGTCATCTGCCTCATATCCTTCTTTCATCATCATCGGAATCTTCATAGCTTTCAAAACGTCCTGAATCACCGGAACCTGCTCGGCAAGCTCTTCCGGCATCCCCTTTCTTGTCCCTTTGTATTCCTCAAACATTTTATGCCGAAATGTCGGAGCTTTCAAATCAAACGCAACTGCCAAATGACTGGGATTTTCCTCTTCTAAAAATTTAAACATAATATTTAAAAACCCCAAGACTGCATTGGTATGAAGTCCCTGACTGTTTGTCATCTCCGGCAGCCCATAGAACGCTCTATTTAATATACTGTTTCCGTCAATCAATAATAATTTATGCTCCATCTGGATGTTCTCCTTTTCTTTCCTGCTCGTCTCATCAAATCAACAAAGTCATGATTCCCCAAATTGATTTGACCAAACCATTATAGATCATTTTATCACAAAGAAATCTTTCTTGCATCAAAATTATAGGAGAGTAAGAACTTGGCTAATTTCGGATGGTTCCCAAGACCTGCATAGAATTACTTCTATGACCTGCTGCAGCAAAGGCAGGCGCCAAGGTCTCAGGCTAGCCCGGACTTTGTCTCATCGCTATCACAAAAACAGCCTCATACCATTCGGGTACAAGACTGCTCTTTCATAATTTATTTTTTCATTTCAACGATTCCGCAATAATTCTTCTTGGGCTTTCGCTTCCTTCTGTTTTTAGGAAAACATTGGCGTTGATAAATAGCGGTCGCCATTGTCCGGAAGAAATACCACAATGGTCTTTCCTTTATTTTCCGGTCTTTTTGCCACCTGAATTGCCGCCCACAATGCTGCGCCGGAGGAAATTCCGACCAAAACGCCTTCCTCCACTGCGACCATTTTTCCATAATCAAACGCATCTTCATTTTCTACCGGAATAATTTCATCGTAAATTTTTGTATTCAAGATTTCCGGAACAAATCCCGCCCCGATCCCCTGAATTTTATGAGGTCCTGCCTCTCCTTTTGATAACACAGGGGAAGTAGCAGGTTCTACGGCAACGACTTTCACGTCTTCTTTTTTTGATTTTAAATATTCTCCGACTCCGGTCACCGTTCCGCCGGTTCCAATCCCTGCAACAAAAATGTCAACATTCCCTTCTGTATCTTCCCAAATTTCCGGTCCTGTTGTTAATTTATGAACCTTTGGATTGGAAGGATTCACAAACTGTCCTGCCAAAAAGGCTCCTTTTGTTTCACCAGCCAGTTCCTCCGCCTTCTGAATGGCTCCCTTCATTCCTTTGGCTCCATCCGTCAAGACAATCTCTGCGCCATAAGCCTTCAAAAGATTTCTCCGCTCAACGCTCATCGTCTCCGGCATCGTCAGAATCACGCGATAACCTCTGGAAGCTCCGATGGACGCAAGCCCGATCCCGGTGTTTCCTGAAGTCGGCTCAATAATAACAGAGCCTTCCTTTAATTTCCCCGCCGCTTCTGCATCCTTGATCATTTGAAAAGCAATTCGGTCTTTTGCACTCCCCGCCGGATTAAATCCTTCTAATTTCACTAAAAGCTTTGCTTCCAACCCTAATTTTTTTTCAATATTCTTCACTTCCACCAAAGGTGTTTTTCCAATCAATTCTGTAACGCTCTCATAAATCTTCGCCATTTTTTCTTCTCCTTTTTATATTTCATATAATTCCTACTTGTTTGATATGTTATAAGTATATCACATTTTTTCCAGATGTCAAGAATCTTTTTAACAATCATTAGAAAAAAATGACTTTGCAATTAAATTACAAAGTCATTTCCTCCACGTTCCCTCGCCTTATTTACAATATCTTCCAATGTAATATGACTGAGGTAATCATAAACCACAGCCGAAAGTCCCTCCCAAATTTCAATGGTCGGACACTCCTGATACCTTTCACACTGATTTATCTTATCATCCAGACATGCCACCGGCTTTAAACTTCCCTCCGTAATCTCTAAAATCTCATAAATGGTGTACGCACCGGGATCTCTTGCCAGCTGGTACCCGCCCTTAGGGCCTCTTAAACTTTTTAAATACCCTCGAACACTTAGCTGCCTTACAATCTGCTCTAAATATTTTACAGAGATATTCTGCCTTCTGGATATATCTTTCAAGGCAATCCAATCTCCTGTGTAATGCAGCGCCAGATCGTACATTAAGCGAACTGCATATCTTCCTTTCGTTGATATTTTCATAATTTTTCACCTACTGCTTTCCTTGATCTGTCTTCACTTCCAAAATCTGTATTGCCGTCTTCAGATTCCTTGCATCCTGAGCTTCTGCCAATGTTATTTCTTCTTTGTTGGTCAAAAAAGCCGTATACAGCTTCTGTTCTTCAAACCGCTTGAAATAGTCATATGTATGTTCCACATATTTTTCGCCTCCAAACTGATCTCTTGTGGCATCTTCCACGTAATAAAACTTCCCGTCCAAATATGAAATATACTGAAGAATCGGATCACCCTCAGTTGTAAACTGGCAAATAATAACCGCCCCATCTTTTTTCTTTCGGATTTTCTCTAAAAACTTCTTCCACAATTTATCGCTGTCTTCTTGGAATTCCTGATCTTTCACCACAATCATTCCGCTTTTCAAAGCTTCTTTTTGAGATATGTCCTCGCTATATTCTTTTAGCGAACTTTCAATCTCTTTATAATTTGATTTTGCAATGATAACAATCCCCTCGTCTGGGTCCGCTGACTTTATCTGATCTGCCGCCCCCTTATTTGCCTTAATAAAGTTCGCTGCTAAAATCACGCTCAATACAAGCGCTGCCCCTGTCATTACCCATCCTGGTATCTTCTTCATTTTGAAACCTTCCTTTCACAGTATTTTCCCTGATTTCATAGTTGTTTCCTAAATAATTCTACTTGCTTTCCAATCTATTGTCAATTATCTTCCTTTGAATTACAATGGAAACATGAAGGAGGTCTTGTTATGAGCAAAATCAAGAAAATCAAACCCTTAACCAATGTAAAATTTTTAAATCTGTATGAATTGGAGGCAGAAAATAAATTCGGGAAAACACATCCTTATTACGCTGCCAGCCGAAAATCAAAGGATACCATGATGGCGGCAACCCAGACAGTGATTCCAGACGGCGTCGTCATATACAGCCTTTTCGGTCCATCTTTTGACCGACTTGTTATGATACGCCAATTTCGCTATCCATTAAACAATTTCATTTATGAACTCCCGGCAGGGCTCATAGATGCGGGGGAATCCGTCACAGACACTGCAGTGCGGGAAATGAAAGAAGAAACCGGACTGCAATTTACACCGTTTCATTGCGAGGAGTTTTTACATCGCCCCCATTTTTCTTCCGCCGGAATGACAGACGAAACCAACTGCACTGTCTACGGAACCGCATCCGGAACACCGAATCTCAATCATTTAGAAGCCAATGAAGACTTAACAGTCTGTCTGGTTGACAAAAGTGAAGCAAAGCGAATTTTAAAAGAAGAATACCTATCAGTG
>CAJMHU010000065.1 GCA_905213305.1 uncultured Anaerostipes sp.
ACTTATTAACCAAGATACATGGATTTATGTATCTAAAAGATATTATACGAGGAGTGATTTGTCATGTCGGCGAACAGAAAATGATGCCGCAGGATACGGAAAATTTAATTCGGGAAATCTATCAGAAAGCAGGGAATCGGGATATTTCTCATTTTCTGGAGTCCGGTGATGATGATTTTTCTTTTGCAATTCCCGGGCTGTCAAGGTTTCGTGTCAGTGCATATAAACAGAGAGGTTCTTTGGCAGCAGTCATTCGGGTTATTGCCTTTCACCTTCCAAAACCGGAACAGCTGGGACTTCCGGAGAGACTTTTACAATTTGGAGAGCTGAAAAAAGGTCTGATTTTGGTCACAGGACCGGCAGGCAGCGGAAAATCAACAACTTTGGCATGTATGGTGGACCGGATCAATGAGACAAAAGAGCGTCATATTATTACGCTGGAAGATCCGCTGGAGTTTTTGCACCATCATAAGAAAAGCATTGTAAGCCAGCGAGAGGTCAGCATGGATACGGCAAGCTATGTAAAGTCTCTGCGGGCGGCTTTACGACAGAGTCCAGATGTGATTTTGCTTGGAGAAATGAGAGATTATGAGACAATTCAGGTTGTAATGACTGCCGCAGAGACCGGTCATCTGGTATTTTCAACGCTGCATACAATCGGGGCGGCAAATACAGTAGAACGGATTATTGATGTTTTTCCGCCCAATCAGCAGCGTCAGATTTCCATTCAGCTGGCATCTGTTCTTCAGGCTGTGATATCTCAGCAGCTGGTACCGGGAATTGACGGAACCTTAGTACCGGTCTTTGAGATCATGGAGGTAACTCCTGCGATTCGGAATATGATTCGGGAGAGCAAAGTACATCAGATTGACGGGTTAATTTATTCCTCATCCGGCGGGCAAATGATTTCCATGGATCAGTCGTTAATTCAGGCGTGGAAAGAAGGAAAAATCACAAAAGAAACCGCAGTGCAGTTTGCTGCCAATCCGGAAATGCTGACAAAGCGCTTGAGATAGTTTTGGGAAAAAATTGGCGTGAATGGTAATTGACAAAAAAAACAGGACATAGTAGTATGAAACCAAATGACATCTTATGGGGATTTTCGGAATTAGGGAGAACGAAAATGATAGAAGAAACAGTTCGATGAAAGAAAAATAAGGGGGAAATCTATGAAAAAGAAAGTTATCATTGGACTCTTGGCAGTGATTGTCGTGGCTGCGGGGGCATTCGGTGGTGTGAAATTTTATCAGTATCAGCAGAGAACAAAGCTTGAAAAGCAGATGGCAGCGTTTGAGAGCGTGGATACCTTGAAGGATTCCGGAGAAAAAACAGTCACCATTGACGGTATTAAAGTACCTCTTGGTAAGAAGCCATCGGTTTCCACAAAAACAACAACGAAGAGAAAAACAAAAGTTCAGAGATTAAAGAAAAAAGCGAAAAGAAGTGTTGTCAGAACAAGAGTTCATACAAAGAAATCAACAAAGACTTCACAGAATAGGAAAGAACGCAAGGTAGTCAAGACAACGGTCGTTACAACAACGAAACAGTATGACAAGAAGGGTTCCAAAAAGAGAACTGTAAAAACAACGATTAAGACAACGGTTAAGACTACCACTGCAAAACTGACACAGATGTCCGGGGTATCTGGAACTACTTTAAGAACCTTAGGATCGCAGGCAGATAAGAAGATTTTGGATGCATTTGAAGATTTAAAATTTAAGATGGTGATTAATAAAAATGCAAAAGCTACCGGAGTTTTCAGCGTGAAAAGTCATAAGATTGAGATTCAGAGTGCGAGATCCTCTGTCCTGCTGCACGAGCTGGGTCATTTTGCAAGTTTCCTTGCAGGAGATAAAGCCGGTACCAGCGAATGGAAATCAATTTATTCTGCGGAAAAGAATAAATTTACAGGATATAATAAATCCTATGTGACCAGATCGGCTTCAGAGTATTTTGCAGAATCTTATAAGGATTATAAAGAAAATCCATCTGCATTAAAATCAAAACGCCCTAGAACCTACAAATATGTAAAAAGCGTTATTGATGGAATCAGCAACCGGGATGTTCAGAAAATCAGAAATACATACGGAGAATATTGGGGATTATAAAACCTTTGAAAATGGGAAGCGCTGTTAGAAAGCGCTTCTCATTTTTCATGATATAGGAAAGTTTCCCTTTTCCTATATCATGAAATGCTCCGCAGGATGCACACGGTGTGCAGAGGAAGGCTGCGAAAGCAGCTGCACATTGATCGCCAAAGAAAGAAGAAATGCAGGAACGACTTGCAAAGGTGGGAAAAAGCCGTTACAATAATATCTAAATACAAAAGATCGCGGAGGCAAAGGATGAAGTTATTAAAAGAAAGAATTCAAAAAGATGGGGTTGTAAAAGAAGGCAATGTACTGAAAGTCGACCGGTTTTTAAATCATCAGATGGACGTTAAATTATTTCGTGAAATCGGAAAAGAATTTCGGAAGCGTTTTGAAGGAGAAGAGATCAATAAAATTTTGACGATTGAGGCGTCCGGTATTGGAATTGCCTGTATTGCAGCAGAGATTTTTGACGTTCCTGTTGTCTTTGCAAAAAAAACGCAGACAAAAAATATTGCAGGAGATGTGTATACAACGAAAGTGGAATCTTTCACCCATGGAAGAGTCTATGACATTATTGTATCCAAAGAGTTTTTGGGAGAAGGAGATAAGGTACTTCTGATTGATGATTTCCTTGCCAACGGAAAAGCACTGGAAGGGCTGGCGCAGCTGGTGAAGGATTCAGGCGCGCAGCTCGTAGGGGCAGGTGTTGTTATTGAGAAAGGATTTCAACCGGGAGGGGATTTCCTGAGAAAGCAAACTCATTTGGAGTCTTTGGCAATTGTAGAGTATATGGATGAAAAGACCGGAGAGATTACATTCCGGGAAGATGAAAATTAGGATGAAAAAGCTGAACCAGACAGAAGGATGATCATAGGAAGATGCCTTCTGTCTGGTTTTTTATAACGAGTATGGATTATGAAAAAATTTCAATTCCCTGTTCAATCATTTCCGAAGAAAGCTCTGCCATTTGAGCAGGTGATTCTAAGAATTTATTTTGGATCCAAGTTTCAATCATTCCAAGGCAGCCGGAAATCACAAAAGCAGAATAATATTCAAAGTGCTCTGTTCGGAAGGAGTTTTCTTTCCAAATATGATGCATTCTGGAATGAATGATTTGTTTGACCCGGTTCACGAACGCAAGATCTCCATGAGGTCCAAGAAGTGAAGAGAGGACCATTTGATGTTCTTTCATATAGGTAAAAAATTGGAGCATAAACGGGTAGGGCCTTGGCTTTTCTTCTGTTTCTGTGCAGGAATCAAGAATCTCATTTAAATCAAAAATCAGTTCCTTTTCAGACGGAAGAAATTAGGGTATGATAGGTAAAGAATCACGATTGGGAGGTGACAGGATGAAAATACCCGATTCCAGCCTGTTTGACGGAATTCAACAGGCGGATTATGAAGCTATGATGAAATGTCTTCTTACAAAGCAGCGCAGCTATCAAAAAGGTGAATTTATCTTTCACAGTGGAAACCGAGTCGAACATATTGGGATGGTAATCAAAGGGAAAGTCCATATTATGAAAGAAGATTTCTGGGGAAACCGGATGATTCTCGGGGAAGCTCTTCCCGGAGAATTATTTGGAGAAGTGTATGTCTGTGCTCAGGCAAAGCAATTGGAAGTCAGCGTTGTGGCCAAGATGGACACCGAGGTTTTATTTTTAGATGTTCAGAGAATTTTGACAACCTGTCCGATCGCATGCAAATTTCATGTCAAGATGATTCAAAATTTGCTGTTTTCCATCGCTGAGAGAACACTGGCTATGACGCGGAAAATAGAGCATATGTCCAAAAAGTCTCTCAGAGGTAAAATTTTATCCTATTTATCATCTGAGGCTATGAGAACGGGAGAAAAAGAATTTTGTATTCCCTATAATCGGCAGCAACTGGCAGAATACTTGTCAGTGGACCGCAGTGCCTTGTCCGCAGAACTTTCAAAAATGCAGAAAGAAGGAATTTTAGAATATCGAAAAAATTGGTTTCACCTGTCGAAAGAATCATGAAAAGAAGGCCTGCTTTACAAGCCTTCTTTTAATTTTCTTCCATAGGCATTCGTGTCTTTCATACATTGGATGAAACGTTCCCGTGTTATTTCAGAATTTTTCGGACGAAATTCCCATTCGGTTGTAGTCATGGCTTTCTCTGCCATAGCATTAAATTCGTCTTCTGTGATTTCAATATCATCAAAGCAGACAGGAAGTTTTATACTCTGGTTAAATCTGGCAATGCGTTCCCTTTCCTCCCAATCCTCCTGGAAGGTCAGCAGACACAGAACTCCAAGAGCAACAATTTCTCCGTGAAGATGGGATTCGCCATTTTTAGTTACTGTAGAACCGTAATAAACGCAGTGCGCAAGACTGGAGTTATAATAATAATCCGGTGATCCACTCACCATATTGGATACCAGCCCTGTGCTGATAATAATGTCCAAAGCTACCTGCTCCAATTCGTAGGATGCTTTCTTCTGCTGCAGATCCTCCAAAGCCCTTTTCCCATGTTCTATGAGAGGGCTCGTACAAATCTTACTTAACTGAACGCCCATCATTGGCGTATGTGAGAGACGATCTTCCTTGGATGCAAAAACAGCCTCACATTCCTTGCTCAGTGCATCTCCGATTCCTGCCCATAACAATTTTTCCGGGGAATCTGCCAGAATGGAGGTCTCAATAAATGTGTGATCGGCATTTTTGGGATAATAATATTCCCGAAAAGAGCCATCCGGGTGATAAATTACAGAAATTGCCGTAACTGCTGCACAATTGGAAGCTACAGTGGGAAAACAAAATAACGGTTTATCCATTTCATTTGCCACATATTTTCCGGTATCACAGGCACGTCCGCCGCCCACAGCAAAAATCATATCTGCTTCTCTCACCACATCCATTGCAATTAAAGCATCACCATTTTCATAAGTAGAATTTCCTCCATACCAGACAAAATCAAGAATTTCCAGTTGGGAGTTTTCAATTCCCTGCAAAAGTTTTTCTTTGGATTTTTCCATGGCGGTTTTCCCTCCGATGACAACCGCCTTTTTTCCATAAAATCTGGCCTCGTGAGGAATGGATTGATAACATCCTTCACCGATCGTATAGCTTGGTAAATTTACACTATAAAAATTCATTCTTTTTTCCTTCCTTCTATATATTGTAAATATTATATTACTGAAAAAAGAAGAATACAACCCCCTCTCTGCTGGATCAGGGATATGATTTTGCCCATGACGAATCCTTCTTTCTGTGTTATGATAATCAATATATTATGATAAACAACAGAAAGGGGCATTTTCTATGGAGGGAACCTCAGAAAATAAACCAATGAAACATAAAAAACATCTTAACATGGGGCTGCTTGCCCATGTGGATGCCGGGAAAACGACATTGTCGGAAGCGCTGCTTTTTACTGCGGGAAATTTGCGTAAAATCGGTCGTGTGGATAACGGAGATGCATTTTTGGATACAAATCAGCTGGAACGTGCCAGAGGAATTACCATTTTTTCTAAGCAGGCGGAAATGTCTTTGGGAGAAATGGAAATTACATTTTTAGATACCCCTGGTCATGTGGATTTTTCTGCGGAAATGGAGCGGACACTGCAGGTGCTGGACTATGCCATTTTAGTCATCAGCGGAGCAGACGGAGTTCAGGGACACACGCTGACATTATGGAATTTGTTGGAGAGGTATCAAATTCCTGTTTTTTTATTTGTCAATAAGATGGATCAGAATGGGACCGATCGTGGACAGCTTATGAAGGAGATGAAAAAGCAGTTAAGTGAAGGATGCGTCGATTTTAATCAGGAGGACCGAGAACTTTTTTATGAAGAGATTGCCGCCGAAGATGAGAAATTGCTGGATTTCTATCTGGATTACGGGAGGCTGGAAGGAAAGGATATTTGTCAGGCAGCTGCGCAGAGAAAAATCTTCCCTTGTTTTTTCGGATCTGCATTAAAGCTGGAAGGTGTGAAAGAACTTTTAAGCGGGATTGAGCGCTATACTTTGGAGAGAAGCTATTCAGAGAAATTCGGCGCCAGAGTTTTTAAAATTACAAGAGACGATCAGGGAAATCGTCTCACACACTTGAAAATTACCGGAGGGAGACTGAAAGTAAAAGAGGTCATTTCAGGGGAAGAAAAGGGAGAAAAAATTAATCAGATTCGTATTTATTCCGGAGAGAAATATGAGACGGTAAATGAGATTGAGGCGGGAAGAATTTGTGCAGTGACAGGTCTGAGCCGGACAAAGCCGGGACAGGGATTCGGTTTTGAACAAAGCGGATATGAGCCGATGTTGGAACCCATTCTTACCTATCAGATGATATTCCCGGAACAGGTCAGCGCGGATATGATGCTGCCCAAGCTGCGTCAGCTGGAAGAAGAAGAGCCGGAGCTTCATATTTTGTGGAGAGAAGAACTTCAGGAAATTCAGGTACAGATTATGGGAGAGGTTCAAATTGAGATTTTAAGAAGTCTGATTTTGGAGCGGTTTGGCGTCGCGGTAGAGTTTGGAGAAGGAAATATTGTATACAAAGAAAGCATTCTAGATACGGCAGAAGGGGTGGGGCATTTTGAACCACTGCGCCATTATGCGGAAGTCCACTTGATTCTGGCTCCGGGAGAAAGAGGCAGCGGCATTGTCGTAGACAGTCAGTGCAGTGAGGATATGCTGGATAAGAACTGGCAGCGTCTGATCTTGACACATCTTTTGGAAAAAGAACACAAGGGGGTTCTGACAGGGGCAGCAATAACGGATATGAAAATAACTCTGGCTGCTGGCAAAGCCCATCAAAAGCATACCGAGGGAGGAGACTTCCGGCAGGCAACATACCGGGCAGTGCGGCAGGGACTGCGGACGGCAAAGTCAGTGCTGCTGGAACCATATTACGAATTTCGACTGGAAGTGCCGCAGCAGATGGTTGGACGAGCCATGACAGATCTTGAAAAGATGGCGGGGATTTTCAAGCCCCCGGAGACGGACGGTGAATATTCAATTCTAACCGGCAGTGTTCCGGTATCTGCAATGGAGGGATATCAAAAAGAAGTGATTGCGTATTCCAAAGGAAGAGGGCGTCTGTTTTGCAGGTTCAAAGGATATGAGCTGTGTCATAATGAGCAGGAAGTGATTGCGGCATCGGGGTATGATCCGGATCGTGATCTGGAAAATCCCTGCGGATCGGTTTTCTGTGCCCATGGCGCAGGATATCAGGTTTCTTGGGATCAAGTGTCAGAGCATATGCATCTGGAAAGCGTTTTAAAGTCTCCGGAACGGCTGTCACAGAATCATAATGTTGAGCAGAGACGGGCAGACCTTGAAGATCAATGGATCGATACCGATGAGATCGACCAGATTTTAGAAGAGACGTTTTATGCCAATCAGCATCATAAAAGCAAGTGGAAAAAAAAGAAGGTCTCACGCATTGCTCAGGATTATCAGGCTTCTGCCCGAAGGAACTCAGGAACAAGAGATTTGTCCAAAAAATATCTTTTGGTGGATGGATATAATATTATTTATGCATGGGAAGCGTTAAAAGAACTGGCAGAGGAAAATATGGATGCAGCCAGAGGGAAGCTTTTGGATGATATGTGTAATTATCAGGCAATCAAGGGGTGTGAAGTGATCGTTGTGTTTGACGCCTATCGGGTGAAGGGACATACTACAGAGGTTATGGATTATATGAATATTCATGTAGTCTACACGAAAGAGGCAGAAACTGCCGATCAGTACATTGAGAAATTTGCTCATGAACATGGAAGAAAATATGACGTTACAGTGGCAACTTCGGATGGAATGGAGCAGATTATTATTCGAGGACAGGGCTGTACGCTTCGGTCGGCAAGAGAACTGAAAAAAGATTTAGAGGCAGCAAAACAGTTGATTCGGGAGGAGTACTTAGAGAGACAGGAGCAAAGTAAAAGCTATCTTCTGGATGGAATTGCGGCAGAAGAGCTCAATAAAAAGTGAAATGAATGCATGACATAAGCACAAAAAAGCAAAAAGGAAGGAATGTTTCGGAGGAAAAAGCATACGCTGTAAAAGTGTATGCTTTTTTATAATATGGGAAAGTTTTGACTTTCCCATATTATAAAACGCTTTGCGAGATGCACACGATGTGCAGAGGAAAGCTGCTTTCGCAGCCGCACATCGGCGC
>CAJMHU010000066.1 GCA_905213305.1 uncultured Anaerostipes sp.
GGGGATCTGCGGTAAAGACCTATTCCCTGACACGAAAGTCTGTGGAGAATCAGACCGTGGAAACAAAAATGCTGAAAAATCATATTGGATATCTTGCGATTGAGGAATTTGATGAGATTACCGTTTCTCAGTTTGAATCAGGATTGGAGAAATTAAAAAAACAGGGGGCAGAATCTTTGATCATTGATTTAAGAGATAATCCGGGAGGATTGTTGAAAAGCGTAACGGAGATTGCAGCCAAAATTCTTCCGAAAGGAACGATTGTTTATACAGAAGACAAAAATGGAAATAAACAATATTATAAAGACAAAGACAATGAGCAGCTTAATATGCCTCTGTGCGTGTTAACCAACGGAAACAGTGCCAGCGCGTCGGAGATTTTGGCGGGAGCTATCAAAGATCGGGGCGCAGGAACTTTAGTGGGTGAGAAAACCTTTGGAAAAGGGATTGTTCAGGGATTCTTTGATGTTGGGGACGGCTCTTATGTGAAATTAACATCTGCATCTTACTATACACCGGCAGGACATAACATTCATAAGAAAGGAATTCAGCCGGATGTAACGGTGAAAGATAATGAAAAAACCAAAACAGATGAACAGCTTCAGAGAGCAGTGGAAATTTTGAAATAGAAAAAATAATAAGATGAATTGATATGACTGGAAATGAAAAGTACAGAACAAACATTCGGTTTTGTTCTGTACTTTTATTTTATATTCTGATATAATGACAACAGAAATAGCAGATAATAGATTCATAGGAGGATTTTATGGATCATTTTGAATTAGTATCAGAATATGCACCGACCGGCGATCAGCCGCAGGCAATCGAAGCTCTGGTCAAAGGGTTTCGGGAAGGAAATCAGTTTGAAACGTTACTGGGAGTCACCGGCTCTGGTAAAACATTTACGATGGCGAACATTATACAGAAGTTAAATAAACCAACATTGATTCTAGCTCATAACAAGACGCTGGCAGCACAGCTGTACAGTGAGTTTAAGGCGTTTTTTCCACATAATGCAGTGGAATATTTCGTGAGCTATTATGATTATTATCAGCCGGAGGCATATGTTCCTTCAACAGATACCTATATTGAAAAAGATTCCTCTGTCAATGATGAGATTGATAAACTGCGCCATAGTGCTACGGCTGCGTTGATTGAGAGGAAGGATGTTATTGTAGTGTCCAGTGTATCCTGCATATACGGAATCGGAAATAAAGAAAGTTATACAGAAATGATGATTTCTTTGCGCCCGGGGATGATGAAGGATAGAGATCAGGTCATTGATGAATTGATTAATATTCAATATGTGCGAAATGAGCTGGATTTTAAGAGAGGAACCTTTCGGGTAAAAGGAGATGTGCTGGAAATTCTTCCGGTATCCACCTTTGAGGATGCCGTGCGCATTGAATTTTTTGGAGATGAGATTGACCGCATTGTGGAATTTGATATTCTGACAGGAGAAGTAAAAAGAAGTTTGAATTTCATTGCGATTTTTCCTGCGTCACATTATGTTGTGCCGCAGGAGCAGATTGAGCGGGCGATTCAGGGAATCAAAAAAGAGCTTGCACAGCAGGTAGAGTATTTTAAGGAACAGGAGCAGTTGATTGAGGCGCAGAGAATTGCGGAGCGAACCAATTTCGACATTGAGATGATGCGGGAGACAGGATTTTGTTCAGGAATTGAAAACTATTCCAGACATTTATCCGGACTTGCTCCGGGAGAGCCTCCGAATACATTGATCGACTTTTTCGGAGATGATTTTTTAATGATTATTGATGAATCGCATATTACAGTGCCCCAGATCGGCGGCATGTATTCCGGCGATCAATCCAGAAAATCCACATTGGTAGATTTCGGATTTCGTTTGCCATCGGCGAAAGATAACCGTCCTTTGGAATTTCAGGAGTTTGAGCAAAAGATCGATCAGATGTTGTTTGTTTCTGCAACGCCGGGGAAGTATGAAGCAGAGCATGAACTTTTAAGAGCAGAGCAGATTATACGCCCGACGGGATTGTTGGACCCATCCATTGATGTTCGGCCGGTGGCAGGACAGATTGATGACCTTCTGTCAGAAATTCACAGAGAGACAGAGAAGGGGCATAAGGTGCTTGTGACAACCCTGACGAAGCGAATGGCGGAAGAACTGACAGATTATATGCGGGAAGTGGGGATTCGTGTGAAATATCTTCATTCAGACATTGATACTTTAGAGCGAATAGAGATTGTCCGTGACCTGCGGATGAATGTATTTGATGTGCTGGTTGGAATTAATCTGCTAAGAGAGGGCTTAGATATACCGGAAATTACGCTTGTTGCAATTTTAGATGCAGACAAAGAAGGATTTCTGCGCTCTGAAACTTCTCTGGTTCAGACGATTGGCCGTGCCGCAAGAAACAGCGAGGGGCATGTTATCATGTATGCAGATACGATAACAGATTCCATGGAGGCTGCCATTTCAGAGACAAATCGAAGGCGGGGGATTCAAGATGATTACAATCGGCAGCATGGAATTATTCCGAAAACGATCCAAAAGGATGTGAGAGATTTGATTAAGATTTCAGATGATCATGAGGAGACTTCTTCCGGTTATGAAAAGGATATGGAATCTATGACCAAAAAGGAACTGAAAGAAATCATAGAGCGACTGACGAAAAAAATGAATCAGGCAGCGGCTGATTTAAACTTCGAGCTTGCCGCAGCACTTCGAGATGAATTAAAGGAATTCAAAATAGCATATAGAGATTATGATAACTAGGAGTAAACATGAAGAAAGAAATGATTCGCATTAAAGGAGCAAAAGAGAATAATTTAAAAAATATTGATCTGGAGATTCCAAGAAATCAATTTGTTGTTTTAACCGGATTAAGCGGTTCCGGAAAGTCTTCTCTGGCATTTGATACTATTTATGCAGAAGGGCAAAGGCGTTATATGGAGTCGCTGTCGTCTTATGCAAGGCAATTTCTGGGACAGATGGAAAAGCCTGATGTGGACAGTATTGAAGGTCTGTCACCGGCAATTTCCATTGATCAGAAATCCACAAATCGAAATCCAAGGTCTACGGTTGGGACCGTCACTGAGATCTATGACTATTTTCGATTATTATATGCGAGAATTGGAATTCCCCATTGTCCTAAATGTGGGAAACCCATTAGCAAGCAAACGGTGGATCAGATGGTAGACCGTCTGATGGAATTGGAAAATGGAACAAGGATTCAAATTTTAGCACCGATTGTCAGAGGAAGAAAAGGAGAGCATGCAAAAGTTTTTCAGACGGCAAAGAGAAGCGGATTTGTGCGCGTTCGTGTGGATGGCAATATCTATGATCTATCGGAAGAGATTCCTATGGAGAAAAATAAGAAGCATAATATTGAGATCGTAGTAGATCGTCTGGTGATCAAAGACGGGATTGAAAAACGAATGACAGATTCCATTGAGACAACGCTGGATTTGGCGGAGGGGCTTATGATGGTGGATGTGATAGGAGGAGAGGTTTTAAATTTCAGTCAAAGTTTTTCCTGTCCGGACTGCGGAGTCAGCATTGACGAGATTGAGCCGAGAAGTTTTTCCTTTAATAATCCGTTTGGTGCATGTCCGGTTTGTCACGGGCTGGGATATAAAATGGAATTTGATGTGGATTTGATGATTCCGGATCCCAAATTAAGTATTGACGAAGGGGCAATTCAGGTTCTTGGCTGGCAGTCTTGTACCGATAAAAAGAGCTATACAAGGGCAATTTTGGATGCTCTTGCAAGAGAATACCAGTTTGATTTGTCGATGCCGTTTCAAGACTATCCCAAAGAGATAAAAGATCTTCTTTTGTACGGAACCGGGGGCAGAGAAGTAAAAGTCCACTATCGAGGACAGAGAGGGGAAGGAGTCTATGATGTAGCCTTTGAGGGAATTATCCGAAATGTAGGAAGGCGGTATCGGGAATCTTCTCAATCTATGAAAGCAGAATATGAGTCTTATATGACAATTACTCCGTGCGAAGAATGTCATGGCCAGCGTTTGAAGGCAGAATCCCTTGCCGTGACGGTTGCAGGAAAGAATATTGCCGAAATGTGCGAGATGTCTGTGGGAACGATGGTGGAGTTTTTGGAGACGATGGAATTGACAGAGCGTCAAAAGTTAATTGGAGAACAGGTATTAAAAGAAATCAGGGCAAGAATCGGCTTTTTAAACGATGTGGGATTGGATTACCTGACTCTGTCAAGAGCGACCGGGACTCTGTCCGGAGGTGAGGCACAGAGAATTCGACTGGCGACACAGATTGGTTCGGGATTGGTCGGAGTTGCTTATATTCTCGATGAACCGAGTATCGGTCTTCATCAAAGAGATAATGATAAGCTCATCCGTACACTGAAAAATTTAAGAGATCTGGGCAATACCTTAATTGTAGTAGAACACGATGAGGATACAATGTTGGCGGCAGATCATATTGTAGATATCGGTCCGATGGCGGGAGAGCATGGCGGGCAGGTGATTGCTCAGGGCACTGCAAAACAGATTATGAAAAATAAGAATTCTATAACAGGAGCATATTTAAGCGGAAGAATTCAAATTCCGGTTCCAAAAGAAAGAAGAAAGCCGAGCGGATTTTTGAAAATTCTGGGAGCAGCGGAAAATAATCTGAAAAATATTGATGTTCAGATACCTTTGGGGATATTTACCTGTGTAACCGGTGTGTCGGGATCGGGAAAAAGTTCCCTTGTAAATCAGATTTTATATAAACGTTTAGCGAAGGAGTTGAATCGTGCAAAGACAAAGCCGGGGGCACACAGGGGAATGGAAGGGTATGAACAGCTGGACAAGATCATTGCCATAGATCAGTCTCCGATTGGGCGTACTCCAAGATCAAATCCGGCAACTTATACCGGCGTATTTGATCAGATACGAGAACTGTTTGCGATGACAAAAGATGCAAAAGCAAAGGGATATCATAAGGGCAGATTTAGTTTTAATAAAAAAGGGGGACGATGCGAGGCTTGTGCCGGAGACGGAATTATTAAAATTGAAATGCATTTTTTGCCGGATGTTTATGTACCCTGTGAGGTCTGCAGCGGAAAGCGATATAATCGTGAAACTCTGGAGGTAAAATACAAAGGAAAGAGTATCTATGATGTATTGAACATGACGGTAGAGGAAGCCTGTGATTTCTTCTCAAACCTTCCGTCGATCAGCCGGAAGATGGAAACCCTGCGGGATGTGGGACTCGGCTATATTCGGCTTGGACAGCCTTCTACAGAATTGTCAGGAGGAGAAGCGCAGAGAATTAAACTGGCTTCCGAACTGAGCAAACGAAGTACCGGAAAAACTATTTACATTTTAGATGAACCGACAACGGGACTTCATTTTGCGGATGTTCATAAACTGGTGGATATTTTAGGAAAATTAACAGAAGGCGGCAACACCGTGATTGTCATTGAGCACAATTTAGAGGTTATAAAAACTGCGGATTATATTATTGATATGGGACCGGAAGGAGGAGATAAAGGAGGAACGGTTGTGACGCAGGGAACTCCTGAGGAGATTGTAAAGACAGAAGCGTCTTATACCGGGCAATATTTGAAAAAATATTTGCAGGATATGTCCATTCGGTCGGAAGAGACCTGTGAGAAATAGAAGCAGGAATTTTTTGGGGAAATACAAAAAAGAGCGCTCCGACCGCTGAAAAAGCAATTGGTTGGGAGCGCTTTTTTGCATAACAAAGGTTAGAATTTTAAGGTTCCATTTGTTTTCCGAGAAAATCGGCACCGATTTTAGTAATCATCAGATCTTGATCGGTCAGTGGTCCTTCATTGGATAAAATGCACATTAATCCAATGGCGTCTCCTTCGGAAATAATTGTAGAAAAGGCAATTTCAACGAATTCTTCCGGGAAGTCAGAGATTAAAGGGAAAAAATCAGAATCTTTGCGCCCGGCAATGAATTGTTTTCGATCGTGCAGGGCTTCTTCCGCTTTTTCGTGAAGTATTTTTCCGATGAGTTTTTTTCCATTTGGCCCTGAGGCGGCAATGATAGAATCCTGGTCGCAAATACATACTGTATGTGGAAGCGACGCGGCGATGGCATCCGTATACTGTTTTGCAACAACGCCCATCTCCCCGATCGGGGAATATTTTTTCAAAATAATGCTTCCATCTCTTTCAGTAAATATTTCCAAGGGGTCGCTTTCCCGAATATGCATTGTCTTTCGGATTTCTTTTGGAATGACAATTCGACCAAGGTCATCGATTCTTCTTACAATACCTGTAGCTCTCATTCTTATGATCCTCCATCATATTATTTTCGTGTATGAGCATAGTATTTGTAAAAACATTGGTTTTATACTCCAGATTATGCTATAATATCTCATTAATAGAGAAAAGGAGAAGAATTATGAAATTTCATACACAGTTAACTGCCAAAGACATTTTTAAATTCTCTTTGGCGTACACATATCTTGGAATTCCAGGAATTTTACCGGTACTGATTGTGCTTACCGGAATTTATTTAATTGTCACAGGACTGATTCATGGAAATGCATCCAGCAATGTTTTGTTTGGGGTTGTGATGATTGTGTTATTTGCGATTGTGAACCCTGTTATGCTTTATATCAAGGCAAAAAAACAAGCCATCGAAAATCCGATCTATCAGGTAAAGACGTATTATACAATTCAGAAGGAAGGAATTTTCGTAGAGATAGGAGAAGAAAATGCCTTAATTGAATGGAATCGAATCTTAAAAATGAATTATTTTATGGGAATTTATATTTTATATACAGGAGCGAAACAAGCCTTTGTATTTCCGCAGGAGTCTTTGGGGGCTGAAAAAGATCAGATGGTTGAGCAAATGAAAGGATTCATAAAAGAGGCGAGAGGACAAAAGAAAGGTTCCGGTCCGGCTAAGATTTCTAAATATACCAAGATCAGCGATGAAGCGGACGCGTCTGAGGATGTTCGGGAAAAAGAGTAAAGGAGCAGCAGATGATTGTACAGAGTTTTAGCGCCGAAGATACGTTTCGTCTGGGACAAGAAGTCGGCAGAAAAGCAGAGCCCGGGGATATCATTTGTTTATATGGAGATCTCGGTGTTGGAAAAACGGTCTTTACCAAGGGTCTGGCA
>CAJMHU010000067.1 GCA_905213305.1 uncultured Anaerostipes sp.
ATTTTAAATTTGGAAGATATGGGGTTTGAGATTGAGGCATCTCACCATGAAGTTGCTCCGGCACAGCATGAAATTGATTTTAAATACGATAATGCTTTGAGAACGGCAGACAACATCCTTACTTTTAAATTTATTGTAAAATATATTGCAAAACGACATGGACTTTACGCAAGCTTTATGCCAAAACCGATTACGGGGGTGGATGGTTCCGGGATGCATTTAAATATGTCTCTGTGGAGGGACGGCAGGAATATTTTTGCGGATTCCGGAAATCATATGGGAATCAGTGATGAGGCATTTCATTTTATGGCAGGAGTTATGGAACACTCCAGAGAGATGAGCTTGATCACGAATCCGCTGGTGAATTCTTATAAGAGAATCGTGCCGGGATATGAAGCGCCGGTGGATGTCTCATGGTCTCCGTCCAATCGGAGTCCGCTGATCCGTGTGCCGGCTGCAAGGGGCAGCGGAACCAGACTGGAATTTCGGAGTCCCGATTCTGCGGCAAATCCTTATCTGGCACTGGCAGTGAGTCTTGCAGCAGGACTTGACGGAATTAAGAAAAAGCTGACGCCGGGCAAAGGTTCTTTTGCAAATCAGTATGAAATGGCAGAGGGAGAAAAAGAAAAAGCAGGAATTATGATGCTGCCGAGAGACATGAAGGAAGCCCTGGAGGTTTTTAAAAACAGTGATTATATGAGAAAAATTCTGGGTGAACATATATTTACAAAATATGTGGAGGCTAAGGAGGCAGAGTGGGAATCTTACCAGAAATATGTATCACAGTGGGAGATCGATCATTATTTGTATAAGATTTAGTATCCTGACTGGTGATATAGGGAGGTGAGAGGCTTGATAAATGTCATCGTTTTGTTCCCGAAACGGGAAATTTCCAGAAAGATCCGAAATCTCTTGATTCAGAATGGTTTTGAGGTGGTGGAAGTGTGTACAACAGGGGCACAGGTTGTTCATCGTGTGGAAGAATTGGGAGAAGGACTGGTTATTTGCGGATATAAATGTTCTGATATGATTTACAGTGAATTATGGGAATATCTTCCGGAGAGGATCTGGATGCTTTTGATTGCCTCCCGGCCGTATTTGGATGATTGCGGAGATCCCAAGATACAGAAACTGACGATGCCTTTGAAAGGTCATGAACTGGTCATCAAAGCAAGGGAGATGATTGGAGAGATCTCAAAAGAACAAAAGCGCAGTAAGTCAAAGCCAAAACAAAGATCGCGAGAAGAAGTCGAATTATTGGAAGAAGTCAAACAGTTATTAATGGATAACAATCGGATTTCGGAAGATGAAGCGCACAGTTACATTCAGCAGCGAAGCATGAACAGTGGTGTGGGGCTGATTGAAATGGCAAAAATGATCAAGGAATCATTTACATATTAAAATTTAGGAGGAGACTATGTTTAAGATTAACGACAACTATTTGAAACTTCCGGGAAGCTATTTATTTTCAACCATTGCAAAAAAGGTGAATGCCTATTCTGCGGCAAATCCTGAGAAAGATATCATTCGTCTTGGAATCGGAGATGTAACCCAGCCTTTGGCGCCTGTCATTATTCAGACGCTCCATGAGGCAGTGGATGAGATGGCACATGCAGAGACATTTCACGGATATGCTCCGGATCTCGGATATGAATTTTTAAGAAATGCCATTGTCCAAAATGACTATAAAGATCGCGGAGCTGATATTTCAGCAGATGAAATTTTTGTCAGTGATGGTGCAAAGTGTGATTCAGGAAATATTCAGGAAATTTTTGCCAAGGAAAATAAGATTGCTGTATGCGATCCGGTATATCCGGTGTATGTGGATACCAATGTTATGGCGGGAAGAACGGGAACCTATGATCCCAGTACGGAAACATGGAGTGATGTGATTTACATGCCTTGTACAGCAGAAAATAATTTTGCGCCGGAATTTCCGAAGGAGATACCGGATATTATTTATCTGTGTTTCCCGAACAATCCAACCGGGTCTACCATTACGAAAGAGCAGCTTCAGGGATGGGTAGATTACGCCAATAAACATGGTGCTGTCATTATTTACGATGCAGCTTATGAGGCGTATATTTCGGAGGATGATGTGGCTCATACAATTTATGAGTGTGAAGGAGCCAGAACCTGTGCCATTGAGCTAAAGAGCTTTTCAAAAAATGCGGGATTTACCGGCGTGCGTTTGGGCTACACTGTGGTTCCGAAAGAATTAAAGTGCAAAGATGTTGCTCTTCATGCATTATGGGCAAGACGTCATGGAACGAAATATAACGGCGCTCCATATATTGTGCAGAAAGCCGGTGAAGCAGTTTATTCCGAAGCTGGAAAAGTACAGTTAAAAGAGCAGGTTGGATATTATATGAACAATGCAAGGGTGATTTTTGAAGGTTTAAAAGATGCGGGATATACCGTATCCGGCGGAGTGAACGCCCCTTATATCTGGCTGAAGACGCCGGAGCATATGACATCATGGGAATTTTTTGATGATCTTTTGGAACGCGCCAATGTTGTGGGAACTCCTGGATCAGGATTCGGACCAAGTGGAGAAGGATATTTCCGGCTTACGGCATTTGGAAATTATGAGAACACTGTCGAGGCGATCAGACGGATAAAAGAAATGTAACAGGACAAAAGAAACAGGAAGAAGCGAGGAAAGACCGTGCTCTTCCTGTTTTTAGATTATGATGGTTTTTTTGGATCAATAAACAGGAAAGTCAGCGGGCTTGTCCACTTTGTTTTGATATGATACAATAGGAATCATACGAAGAAAATCAGAATAAAAAGGAGATACACCAATGAAGATGTTAGCTCTTGAGCAGGAATTAAAAGAAAATGCTTACCCTGGACGGGGAATTGTAATTGGACGATCAGAGGACGGAAAGAAAGCGGTCACAGCATATTTTATTATGGGGCGCAGTGAGAACAGTCGTAATCGCATTTTTGCAGAGGAAGGGGAAGGAATCAGAACACAGGCGTTTGATCCTGCAAAGTTAGAAGACCCGAGTCTGATTATTTATGCGCCGGTACGTGTTCTTGGCAAGGAAACCATTGTGACAAATGGAGATCAGACAGACACAATCTATGAAGGCAGAGAAAAGGGGCTGACTTTTGAACAGTCTTTGAGAACCCGTGAATTTGAGCCGGATGCACCAAATTATACTCCTAGAATTTCAGGAATTATGAAAGTAGAAAACGGAGCGTATCACTATGCCATGTCAATTTTAAAAAGCAACCATGGGAGTCCGGAGGGATGCAATCGTTTTACATTTACATATGAGAATCCGGCAGCTGGAGAAGGCCGCTTCATTCATACCTATATGCATGACGGCGATCCGCTTCCAAGCTTTGAAGGAGAACCGAAACTGGTGGGGATTGAGGGCGATATTGACGACTTCACACAGATGTTATGGAACAGCTTAAACGATGACAACAAAGTATCCCTGTTTGTACGCTACATTGATATTGCAGACGGAACATACGAGACCAGAATTGTCAATAAGAACAAATAAGAAAAGGAGAACGCTGGAAATGAAAGAATTAGAGTTAAAGTATGGGTGTAACCCAAATCAAAAACCATCAAAAATCTGTATGGCGGACGGAAGTGATCTTCCCATTGAAGTTTTAAACGGGAAACCTGGATATATCAATTTTTTGGATGCATTTAACGGATGGCAGCTGGTGCGGGAACTGAAGAAAGCAACCGGACTTCCGGCGGCAACTTCCTTTAAACATGTATCACCGGCAGGTGCTTCTGTCGGACGTCCGATGTCTGATACATTGAGAAAAATTTACTGGGTGGACGATATGGGAGATTTATCTCCTTTGGCATGTGCCTATGCCAGAGCCAGAGGCGCAGACCGTATGTCTTCTTTTGGGGACTTTATCGCTTTGTCAGATGAGTGTGATGCCGATACCGCTCGTTTGATCAAACGGGAGGTATCCGATGGAGTCATTGCGCCGGGATACAGCGAAGAAGCGCTGGAAATCTTAAAGCAAAAGAAAAATGGAAATTATAATGTGATTAAAATTGACGAGTCTTATCAGCCTGCGCCATTGGAGCATAAAGAAGTTTTTGGCGTAACGTTTGAGCAGGGAAGACAGGAGCTCCCCATTGATGACGCTCTGTTATCCAATGTTGTGACAGAGAACCGGGAGATTCCAAAAGAAGCGCTGATGGATTTGAAAATTTCTCTGATTGTTTTAAAATATACACAGTCAAATTCTGTATGCTTCGTAAAAGACGGTCAGGCGATCGGAATTGGCGCAGGACAGCAGTCCAGAGTTCATTGCACCCGTCTGGCAGGACAGAAAGCGGATAACTGGTGGTTAAGACAATGTCCGAAAGTTATGAATCTGCCGTTTAAAGAAAATATCCGACGTGCAGACCGTGACAATGCCATTGATTTGTACATCGGAGAAGAATATATGGATGTGCTGGCAGATGGCGCATGGGAAAACATCTTTACAGAGAAGCCGGAGATTTTTACCAAGGAAGAAAAGAGAGCATGGCTGGACAAACTTACGGATGTGACATTGGGTTCTGACGCATTTTTCCCATTCTTTGATAACATTGAGCGTGCGCACAAGAGCGGTGTGAAATATATTGCACAGCCGGGCGGATCCGTGAGGGATGATGCTGTTATTGAGTGCTGCAATAAGTACCATATGGCGATGGCGTTTACGGGAATTCGTTTGTTCCATCACTAGAGACGCGAGATTGTGGAGATATTGTAAAACAAAAAGAAACAATCCCCTTATGAGCGAGGGGCTTGTTTCTTTTTGTGTGAGAAAATACGGTGAAGTAAAATCCAGCCAATACCGCCAATGGCAAGAATCAATGCCAACAGCTGTGAAACACGGATTCCGGTAGATCCAATCATTAAAGAGTCAGTCCGAAGACCTTCAATGAAAAATCGTCCGATTCCGTATCCGGCGGCGTATAAAGCAATCAATTCACCATCGAAAGTCTTGCGTTTTGTAAACCAGAGAATGAGAAGTAAAACTGCCAGGTTCCAAAGCGATTCGTATAAAAAGGTCGGGTGAACCTGAATGTAGGAAACCGTATGACTTCCGGAGGTAAGATAAACTGCCTGGTCGTATAAACCGGATTCAATGATTTCAGAGAGTCGGCCTTGATGAAGAAAATAATCCGTAGGAATTTGCATGGCAAAGAGATGATCGGTAAAACCGCCAAAGGCTTCCCGATTAAAGAAATTTCCCCATCTTCCGATAATCTGACCAACCAGTAAGCCTTTGACGGCAACGTCTCCGAATTGAAGTAAGGAGACGTTGCGTATTTTACAAAAAATAAAAAGAGTCATCACGGCTGCAAGAATACCTCCGTAGATTGCCAGACCGCCGTTTCGGATCTGTAAAATTTCGTCGAGATGATTTTTATAATAATCCCAGGAAAATATAACATAATAAAGCCTTGCTCCCACAATGGATGGAATTAACATGCAGAGCAAGTAGTCAAAGACAAGTTCGGGATCAAACTGTTTTGACCGTTTGGCTGCAAAATAGGAAACAATCAATCCAAATAGAAAACCACAGGCAATAATAACACCATAATATTTGATTTCCAGTCCTCCGATGGAAAAACCATCTCCCACGTGCTTTAATACAATTCCCATATGAGGAAATCGAATGCTTTGTTCCATTTTTATGTCCTTTCCGTAATAAAGATATTTGGATGGAAAAAATCTGATTTGGTTCCATCTGATTTTCTCCGTACTCATGATACAGCGAAACAGAAAAAATGTAAACCTAAAAATTGCTGCGTAAGAGATAAGGCGGTAAATAGAAAAGTGGCAGAATTTGAAACTGAATATTCACAAAGATACCATGGTATGGTATAATACAGATTGCTATATTGGGGCTTCTTGAGAAAGAAGCTAAAATATGGCGAAAAATCTAAAAGGCAAAGAATTTAGTCTGGGTATAACTCAAGAAACTACAGGAGCGTAGAGTATGTTTTGCGGAGGCAGTTTAGATAGATGAGTACAGCGATATTTCGATGCTCTCAGAACTGAAAAAACAAAAAAATAAGAGGATTTCAGAAATTTTAAAAGAATGGGAAGAATTTGTATTTGTGTGTCGAAAAGGAACGCCGGTCAAGAACAGCACATATGATACAGTACTGTTTAAGATTTGTGATAAAGCAAAAATTCCAAGATTTTCTATGCATATCTTGAGACATCTTTTTGTCACTAAGTGTATTGAATCAGGAATGAAACCGAAAAAACTTCAGATGTTACTGGACCATTCAAATATTGGAATTACGATGAACTTATATGTTCACACTACCGAGATAAGTATGCTGAAATCCCTTGAAATTAAAGGATTTATAGGAGGAAATAGAAAAATGAAATTAGGAATCGTAGGGCTGCCCAATGTGGGAAAAAGTACATTATTTAATTCTTTGACAAAGGCAGGCGCCGAGTCAGCGAACTATCCGTTTTGTACTATTGATCCCAACGTGGGAATTGTAACGGTACCGGATTCTCGTGTGGATTATCTTGCAGATAAATATCATTCTAAAAAAGTAATTCCTGCGGCGATCGAGTTTGTGGATATTGCCGGACTGGTTAAGGGGGCTTCAAAAGGAGAAGGGCTTGGAAATCAGTTTCTTGCAAACATTCGGGAGGTTGATGCCATTGTTCATGTGGTCCGTTGTTTTGAGGACAGCAATATTGTCCATGTAGACGGATCTGTGGATCCGCTTCGTGACATTGAAACCATTAACTTTGAATTGATTTTTTCTGATATTGAGGTTTTGGATCGAAGAATTGCAAAATCAACCAAAGGTGCCAGAAACGATAAGACACTTGCCCGTGAGGTGGAGTTTTTGCAGAAGGTAAAAGTGCATTTGGAAAATGGAAAGCTTGCAAAAACCTTTGAGACGGAGGATGAAGACGAGCAGGAAATTTTAAATTCCTGTAACCTTTTAACCATCAAACCAGTTATTTTTGCTGCAAATGTGAACGAGGATGAACTGGGGCAGGAGGATAACGATTATGTAAAAGCTGTCAGGAAGTATGCCGCAGAGGTCGATGCTAAAGTATTTGTGGTAT
>CAJMHU010000068.1 GCA_905213305.1 uncultured Anaerostipes sp.
TTGCTTCCTGATATTCCGGACAATCTCTCGGAACTGCATATAATAAAGGCTCCGCATATTGTTTTAGCACTGCCAGTTCATAAATCTGTGCAGAATTAAACATGATATCCGCTTCTTCCTGATAAGGAAAAATATTTTCTTCTTCTCCTCTGCGCACAGAATCCCATCGGGAAATGGTGGAACAGGCATCGTTGCCCCTTGTCATAGCGTCCCGGACAATTCTGCGAAGCAATCTTCCGTCTGAGCTGGGAATCCGGTTATGCTCATCCAGATTGATCTGACTCAGGGCACTGACATAAATTTTATATTTGGATTTTTCCTCAATTCCCGCAGTCAACGCTCCGTTCAATCCGTGAATCCCCTCTAAAACCAAAACATCCTTCTCTCCGATTTGAAGTTCTTTTCCCCGATATTCCCGCTTCCCTGTGACAAAATTATAGGTCGGAAGAGAAATTTTTTTTCCTGCCAGCAGCTGATTTAAATGCTCTGATAACAATTCCACATCCAGAGACGCAATCGTCTCAAAATTATAATTTCCAAATTCATCCTTGGGCGACTGCTCCCGATCCAAAAAATAATCGTCCAGGGAAATCGGATGCGGTTTCAGTCCGGCAATCTCCAGTTGAATGGAAAGACGATGAGAAAATGTTGTTTTCCCGGAGGAAGACGGACCTGCAATTAAAATAACTCTCTTTTTTTCACTGACAATTTCATCTGCAATATCAGAAAGCACCTTTTCCTGCAGCCCTTCTTGAAGTAAAATCAAATGATTGATGTTTCCGGAAGTAATCTCCTCATTCAAAGCTCCCACTGTATCAACACCCATGGTCTTACTCCATTCTCTTGAACGCTGCATTGCCCGAAATAATTTGGGCTGAGGCTGAAAACGTACAATTTCTTCTGTCTGATTTCTTTTGGGAATTTGAAGTACCACACCGTGCTCGTAAACAGAAACCCAAAACTTTGGAATATATCCTGTGGACGGCGCCATGTATCCATAAAAATAATTTTCATATCCATCCAGTTCGTAAACATTGGTCTTTGATTCTCTGCGAAACTGCATCAATTTCTGCTTTTCTCTCAAGCCAATGGCCCCAAAATAGCGTTCCGCCCGATAAGTATCCATGGTTTTCTTGTGAATGGGAAGATTTGCTTTGCACAGTTCTTCCATTTTTTTCTGAATCGTTTCTGCAACTTCCTCCTTGACGGTTCTCTCATTTTTTGAAAATTCACAAAAAATACTGTTTCCAATGGAGTAATTAATGGCAATGTCTCTGGATGCTCCCTTTCCAAAAAGTTCCTCACATGCTTTTAAAAACATCATTGTAGCGGTCCGCTTATAAGCCATATATCCGGTTTGTTCCTTTAATGTCACAAAGCGAACATAGCTTCCATCTTCTACCTGAGCAAACAATTCCTTTAACTTTCCATTCATATACGCCAGAAGAATCATCGGCTCTCCGGCAACCTTCACCTGTTTTGCAAGCTCCGCCAAAGTTGTTCCATCCAAAACCTGATGGATTTTCTGATTTACGGTGACCTTTACCATAAGCTGTCACTTCCTTCTTTTAAAATATCTGATACGGACTCCCTATTTTATATGAAATGATTTCCAATTGTGGAATCCGTTTTTTTAGAAATTGTGTCATGTCATCAATAAAAACCTGTTCCAGACCATAATGCCCTGCATCAATTACACACAACCCCATATCCATTGCATCCAATCCCTCATGATGCCCGATATCTCCGGTAAGAAATAACTCTGCGCCTATATTCTTTACCACTTTTAACATACTTCTTCCAGATCCGGGGACAACGGCAATCTTTTTGATTTCTTCCTCTGGATTTCCAAAAATCATCACAGAGTCTAAGGAAAATGCGCTCTTGACTTTCCTGGCATACGCTTTCACCGATATGGCTTCTTTTAAAACCCCAAAAACTCCGATTCCTTTTCCCTGTGCTTTAGGATCAGAAGCGTCTGACGGCTCTACCGGACGTTCTGGCTTCAAGCCCAGACGCTCCGATACTTGATCGCACATACGGCAGACATCATAGTTGGTATGCATTCCATAACAGCATATGCCGTTTCCAATCAAAGTGAGAAGCTTTTTCTGCTGAAAATCATCGCTGGTGCATTTCTGAATCTTAGAAAAAAGAACCGGATGATGAGAAAGAATCAAATCTACTTTCTCTTTCACAGCTTTTTCCACAACTTGATTTGTAATATCCAAAACCACCATAATTTTTTGAATTTCCTGATTCTGATCTCCAATCAGAAATCCCGGATTATCCCAGCTTTCTGCAATCTCTACGGGAACCGCTGCTTCTAAAAGCTCAATGATTTCACTACATTTCATAATATCCCAATGCCTCCCTGATATCACCCAGTATTTCCTCTACCTGAAATCTTCGTTTTCTTATGTGATCCTTTGCATTATCTTCCAATTCTTTTTGAATGCGGCTGTACTTCTCATATTCCCGGTTCAAAAATTCCAACAGCACAGGATCTTTATTCCAGAGGAGCTCTGCCCCAAAACGGTAAAAGCACTCTTTTTCATAAGTCTGGGTTCCAAAAACAGCTCTCAAAACTACATAATATTTTCCGTCTTCCTCCAAAAATGCTTCCCGCAGAATCCGAAAATTTCGATCATGAAGGAAATGCCTCACCTTTTCCCAATGTGACTGTGGAGAAAGAATCAATTCCTTCACATCGAAAAGCTTGTCCCATCCGTTCTCCAAAATTCTCATCATCAGATCTCCGCCCATCCCTGCAATGACAATTGAATCAACTTCCCCTTGGGGAAGCTGATTCAATCCGTCTGAGAGAATGCATTGAACCTGTTCCTGTGCATGCTCCTCTAAAATATGTTGTTTTGCCCGCTTTAACGGCTGTGGATTTAAATCCATCGCAAAGGCCTTGGGGCATCTTCCTTTTTTCGTCAGATAGATCGGTATGTATCCATGATCTGTTCCTATATCTGCGAGACGATATCCATCTGTCACAAAAGAGGCAATCGTCTGCAATCGTTTTGATAATTCCATAGTTACACCCTAATCCAAGTAATCCTTTAACTTTCTGCTGCGGCTCGGATGTCTCAGCTTCCGAAGAGCTTTTGCCTCGATCTGACGAATTCGCTCTCTGGTCACATTAAATTCTTTTCCTACTTCCTCTAAAGTTCTGGCTCTGCTGTCATCTAATCCAAAGCGAAGTCTTAAAACCTTTTGCTCTCTTTCTGTTAATGTTCCGAGAACTTCATCCAGCTGCTCTTTCAACAAAGTAAATGCCGCGGCATCTGCGGGAACCGGCACATTTTCATCCTGAATAAAGTCTCCGAGATGACTGTCTTCTTCTTCTCCAATCGGTGTCTCCAAAGAAACCGGCTCCTGTGAAATCTTAAGAATTTCACGTACCCTCTCTACCGGAATATCCATCTCCTCTGCGATTTCTTCCGGGGATGGCTCCCTTCCAAGTTCCTGCAGCAGCTGTCTGGATACTCGGATTAATTTATTAATGGTCTCTACCATATGAACCGGAATCCGAATGGTTCTCGCCTGATCTGCAATTGCTCTCGTAATTGCCTGACGAATCCACCATGTCGCATAGGTACTGAATTTATATCCTTTACTGTAATCAAATTTCTCCACCGCTTTGATCAGACCCAGATTTCCTTCCTGAATCAAATCCAGAAACAGCATTCCACGCCCTACATACCGTTTTGCAATGCTGACAACTAAGCGCAGATTTGCCTCCGCCAGTTTTTTCTTGGCGGCATCTCCCTGTGCAAGATTTCCCCGTTGTTTTTTCAGCTGCTCCTTGATCTCTTTCTTTTCCTCTTCATCTTCCGTCTCGGAAAGCTGCTGATTTAATTTTGCAATTTCTTCTTCCGCCTTATTTCCATCTTCCATTTTCTGTGCCAGTTGGATTTCCTCATCCGCACTCAGAAGCGGTACTTTTCCAATTTCTTTCAAATACATTCTTACCGGATCTTCAATGCTGATGCCATCCGGGACGGTGATCTCTGTCTCGTCATCTAATGTTTCGTCCAAATCATCGTCATCATCTTCCACCGCTGCCAATGTCAAAACATCAATGCCGTTTTGCTCCAAATAGTCATAAATGGCCTCCATCATATCAGAGGTTAATTTCATTTCCTTAAAATATGACTCAATCTGCGCATACTCCAGAAAATTCTTATTCTTTTTTCCTAATTCCACCAAGCCTGCAAGTTTCTCAGTGAACTGTTCCATTGTACCTTCCATTCCTTCGTCCTTTCTTCTCTCTCCTATTTTAACCAACCTATAATGAAATATGCAGTTTTGAAAGACTGCCTTTTTCCTTGATTAGATCTTGCCATTTCAAAATATCATTTGTCGAATTCATCTGCTGTTCTATACTGTCTTCTTTCACTCGCCGTACAATATCCGTCAATGCTTTGCTGCGGTCTTGCGGCGAAGGACTCATCTCCAGCGTTGTATTAAATAATTCTGCAATTTTCTTCTGGTCTTCAAGGTCTGTATATTGATTTAAAATTTTCCCCGGAACAACCTTCTTCTCCTGTTCATACTGCGCAAACAAAAGCAGCGCAGCTCCATGGTAAACCGTTTCAAAAAAATCATCAGGACCTATGATCCCCTGAAGTTTCTCAAATAAAACCGGTTCATTGACCATCCATGTCAACAAAAGTTTCTGTGGTTTCTTTCTTTTTTCCTCTTTATCGTCCCTTTGCTGTATTTTTCGTTCTTCTCTTTGCCTCTCCTGTTCTTTTCGTGCGACTGCATATCCGGAAGTCCCATAATAATTTACCAGATCTTCAAAATCTCCAATCTCGACAAAATACTCTCTGGAAACTGCCTCAATATAATTTCTCCGCTCCAGCGGCTCCTCAATGGACGACAGCAGCTTTGCCGCCTCATGCTGAAATTTTGTGCGCTCCTCCGGATCTTCCTGTTGAAATCGTTTTGACAACACTCGAATTTGAAACATAAAGCTATTGACTGCCTTTTTAATCCGGTCATGAAGAGCCTCACTTCCAAGCCCTTTGAGAAACTCGTCCGGATCTTTATAGGGCGTCAAATCCAAGACCTTCACCGTCAGCCCCGCATCCTTTAAAATCGGAATTGCCCGAAGAATCGCTCTCTGTCCTGCATCATCACTGTCAAATGATAAAATAACATTTTCCGTATATCGTTTGAGAAGACTTCCATGTCCGCTGGTAAACGCAGTTCCGAGAGCTGCTACCGCATTGGTAAATCCTGCCTGATGCATGGCAATCACATCCATATATCCTTCGCATAAAATCAATTCATTTTTTCTGGAACTTCTCGCAAAATTCAATCCATAGAGGTTTCTGCTTTTATCAAACAACTTAGTTTCTCTGGAATTTAAATATTTCGGAGTTCCCTCTCCCATGACGCGCCCGCCGAATCCGATGACCCGATTGTTTACATCCATAATCGGAAACATAACACGATTCCAGAATTTATCGCTTCCTCCCCGTTTTTCATCAATCGTTACCAGCGCAGAATCTTTCAGTTCTTCATCCGTATACCCTTTTTTCTTTAAAAAGCGATAGAGGTCATCGTTATAAAGATCTGCGTATCCAAGTCCAAATTTTTTTATGGTTTCATCTGAAATACCACGATTCTTTAAATATGCAAGTCCCCTTTCACCTCTCCTGTGATGCAGGAGATAATAAAAATAATTTGCAGCAAGCTTATTCATCTCACGAAGCCTGGCTTTTTCATCCATTTGCCGCTTTGCTTCTTCATTCAGCTCTTCCTTGGGAAGAGTAATTCCTGCTCTCTCCGCCAGATATTTTAAAGCTTCCGGAAATGAAAAATTTTCATATTCCATCAGGAAAGTAAAAACATTTCCTCCGGCTCCGCACCCAAAACAATAATACATCTGCTTGTCCCTGCTCACAGAAAAAGAGGGGGATTTTTCGTTATGAAAAGGACATAGCCCAAAATAGGAACTGCCCTTTTTCTTAAGCGGCACATATGCAGAGATCAAATCTACAATATCATTGCGGCTGCGCACTTCCTCTATGATTTCTTCTCCGTAAATCAACCTTGTCCCTCCTTCAAATTTCCCTCTATCTATATTATTCTACATATTTTGTTCAATTCCTTTTTTATTTTATAAGAAATTCTACAGAACTTTTGCCGGCACTATTTTCAGTTCTTCTCACTTCCCATCCAAAACTTCGGAATAAAAATCTCTTTGTAGGCTTCCACGGCATAGTGGTCGGTCATCCCTGCAATATAATCGCAAACAATCTGTTCTTTTGTAGTATCCTGACCAATCTGACAGGTGAGATATGCAGGAAGTTCTTCCACGTGATGAAGATAATAATCATAGAGAGATTCTATAATATTATGAATCTTTTTTTCTTCTTTTTTCGTTGAAGGTTCCAGATAAACACGCTGAAATAAAAAATTTCTCAGTCCAAGCATGGCATCTCGTATTCTTTTTGACATGATAATATCGTTTACGCCTTGACTTTGTTTTATAATATCAAGAATCATGGTATTGATTCTTTCACGAAATGTGATGCCCAAAATCTCCGTATATTCTGCAGGCAGTTCTTCTTCTGACAGCACTTTCCCGCGAACCGCATCATCAATATCATGGTTGATGTATGCAATTTTATCAGCCAAACGAACCACCTTTCCCTCTAAAGTTGCCGGCTGGCTATGAATCGAATGATGTTCCATGCCATCCAAAACTTCCCATGTAAGATTTAATCCTTTTCCGTTTTTCTCAAGGTATTGTGCAACTCTCACACTTTGCTGACTGTGACGAAACCCATCGGGATTCATCTCATTGAGCACCCGCTCTCCGGCATGACCAAACGGCGTGTGCCCCAGATCGTGCCCCAATGCAATAGC
>CAJMHU010000069.1 GCA_905213305.1 uncultured Anaerostipes sp.
GGGAATTTCCGATATTCGGAGATCTGTGAATAAGCTGCGCCCCGATGCTTTGGAGCATCGAAATCTGGAACAGGCATTGGAAAAATTGATTGAGGATACCACTCAGGTGTCTAAGGTAAAGGTGGCATATCAGTGTGATGTAGAGGAATTTCGATTTAATTTCGATGAGGAAGATATGATTTATCGGGTAATTCAGGAAGGAATTACCAATGCCATTCGCCACGGCAAAGCCACAAAGATTCAGATTCGCATATGGAAGGAAAATAAATGGCTGTATTTGGAAATTTGTGATAACGGGATCGGATGTGAGGAAATTCACACCGGATTTGGTCTCATTCACATACAGGAGCGTATTCAGATGCTAAACGGAAGCGTTACCTACGATGGAAAGAACGGGTTTAAGATTTCGGCAAAGATACCGATTCGATGGGGTGAAAAACTATGATAAAAGTAATCATTGCAGATGATCAGGAATTGATCCGGCAAAGTCTTCAGATTGTTCTGGAAACGAGAGAAGGAATTGAAGTCATCGGAACAGCAAAGGATGGAAGAGAAGTGATCCAGCTGGTGCGAAAGGAAAAACCGGATGTGATTTTAATGGATGTGAGAATGCCTGAGATGGATGGGGTACAGTGTACCAAAATCATTAAAGATCAGTATCCTCAGATTAAAATTATTATTTTGACGACCTTTGATGATGATGAATTTGTGTTCAGTGCATTAAAACATGGCGCCAGCGGTTATCTTTTGAAAGGAATTTCCATGGATGATCTGGAAAAGGCCATTCATACGGTTAACAACGGCGGAGCTATGATCAATCCCGAGGTGGCAACAAAGGTTGTGGATTTTTTCTCGGAAATGGCGCAGAGCCATTATGATGTTATGATCCAGCCGGAGAATGTGGATGATCTGACTCATGCAGAATGGGAGATTGTGAAGCTGGTTGGAAGAGGCATGTCCAATAAAGAGATTGCAGGTGCTTTGAAGCTTTCCGAGGGAACGGTAAGAAATTATTTGAGTACGATTCTGAGCAAATTGAATTTAAGGGACCGCACCCAACTGGCTATTTGGGAGGTTCAATCGGGCTCTGCAAAGTACAGGAGTGAGTAAATGCTAAGTAAGATCGAAAAATGGTGGAAGCGGTTAATCGCTGCCGGATTAATTGTCAGCCTGTTTTCTATTGGCTTTGTGGTGTATCCAAAAGAAAAAAAGACGGTTTTAACCTTTGGAATGTTTGCGGGAAATCAATGGGATGTCCCGGATGATAATTGTTATAAAATAATAGACGAAGCCATTGAGGAGTTTGAAAAAGAAAATCCCAATGTTATTGTTAAATATGACAGCGGAATTTTAAAAGACGACTATTCAGAGTGGATTTCTCAAAGGGCTCTGGAAGGGAATCTGCCGGACGTCTTTATGATTCTGCCGGAAGATTTCAGTACCTTTTCATCCACCGGGATGCTGAAGAATTTGAATGATTTGATGAAAGGCGACAGAAGCTTTAAAAAATGCGATTATTATCAGGAAAGCTATGATGCCGGGAAATATGGAGAAGGCCAGTATGCACTGCCCTATGAAAGTGTGCCGACCCTGATGTTTGTCAACAAATCTCTTTTGCAGAAAGAAGGGGTTTCAATGCCGGACAACCAGTGGACTTGGGATGATTTTTATAATATATGTAAGAAAGTTACAAAAGATACGAACGGAGATGGACGGCTGGACCAGTTCGGCGTTTACGATTATGACTGGGACGATGCCGTGTACAGCAATGGCGGCGGATTGTTTCATCCCAGCGGCACAGCATGTAATCTTTCATCGGAACACATAGAAAACTCCATTTTATTTGTGAAAAAAGTGCGGCAGCTGTCAGATTTCCAGAATATGACGGCAGATGATTTCGATACGGGGAAAATCGCGTTTCGACCGATGACCTTTTCTGAATTCCGAACGTATAAACCATATCCATGGAAAATTAATAAATATTTTGAGTTTCAGTGGGATTGTATGAAACTTCCATCGGGACCGGACGGAGAAAATAAAACAAAGGTCGATCATTTGATGATGGGAATCAATCGCCGGACAGCCAACAGCACCCTGGCTTGGAAATTTCTCAAGAAACTAACCTATGATACAAAAACACAACAGAAACTATTTCGGGATTCCCATGGGATTTCTTCTCTAAAATCGGTAACAAATTCAAAAGAAGCAGAGAAAATTTTAGAGAAGGATATGGGAAAGGATACCATTGTAAAAATAAAACTTTTAGATCAGGTCATGAAGGAATCGCTGCAAACACCGAAATTCCACAAATATAATGAAGTATTCCGGCATATTGACAGTGAAATGCAAAAAATCTTGACGGAAGACGAAGAATTTGATGCGAATATTTTAAAACTAAACAAAGAGGCAGATGAGATGCTGAATCCTTAAGATGACATTTGTCATATAAAAAAAGGACATTTGTAAATTGAAAGTTATGACAATTTACAGATGTCCTTTTTTTGATGAATTGATAGAATAAGCTTGTAAATAAGAGATACCCAAAAGAAAGGAAAAGAGGATGAAATATGTAGTATTGGTCAGCCACGGAACATTTGCACCCGGACTTCACAGTGTGTTAAAAATGCTTGCCGGCGGTGAGCGGGAAGATGTGATCAGCGCAGGATTAGAGGATGGCATGAGCGCCGATGAATTTGCGGCAAAATTCTCTGATGCGATTGAAAAAATCACGGTGAATGATGAAATCATTCTTCTGGGAGATATTGTCGGAGGTTCCCCTCTCACCAACGCGATCGAACAGATTTCAAAAAAGGAAATGCTGGGAAATACAGTTATTTTCGGAGGTATGAATCTTGCAATGGCGTTGACGGCAACACTGATGAAAGATGATGTGGATCAAGGAATCTTAAAGGAAAGTTTACTGAAGGAAGCAAAGGACGCAGTCAAAGAGTTTGTTCTCACATCAGCAAAGGACGATGAGGACGACGATATATAAGGAGGAGAAAAGATATGTCAGTTTCATTTTTAAGAGTTGATGACCGTATGATTCATGGACAGACTGTTACAAGATGGTCTTTGGAGTATCCGTGTGACGGATTAATTGCCGTAAATGATAAGGCGGCTACAACCGATGCCCTGAAGATGGCTTACAAAAGTGCAAGCTCGAAAAAAACCTTTGTGTGGACCTATGAAGCATGGAGGAAAAAATGTCAGAAAGTGCTGGACAGCAAAGATCAGTATTTCCTGATTACAAAAGATCCGATCCAGATGAAAAAAATTCTGGTAGATGACGGGTTCGTGCCAAGTGATGTGAAAAAGGTCATTATCGGACCTTGTAACGACCGTCCGGGAGCTGTGAAACTTGGAAATAACCAGTCCATCACTCAGGAGGAAGCAGAAGCTTTAGAGGCGATCAGCAAAGCAGGTTATGAAATTGAATTTGCATTGATTAAAGAAGCTTCCATCGGAACATGGGATAAATTTAGAAGCCAATTTGGTTTTAATTAAAAAAAGAGAGGAGAAAATATTATGACAATCAGTTGGTTACAAGCAATTATTTTAGGTATTTTTGCCTGCCTTGCAAGTATGCCGGGTATGGGAGGAAGCGCCATTGGTAACTACACATTGGGAAGACCGTTGGTAGCAGGTCTTGTCTGCGGTATTGTTCTCGGAGATGTACAGGCCGGCGTTTTAGTCGGTGCGGCAATGCAGGTCGTATATATCGCATTGGTTACACCGGGAGGAACGGTATCAGCCGATGTTCGTGCCGTATCTTATATCGGTATTCCGCTGGCAATGCTGGCATTAAATTCTTACGGTCTGGATCCTGCATCTGCCAAGGGAATTGCAATGGCAACCTCCTTTGGAGCAATGGTAGGAACAATCGGTACCGTATTGTTCTACGGAACTGCAACGATTAACTTAGTTTGGCAGCACATCGGATGGCAGGCAGTGGAAAAAGGAGAATTTAAGAAACTTTATCTGGTAGATATGGTGCTGCCTTGGATTTCTCATATGATCTGCAGTTTTATTCCGGCAGTTGCAATGTGCAAATTAGGAGTTCCTGTAGTTGAGGCGATCAAAACGACATTGCCGATGGACGGGATTGCCATGAAAACATTATTTACGGTAGGCAGTATGCTGCCTTGCGTCGGAATCGCAATTTTATTAAAACAGGTTGTAACAAAAGCGGCTGACTTTATTCCATTTTTCTTTGGCTTTACATTGGCAGCAGCAATGGGATTGAACCTGGTTTCAGTAACCGTAGTCGCAGCGATGTTCGCGATTATTTACTACAATATTAAAATGGTTGGAATCAAGGCAAAAGAAGCAGCGTTGGCTTCCGGTGGTTCCTTTGACGATGACGATGAGGAGGATATTTAATATGGCAGAGAAAAAGCTTTCAAAAAAAGCGTTAAATAAATCATTCCGCAACTGGTATTATGGACATTTGACATGTTTTTCACAGGAGCATATGCAGACATTCGGTTATCTTTGCGCAATGCTTCCGCTGGTAGAAGAACTGTATGATACAAAAGAAGAACAAAAAGAAGCGATGAATACATATACTGCGTTCTTTAATACAGAACCTCAGGTTGGTTCCGTGATTGTCGGAATTACAGCCGGTTTGGAAGAGGCAAAGGCCAATGGAAATGAGGATGTAGATTCAGAGACCATCAATGGTTTGCGTGCAGGTCTGATGGGACCGATTGCCGGAATCGGTGATTCTCTTCTGGTAGGAACGTTAATTCCGATCTTGCTGGGAATTGCGCTGGGACTGTCCAGCGGAGGATCTGTCGTAGGACCGATTTTCTACATTGTCGCATGGAACCTGATTGTAACTCTCGGGATGAAATTCTTATACTTTAAAGGATATGAGCTCGGTGGAAAAGCCGTGGACGTTCTGGTAGGAGAACAAGCCACTGCCATACGTGAATCAATAGTAATGCTGGGAACCATGGTTGTGGGATCTGTAGCTGCAACATGGGTATCTGTTAAAACATCCTTCCACTTGGTCAATGATGCAGGAAAAGAATTTTTAAATCTTCAGAATCAGTTGGATTCTGTATATCCTGGATTTTTAACTGCTGCATTTGTCATCTTTTGCTGGTGGCTGATGGCTAAGAAAAAAGTATCTCCGGTTGTTACAATGTTAATCTTAGTTGTTATAGCATTTATCGGTGTAATGGTTGGATTCTTTAATCCGGGATTAAAATACTAAGAGGAGGTTTTAAAACGATGCAGACAAAGCAGCAGAGGTTAAAGGAAATTGAATATCAAAGCAAGATGCTGAATCATTTAAAAAAGTGGATGCGGAATTTGATCGTTTTATCATCCATAGGAGCGGTCTTTGCTTATTGGGGAATCGGAATGATGAATGGAATACTGTATCAGGCAATCGGCGTTATCGGTATTTTGTGGACTTCTGTCTGTGTGGTGCTCTGTATTATTGTAGGACTGGCATTTAAAAACGGAAAAAACAACATTGAAAAAATTATTCAATTGGTGCAGTCATAGTGAAAATTTCATAAGTATATCATAGATGGGATGAAAGGGACGATCACAGTCTATGCAAAATCCGGAAAAGTGAAAAAGACATTAAAAGTAAAAATACGGTAGAATGTCAGACAGGGGGCTGTCGCACATAAGTGCGGCAGTCTTTTTTGTGATAGCAACGTTTTGCACTTTAATTATATGTCAAGGTAGATTGTATAAAATGCACAAATATGCAAAGATCGAGAAAATGTTGAAGCGTTGTGCAGGAGGTGACAAACTATAAATAGTCAAGTGTTTTTTGAAAAAAGTTTGTGTAATAAAAAAGGGTAATCTTAATAGACCATCTGAAAATATCGTATTTCAGATGGAACAGATAAAATTATGTAAGGTAGATATTAGCGCAGTTTTTGAACGTTACAGTCTATATCCTGCCTCTCCAATGCATAGATGACTCTAATCAGTTTCTTTGCTACATGAGTAATAGCTACACTGTGTTTTTTGCCTTCTGCACGTTTCTTTGCATAGTAGGTTGCAAATGTTATATCAAAACGGATTAAAGGAAGGCAAGCATTAAGAAGAACGTAACGAAGCTGTGAAGAACCATGCTTTACCATTCTGCCACCATGAGATTCTGTTCCGGATTCATCTATTCCTGGCTCAATTCCAGCAAATGCAAGCATCTGCTCGGGATTGGAAAAGTTAGATATATCACCATATTCAGCATAAATAACAGCAGCTGAGATAGGACCAATACCGGGAATTGACATATAGTGAGGATGTACTTCTTCAATAAGTCGGGTAATCTCAGTTTCAAGGATTTTGATTTCTTTACAAAGAGAGTTGTATAAGGTTAGTAAACTGTTTAACTCAATATCAAAGATAGAATTATTGACACCAACGGTGTTGGTTGCCAGTTCTTTTAAATGCAGGAACTTCTGTATAGAAAACTTACTTATTGAAATACAACGAAGTTTGTCATAGGATGCAGAATTCATATGAGCCATTTTTTCGGCAGAGCCATAGTTTTCAAGGAGATAGATGGCAGTTTTGGACAGCCGCTCATTGAAGAATGGTTTGAATTCCGGGAAGGTATGATCTAAAACATTGGTTATCTTCACAAGGTAAAAGGAACGCTGACGAATCAGTCTGTCCCGTAAACGAGTTAGTGACTTTAAGGAATAAGCGTGGTAAAATCCTTTTGAATGGGGTTTGTACTCAACAGTCATTA
>CAJMHU010000070.1 GCA_905213305.1 uncultured Anaerostipes sp.
GCTGATAAGCAGAAGCCCTGTTTTGTTTTCCTTTTGGTGGTTTGGATTTAAGAAAGAGAAAGACTAGATTAATGGCTGGCACATAGAGACGACTGATATTTTTTCGGCAGCAGATACGGAGTATCTTGAGTTGTTCCGCGGCTGTTTTTCTTGCGGACAATGTAAACTTTTTTTATTCGGTTTTTCTTTGGGCAATTTTCATTGACTGGCTGCTTGGAAGTCTTACAAAGCTCGATGGCAACATGCGTATCGCAGGTTTGGGCAGGAACGGTACCTTTTTCAAAATATTCTGTTACAACCATGCTGCCTCTGGGGTCATGATCACAGACGCCGGGAATTGCAAGCTTTCCGGATTTCTTACATATCTTTGCTTTGACAATATTCGATGGACGAGGGAAGCTCGTCTTTTTTTCGCGCTTTTTCTTAATGGTTTGATTCATAATTTCAGCCCAGATTTTTTTGTGAGTATTTTCTGATTTGAAGTTTGTGTTTAAATCATAGCCCATCCATACGGAGACTGTGTGATATGGAGTGTATCCTGTAAACCAGTAGTCATAGTTGTTGGTTGTTGTGCCGGATTTTCCGGCAGCCGGAATGGATGAGGAAAGCTTTGCATCTTTTCCGGTTCCTTTGGAAATTACATCTTCCATAGCACTGGTAAGAAGGAAGGCAGTGCTTTCTTTCATAACCCGCTTCTGGGTGGTAGGGTTGTTCAGTAAAACATTCCCATTTTGATCCACAACGCGTGTGTAAAGTTTTGGAGAATGATAGGTTCCTCCGTTGGCAATGGAAGCGTATGCATTGGTAAGCTCCAGATTGGTAACACCGTAGGTCAGACCTCCTAGAGCCAGAGACTGATTAAGATCTGAGTAAGTAGCGCCTTCAAAGGAAGACTGACTGGACACTAATGTTGTAAAACCAAGGTTGGTCAAATACTCAAAGGCTGTTTTTGGAGTTACATCCGCAATTGTTTTTGCTGCTACCACATTCATAGAATCCGTAATTGCAGACCGTAGGGTGGAATAGCCCCGATAGTTTTTGTAATAGTTGCGGATTGGACGATTTGTGTCCAGATAATTGTATGGTGCATCATCGTAAACTGTAGCCAGTGTCATGCCGTCATGATCCAGTGCAGGAAGAAAGGCGGACAGGACTTTAAATGTCGATCCGGGCTGTCTCGTGGTGGATGTAGCACGGTTTAAGGTGAGACTGGAATATTTGGTGCCGCGGCCGCCAACCAATGCTTCCACACTGCCGTCTGATTGATTCATGACAGTAATGGAAATCTGAGGCTGGATAGAGGTTTGAAAAAATTCTCCGATAATTGTTGCCCCGGTTCTTTTTATGGAATCTTTAAATTTTAGTGTAACTTCTTTCGCATCAGATTCGTTGGAAAAAATTAAACGGTTTCCAAGGTTGTGCTCTTTCATATAGCTTAGAACATTGTTTTCTGAATAGGTAACATCAGAGCCGTCGGCATTGCGCACCGTTAGAGTATACGTTAAAGCAACCTCTGTGTTCTTTGGGTAATTTGAAGGATTATTGGCTGTCTGATCGGCAATTTTTTGTATTTCGCTGTCCTGAGTTGAGTAAATTTTCAAACCGCCGCTGTAAATTGCATTGTAAGCTTTGGTCTCATCATATCCCAGCTGATTTTTCAGATCTTTGACAACCTCAAGAATCAGAGCATCTTCAAAATAGGTATTTGCTTTTTTCTGATTGGATGTTTTGGCTGCATTTTTTTTAATTCTGGTATATACATTGTCACTTATAGCTTCTTTGTATTCTTTTTTTGTGATATAATGTTGTTCTAACATATTTTGTAAAACAGTCAATCTTCTGGAAGCATTGCGTCCGGGGTGAGTGATTGGATTCAGACGCGTCGGATTTTGGGTAATACTTGCAAGAACGGCGCATTCTGACAGCGTAAGGTCCGATACATCCTTGTTAAAATACTTCTGTGAGGCAGTCTGTACACCCAGCGTGCCTTCTCCTAGATTGATTGCATTTAAATATTCTTCCAGAATAAACTGTTTGGAAGCTTTTTTCTCAAGTTCAAGAGCCAGAGACTGTTCTTTGATTTTGCGTTCAATTCGCTCAATCGTTGTCTTTTCCGGCTGTATTCCCAAGATATTATTTTTAATGAGCTGCTGTGTGATGGTACTTCCCCCTTGGTCCAAGGATTTATTCTTTATACCAAGGAAGGTTGCTCGGAGAATGCCGTAAAGATCAATTCCATTGTGGCTGTAAAAACGTTCGTCTTCAATCGCAATGAATGCATGCTGAAGATCTTCCGGTATATCGGACAGAGGTGTGTAGATTCGATTGGAATCGTGGTCTGAAAGAGTCTTTATCGTGTTTCCCTGATTATCATAGATCGTTGTGATATAACCTTTGGAATGTACAGAATCTTTTGTAATCTTGGGGGTCGTTTTTAAAATCCCGCGCACAAATCCAACTCCAAGACCAAATGCAGCAACAATCAGGGCAATGGAGATGATCAATGTGTATTTTATAAGAAAAAGAGAGAGAGACGTATTTCTCCGGATTTTATCAGAGGACAGCTCAGCTCTCTTCTTCTGAATGTTTTGTTTGGTATATTTCATAAGAAACCTCCTAAGGGGTATTATAGCAAATAAAAAAGTTCAAGTAAACCAACCTGAGAGAACAATATTGCAGAAAGGAAAGAAGAATGAAAGGAAAGTTAACAGGAAAACAAAGATTTTTAGATGACAAACAAAGAGAAATTGTAGTATCCTACTATTTGATGGAAGATCAGGAAAAAGGAACCTATGGAGTTGCGGTAGAAAAGCGTCAGGAAGGTTCGGATGTTGTAGAGTGGGATGCAGTTCCAAGATTGTCAACTTCGATGCAGCTTGCAGATCGGGTGATACAAAGTCTGATACGCAACAAAGTCACACCGGTTTCTTTTGCAGAGTCATTGGACGAGATTATAAGCAGGGAGGAGAAAAATGACCAGTCAGAAATATAAGATTTTATACGATCCCGGGGAAGGAGAAATCGTAGAAAAAAAATCCAGATTCATCGCTCATACGGCGGCTGTAAATACAGAAGAGGAGGCACAGGAGTTTATTGAAAAAATCAGGAAACAATATTGGGATGCCAGGCATCATTGCTGGGCATACCGTTTAGGAACCATTCAGCCTGTGGAACGGTGCAGTGATGATGGAGAACCCAGCGGGACAGCGGGAAAGCCGATTCTTGAAGTAATTCAGGGAGAAAATCTTTTTCATATCGTGGTAGTTGTGACAAGATATTTTGGCGGGACCCTGCTTGGAACCGGAGGGTTGATTCGTGCTTATACAAAAAGCGCCCAGGAGGGGATTCGAAATAGCAGGGTTGTTGAAAAGTGTCTGGGACAGGAACTTTTGATAGCCTGTGACTATACAGTATCTGGAAAAATTCAATATTGGGCGGCGACAGAACAAATTCCGCTGATCGGAATTGATTATACGCAAGAAGTTGTGTTTCATATGATTGTGGAAGAAAATCAAACGGAAGCTGTGAAGGAGAAATTGATAGAAATTTCATCTGGAAAAGCACAGATTACAGAACTGGGAGAAAAATATTTTGTTCTTTTGGAGGAAGGCGTTGAAATTTTAGAAGCATAAGTTTTGAAAAGAGAAAATACGTACCGGATTGGGTACTTGGCGTCCGATCCGGCACGTATAATATTTTTTCTCTATTAAATATCTAAACGGTTAACTGCGCTGATTAAAGCAAGTACAGAAGCGGTTATAATATCTTCGTGAATTCCGGCGCCCCAAGTGATCTTGCCATTTGGTTCCTGAACAGCAACGTAGGCACATGCTTGAGAGTTTGAACCGACATTCAAAGCATGTTCCTGATAAGTTACAATGGAATAATTCATATCACTGTGACGTTTTAATGCATTGCTCACGGCATCTAAACGTCCATTTCCTGTTCCGTGATATAATTTTGGAACACCTCCTTTATCAAGAGAAATTTCTGCTTCGATTCCCCCGTCTTTTTGAACGAAGTGAACTTCTTTTAAACGGCATGGATTTTCAATGTTGACATAAACCTGTTTAAAGACTTTTAAAATATCTCGTGGAACCAATTCCTGATGACGTTTATCTGAAACATCTTTTACCGTATAACCCACATCCTCGCGCATTTTTCCGGGAATATGGAAACCAAAATTTTCTTCCAGAACATAGCTGATGCCGCCTTTTCCAGACTGACTGTTGATGCGGATGACGTCGCTTTCATATTCGCGGCCAATATCCTTCGGATCGATTGGGAGATATGGAATATCCCAATGTTCCGGATGCTGATCATCTCTCCAGTGCATTCCTTTTGCAATTGCATCCTGGTGAGAACCGGAGAAAGCTGCAAAGACAAGTTTGCCGGAATAAGGCTGGCGTTCATACACAGACATTCGAGTTAAACGCTCGTAGGCATTGGTCAGCGTCGGAAGGTCGGAAAAATCAAGTTTTGGATCCACACCATGGGTATACATGTTGAGTGCTAAAGTGATGATATCAACATTACCGGTTCGTTCTCCGTTTCCAAATAATGTACCTTCCACTCGGTCGGCTCCGGCGAGCAGCGCAAGTTCCGTATCAGCGACCCCGCAGCCCCTGTCATTGTGAGGATGCAGTGATAAAACAACATTTTCGCGGTATTTCATATGTTTGCTCATATATTCAATCTGACTGGCGTAAACATGCGGCATGGAAAGCTGCACGGTTACCGGAAGATTGATAATAACCTTCCAGTCCGGGCGAGGTTTCCAGATGTCTAAAACAGCATTGCAGACATCCAATGCATAATCCACCTCTGTTCCGGTAAAACTTTCCGGAGAATATTCAAATAAGAAGTTGCCTTCGGTTTCATCTGCCAGACGTTTTAATAATTTTGCTCCGTCTGTAGCAATCTGCATAATTTCTTCTTTTGATTTTTTAAAAACTTGTTCTCTTTGCGCCACAGAAGTGGAATTATAAACATGAACAATGGCTTTTTTTGCACCTTCCAAGGCCTGAAATGTCTTTTTGATGATGTGTTCTCTTGCCTGCGTTAAGACTTGAATCGTCACATCATCTGGAATCAGATTTTGTTCGATCAATGTGCGTAAGAAGGTATATTCAGTTTCGGACGCTGCGGGAAAGCCGACTTCAATTTCTTTAAACCCAACGGCTGTTAAATGCTGAAAGAATTCGATTTTTTCATCCAGACTCATGGGGATAATCAGAGCTTGATTGCCGTCTCGAAGATCGACGCTGCACCAGGTTGGAGCTTTGGTGATATATTCTTTTTTAGCCCAGTCTAAAGAAGGTGTAGGTGGCATAAAATATTGTCTTTCATATTTGTTGTGGTTCATCATTTTATAAATCTCCTTTCAAAATTTAATGTTAAGGCTGCAGTTTTGTTTTTTCATGGAAACAATGGCGTTTTTCCATAGAATAAAAAAACTCCGCATCTATTCCTGAAAGAAACAGGATAGAGACGAAGAAAATTCCGTGGTACCACTCTATTTTGCGCTTCCCTCGGAAGCACACACTCAAATCAATACGGGTCAAAAAGACCGATATCTTTCCAATGTAACGGTTGGACCCGGCAATACCTACTGTCAGTTCAGCATGCTACTCAAAGGCGAGTTCAAATATCGTGAACAGTTGCTTCACACCAGCCAGCAACTCTCTGAATGTCTGAAATATTTTACTACTCCTTGTCAATGTATTTTGATTATTTACATTAATGACAATCTATCATAAATGATTCTGTCTTGTCAATATGCAAAATATATTTATTTTTCAGAGAGGGAATGATATAATTGATTCAATGATTTATGAAATAGGCTGTGGGAAAGGAAAAAGACTTTGAATTTTTTTAAATATTTCAGAAAAGAAGAAACATCGCAAGAATATGAAAAAGCGAAAAAACGAATTTACCAGCTACACGATGGGAAAGGGAATTTTTCCTATATTGATCAAATTTATCCATTAAATTCAGGCGGAGGAGAAATTCAGGCAGAATTTGTTGTGGGAGAACATAAGGTCGGTGAGACAGCGGTTGTCTATGATGTTGAAGGAAAAAAAATCGGTGAAATTACAATTACAGAGATTTTTATAGGGAAAAGTGAGGATCGGGATCAAAAAACGCAGGGCGGAGAGAAAGGGAAACTTTTGTTCCAAACACAAAAAGAAATTGATGAGAAACTATGGGACGGACAGTATTTAAAATCAGATTATTGAGAAATATTTGAAAAAAATGAAAAAATGTGTTGACATATGTCTGAAAGTCATGGTAATATTAACGAGCTGTCAAGCAATGGGGTATCGCCAAGCGGTAAGGCACAGGATTCTGACTCCTGCACGCGCTGGTTCGAATCCAGCTACCCCAGTTTTTTGGGTGTGTAGCTCAGGTGGTAGAGCACTTGACTTTTAATCAAGTTGTCC
>CAJMHU010000071.1 GCA_905213305.1 uncultured Anaerostipes sp.
AATGGGGCAAAAGTCAGTAAAATCAAGTGTTTTCAGTTTGCTCAGCAGACACTAAGTACGAGGAAGCATATCTGACTCAGTATGCCAATATCCGTGAAGCACGGAAAGCGATTGGGAAATATATTCATACCTACAATTTTGAACGTTGTCATTCTGCCATTAACAATCAAACTCCGGCATCCTATTATTATCCGGTACTTTTGATTGAGTATGCAGCTTAAGGGGGACATTCTTCCCCTTTTCAACTACATATATCTGTTCATTATAAAAAGATTAAATTTGTGTCTTGACAACTGAACCACTATATTTTGCCCGTGAGTGTTATTTATGGACCAAATGGCGGCGGAAAGACGAATTTGATCCGAGCGTTATCTTGTCTTATTACAACAGTGGTGAGACCGATTCATGATTTAGGAAGTACTAGAAAGAGGGTCATTATGCAGCAAAAGGTTATCGCAGAGCCTTTTTTATTTGATAGTGAATCGAAAGATGAGCCTACTGAGTTTGAAATTTTCTTTCGTACAGAAAAATATGAGTACCGTTACTATTTAGCTGTTTTAAAAGATGAAATATCAGCAGAAACATTGGATCGGAAAACAATAGGAGGCAAAAAGCCTGCACATATTTTTTATCGTGACGGCGAAGAGCTTACTTTAGGAACTATTTTAAGTAAAGAGAATGTAAATACCAAAGTGAATGAGAAAATGCCATTTTTATCTTTTTTGGCAATTAATTATAATATACCTGTGATAACAGAGGTTCAAGAGTGGTTTGAGTCATGTATCATTCGTAATTATGCGAACCCAATTGCAGAATTGCAGATTATGGTATCTGATAATGAACAAACAAAGAATCAGATTATTATGTTGTTAAACGAAATGGGCATTGATGTAGAGGATTATAGATATGATGAAAAGGAAGAGCAGTTATATACTGTACGAACAATTTCGGGTAAGAAATATGAATTGCCGTTTAATCATGAATCTGATGGAACAAGAAAGTTGATTGCAGCGCTTCCGGTTATACTTGTAGCATTACAGGAAGGACGTCTGGTAATTATTGATGAGTTAGATGCAAAGCTGCATCCTAAGCTTTTGCGATACGTAATATCTATGTTTAAGAATAAAAAAATCAATAAATACGGAGCTCAACTTTTATTTACATCTCATGATATTGCTACAATGAAGAATACAGTATTTAGAAGAGATGAAATATGGTTTGCAGCATTGGATGAAAACCATAGTAGTCAAGTTTATTCTTTGTATGAAATTCGGCGAGAAGATAAGGAAAGGGTGAATAGTACAGCAGCATTTGACAAGCAGTATTTGGAAGGTAGGTATGGTGCAGATCCTTATTTGCAGAACATGTTGAGTGGGGGTGAGTGGATTTGAGCCTAAAACCTCCGAAAAAAAGTGATTTAGATAAAAAATGGATGAAAAAGAGATTGGATAGAGCTATCAAGATTCAGCCAGAGTATCACCTTATTGTAACAGAAGGAACAGATACAGAACCTGAATATTTTGGTTCAATAAAGGAGGTTATAAATAAGAAATATCCAGAGAAGATAAAGTTAGATGTATATGGTGAAGGTGATAATACGATTAGTTTATTTCAGAAAGCGAAAACTCGTGCGGAAGAAAGTTCAAATGTATACAAACATGTTTGGATTGTCTATGATACGGATGATTTTCCGGCAGATCACATAGATTCTGTTTTGCAATTTTGTGATGCAGATAGTAATGATGAAACAACGTTTCATGCCGTTTGGTCTAATCAGTGTATAGAATTATGGTTTTTATTACATTTTTCATATATGCAGTCAGATATTCATCGAGAAGAATATTGTTAGTGATTTCATGAGCTGTCACCAGATTGCTCACATCAGTTGACGCTCACTTGCTTAACTTTCTGTCACCAGTCAGTTAGGCAATACCGCCTGTTTCCAGGCGGTACCTGCTTTATGAAGTTACCATCCCAAGCATCTCGTGTTCCACAACGAACTTGATCATATAATCATCGATCAATCGTTTCTGATTTTGAAACGCATACATCAAAGCTTTTTCACAGACACGGTTGATCATCCGTGGGATTCCTGCAGATGCCTTATGGATCTCATCCAATGCCTTGGTTGTAAATATTTCCTGCCCGCATCCGGAGTAATCCATGTGGCTTGCGATATATTGTTCTGTTTCAGAACGGTCAAGATGAGGCAGCGTACAGTACATGTCAATGCGCTGCCGGATGGCGGCATACCGCTGTAGCTTTAGTTTATTTTCCCACAGTTCTGTCTGCCCAACTAAAACAAGCGCCATGGGACTCATGGAATCAAACCGGTAATTGAGCAAAAAGCGGAATTCTTCCAGCGTCTCCTTCTCTAACAGGTGGGCTTCATCCAGGATGCAGACAACTTTTTTACGCTGTACGCCCCGGATTACCTCGATCTCCTGTTGCAGCTGACGCTTTGAATCACCGCGGTAGAAACGGGATTCCAGCCCCAACTGATCCAGCAAACCTTTATAGAACCACCTTGGGGTCAGTTTTGAGTCTGACAGATAAAGGATGATGTAATCCTCTTTTGGAAGTTCCGAATAAAACCGGCGGATAAGCGTTGACTTTCCACACCCTGAATCAGCTGTTACAACAGCAAACATCTGGCGGTCCGCCACATAAGCCAGACGACCGAGAGTTTCCCGGAAAGCATTGGATTCAAACAGTTTTTCGGGAGGGACGTCCCGGACAAAGGGGGTATGTTCCATGCCAAAGAATGATTCATACATTAGCCATTCACCTCCTTCCTGTAGGAAGCAAATGAAATCGCATCTGCCATTTGGCGCCTGCTCTGGGTATGCTTCGTTTCCAAAGCATCCAGAAAACGGGAAGTTGTCGGTTTTTGTTCCTGCATAGCAGCTGGGAGCGTAGCGTGTCTATCGCAATACGCCCCAATCTTTACAGGCATTGCCTGAAAAGGTTCAAATCCGGGATGAGAAATGGTGATGATCTCAGGATTTGCCGGATCATAGGAGATTTCTACCGTATACCCGATCAAGGCCGGCTTGGTTTCATACCTTTGCCCGCGGAAACTGATACAGGCACCTTTATCCACTTTCCTCTGCTCATGATGCAGGAAAGCTTCGGCTACAACGGCTGTATCCAAAAAAGTCAGTGGGCGGCTGTCCCGGTTCCATTCCTGAAGCGGTGAGATCCCTTCTTCCGGAACGGCAGCGCCAAGGCTTTCATAGTATTCTGCGATGCCATCATGCTTTTTCTTGTGGTAATACTCATCCAGATAGATGGCCCATAGGCGGTTCAGTTCCTCCAGTGTTTTGATGTTTTTCAGCTTTGATTCCCGGATAAAAGCATCTACTACCTGATGGAACTTCTCGATCTTCCCTTTGCTTTTACCGGATCTTGGTTTTGCATACATCACACGGATGCCCAACCTTGCAAGGGAAGACCGGATCTGTTTTGCGATATACTGTGTCCCATTATCAAAGTAACAGGCATCGAAGGTTCCATACCGGGAAACCGCCTGATGGAACGTATCTTCAATGATTGCTTCTTCCTGATTATCATAGAACCGGGAAGATAAAAGGTATCTGGAGTGGTCATCGATTGCCGAGGACAGGTAAGTCTGTACCTTGGCTCCATTTCTTCCAATCGGAAGCTTGGGACCATACTTGATATCCGCCTGGATCAGCATCATGCGGTGTGGTTTGCAGAAACGTTTGGAAGAACTGTTCCTTGCATCCTGGTACATCTGCATCTGCTTTTGGCCGTAACCGGCCTTGTAGATATGGCGTTCCAAAGTAGAACGCTTTAAAGCACCGGGTGCTGCAAGCCCTTCCGTTTCCAGGATGTAGATGATCTGGGCAACCGACCGCTCGGGAACCTCCTTGCGTAGCTGGATTGCCTGCTCCAACAGAAACTCAAAGTTTTCAGGGAGTTTTTGTGAGCGGTGTTTCTCCCGGTCAGCCGGCTTTAGCCCTGTAAACTGCCTTTCCGAAAACGCTTTTTCATAACGGTAAAGGGAACGGACCGATATATGATTCTCCTCTGCAATCTTTTTGCGCAGCTGGATCCGTTTTGCATCATCCAGATCAGCCTGGAGAAGCGGAGAAATCAATTGGAAACGCCTGAGGGCTTCTTCTTCCTGCCATTGTTGTTTGTTTATTCTTGTATTCATAAAATAGTGACCTCCTTTTGAGACCACTATACCCGTTGGTACCGCGACAGACGATGCAAAGTAGGTGCATAAGCCTTACCAGCAGATCGGGACTAAAAATCCCCCGCTGTTGTAAATCTGACGCAAGATGATTTCTAACCAGTTTTGATATTGGTTTCTGAAAGAATCGAGCAGTGAACCAAGGGAAATCCTCTCTTCGTTATAACCCAGCAGGAACTCCCTGATCGTCCTTAAATATCCGTTGATACGTTCAAGATTTTCGCAGAACCATTGCAGCCAGCGGAGCATGGTAGCGCAGGACGGGTAGTCTTCAGAATCTAAGTCTTCCGGCTGTACAACGCCATCCAGCACCCCGGAGATCACTTCTGTTTCGTAATGCTTGTACGGAACAAGACAATCCGGAAGTTCATTATGATAAGAGTGGCAGTTCTTACAATAAAACCGCCGAATGATCAACTGATCTTTTAAACCGCCTTCCTTTCTACGGATGCGTGGGCGTGAATCCCGGTAACGAAGCGTAGCCTGACAGATGGGGCACATATGGGTGGTCACACTGCTCTCAACAAAAAACACCAAAATCCTCCTTGAGGACAAGTGAATAATCTGATATAATAACCATGGTTTAGTGACCAGGGTCTCAGAGTACACAACTTGCTAGGAGGGTGCTCTGAGACCTTTTCCTTTTTGTATGCTGATGACAGTATACAGGTCAATTCAGAGACAGGCAAGTAAATCAGTATTTTGATAATTTATGAGGTCAACAACAGAATATTGGCCAAAGCTAACGGAGTGTTTAAAACAAATTGGCGCTGGTGAGTATGAGAAAAATCGTAAAGATATGTATGAAATCTTACATCCGTATATGGAATATGCAATAGGAAATGCAAAAAGATTGAATGCGTCAAATGAGGGAAAATTACCATCTAAAGCAGCACCTGGAACAAAAGTTTATGAATTGATTGAAATATTAAAACCGTATTTGGCAGAAGAGTAGTAAGGGAAAATATCCATGGGGAAATCTTAGTTTGATTTGCTCATGGATATTTTTATGTGTGTCTGGCGGTCGCAAAATTTTTATTTTACGCTGGCAAGATAAAAAGCATACTTCAATACAGAGCCACTATAGAATATCTATTTGATTTGAATTATTAAAAATGCACAAAAATAAGGGCTTAAATCCATGAAAAACAACTTTAAAATTGTTGAAAAATTACAAAAAACAAGGAAATATACTAAAAAATAAATAGTTAAGAAGCTTGAAAAAGTGATAAATCTATAAAAAATAGACAAAAACAGGGCTGCAAAATACGATGAAAAACAGACCGTTCACGTAAGAAATCGTTACTGTTCGCGAAAAAATGGTATGATTCAGCCATGGAAAAGGAAAGGACGTAAGAAGAAATGAGAAAGATTGCATTTAATGACGGCTGGACATGCAGACACGCCGGAGATTCGGGAAAAGGAAAACCGGTTACGATCCCTCATGATGCAATGCTGGATGAAAAGCGGACGCAGGAGAGCCTGGGAGGCATTAACATCGGCTGGTTTGAAGGATTTGACTATGTGTATGAGAAAGAATTTTCTGTACCGCAGGAATATGAGGATTTCAGACTTGTCTTTGAATTTGAGGGAGTCTACCGCAATGCAGAAGTGTATCTCAACGGGAAAAGAGCAGGATTTCGTCCGTATGGATATACAAATTTTTACGTAGAGGCAAATGAGTTTCTTCATTTTGGAATGAAAAATCAGATACAGGTCATTGCCCGCAATGCAGATCAGCCAAACAGCAGATGGTATTCGGGAGCAGGAATATACCGGCCTGTATCGTTATATATGCTGCCAAAGAAGCATATCGGCATCAATGGGGTAAAGATTTCCACAGTCAGTATCCATCCGGCAGTGATCGATGTAAAGGTTGAGACATCTGCATCGGGAGAACTGGAACTGGAAATTTTCGAAGGGGAGTCTTTGGTATCTGGTCAGCAGCCGGTCGCAAGCGTGAAGAAGTCTGCGGATGGAAATTTTCAGATGCAGCTGGAAATTCCGGATGCGAAGTTGTGGAGTACTGAGCTTCCATTTTTATACACATGCAGGGTGCGGTTTGAAGAAGATGAAGCAGAGGAAATATTCGGAATCCGTACGACTGAGTGGAGCGCAGAGAACGGATTTTTGATGAATGGTGAACG
>CAJMHU010000072.1 GCA_905213305.1 uncultured Anaerostipes sp.
GGGCATGTTCGGGACTTACACCCGTTAGAGTTTGCCCATGCTGGGCAAACAAAAATAAACCACTCAAAAGTGGTTTTGTTTTTCTCTGAGGAATTATCTGTATCACACATACAGGATTTTCCTCCTTTCGATTGTCAGGGCATCAGAATCTTTCTGAAAATGGACCAGGCGGGAATCGAACCCGCGTCCAAAAACCTATTCACATGAGGCTCTCCCATTACAGTTGTTCTTTTAACCTTCCCTCCGCAATCCTCCGAACAACAGGATGACTGCTTTGGTAGCTTCATAAATACTTCATCTGACGCAAAGCTTAATCAGAAGAGGGCCCTGCATATTTGAAGCCAGAACTTCGGACTGCAGGTGATCCAAAGCTGACTGCTGCAAACTAGGCAGCGTACGCTAATTTATTATTATCTGCGTTTATATTTAAGTTTGTACCGTAAGGTGGTCCCTCCCAATGGCTCCTCAAGCTTCAAAATCCCTGTCGAAACCAGTACTGGCCCCAATTCAATTTCAGCTTTCACGAGACTGGAAACTCATCTCCAGTCTCGAAACTATATTATAAAGTTTTTCCTAGTTTCTGTCAAGTGATTCAAAAGAATTCATCTTATCCAAAATTTCGTACTTTAAAATCCCTTTGCGCTTCCCTCAACTGATCTCGTTTTGAAATATCCTGCCGCTTATCATAAAGCTTTTTACCGCGGCAAAGCCCGATTTCTACTTTCACAAGACTTTTCTGAAAGTAGACCTTCAACGGAATCAAGGTGTATCCTTTCTGATTGACTTGTCCAACCATCTTTGAAATTTCTGATTTATGAAGAAGAAGCTTTCGGGTGCGCAAAGGGTCCTTATTAAAAATATTTCCTTTTTCATACGGACTGATATGCATCTGACGCAGGAACACCTCTCCATTTTCAATGTCCACAAACGCTTCCTTTATACTGCAGTGTCCCATTCTCAGAGACTTGACCTCTGTTCCATGAAGCACAATTCCAGCCTCAAAGCTATCCTCTACAAAATAATCGTGTCTTGCTTTTTTGTTATTGGCAATCAACTTCATGCCGCTGCTCTTCGCCATAATTTTCCTCCTCTGCCAACTCGAAATCAATGGTCTTCAAAAGCATGTCAACACCTTTTACTCGAATCGTCACATGCTGCCCGAGTTTGAATACTTTTTTTGTTCTCTCACCGACCATTGTATAAGTTTTTTCATCGTAATAATAGTAATCCCCTGGCAATGCAGAGACATGAATCATCCCTTCTATTGTACTAGGAAGTTCCACATATACGCCCCAGCTTGTAATACTGGAAATAATTCCACGATGAACTTCACCGATATGCTGACTCATGTACTCTGCCTTTTTCAGTTTTTCCACTTCTCTTTCTGTCTCTTCTGCCCTGCGCTCTGTCTTAGATGTTTGTTCAGCTACCTTGGGAAGAATCTCCTCATAATGAGCAACCCGTTTTCCATGAAACTCTCCATGGAGATTCTCTTTGATAATCCGGTGAATCTGCAAATCTGGATAACGCCGGATTGGCGACGTAAAATGACAGTAATATCTTGCTGCCAATCCAAAATGTCCCGCACTGTAGACAGAGTATTTTGCCTGCTTCATAGACCGCAACGTTAGTCTGCAAATCAGAGGTTCCTCTGACGTTCCTTCAATTTTAGTCAGAAGCTTTTGAACTTCCATTGGATGAATCTCATCTTTACTGATTTTTAAATAAATTCCGAAGTTTTGTAAAAAAGTTTGCAATTTTGCAACCTTTTCTCCATCAGGAATTTCATGAATCCGATATAAAAAGGGAATTTCTCTCCAGTAAAAATCCTCTGCAACAGTTTCATTGGCACACAGCATAAAGTCCTCAATCAGCTTTGTAGCTGCATTGCGTATCTGTGGAAAGACATCTGTTGGTCTTCCTTCTTCATTCAACAGAATTTTAGATTCCGGAAAATCAAAATCAATTCCCCCTCTTTTGTGACGGCGATCCCTAAGAATCTCCGACACTTCCTTCATTAACTCAAACATTGGTACAAAATCCCGATAAACAGCCCTCGGCTTCTCTTCCCCATCCAAAATTGCCGCAACATCTGTGTAAGACATTCTCTGATCTACCCGGATCAGCGTTTCTGCAATTTGATGGTCTACCACTTTTCCATGGGAATCAATCTCCATAAGACAACTCAACGCCAAACGATCACATCCGGCATTTAAAGAGCAAATACCATTGGAAAGCTGATGAGGAAGCATTGGGATCACCCGATCCACCAGATAGACACTTGTTCCCCGCTTCAAAGCTTCCTGATCCAGCGGAGAATATTCCGCAACATACTCTGATACATCAGCAATATGAACTCCCAGACAATAATTCTCTCCTTTTTTGGTTAAAGTAATTGCATCATCCAAATCTTTGGCATCCTCTCCGTCAATCGTAACCGTCTGCCAATCTCTCAAATCCATTCGATCTGCATAGGCGGAGACATCCACCGCATCCGGAATCGTCTTTACTTGCTGCTTCACATTTTCGTCAAATTCCATTGGAAGATTATAAGCCTTAAGAATGGATAAAATATCAACTCTTGGATCATCTTTATGACCCAGGACTTCCACAATCTCTCCTTCCGGGCTGTGACGCTCATCTCCATAATTTGTAATTTTTACCAAGACTTTAAATCCGCTGGTTAAGTTCCCGCATTGTTCCTTTGAAACAAAAATATCACTGTCAAATCGAAGATTATCCGGAACCACAAATCCAAAATTCTGATTTTTTTGCAAGGTGCCCACCATCGTTGTCATCCCACGTTTCAAAATTTTCAAAATCTTTCCTTCTTTTCTGCGCCCTGATTTCGGATGATCATCCAGTACTTCCATCAGAACCGTATCTTCATGAAAAGCCCCATTCATATTTTTCTCATGAATGTAATAATCTTCTGTCTCTCCTTCCACTGTCACGAATCCAACCCCCCTCTGGGTACACAAAAAGGTTCCTTTGAGATGTTTTGCAGTCAGCGGCTGGTATTTTCCTCGTTTTGTTACTTCAATACTGCCTTCTTCCACCAGTTCCTTTAAAATGCTGACAAATTCATCTCGATCTTTTGTTTCCACCTGCAGCAAATATCCCAGCTCTTTTTGCTTCATCGGTCGATAATGAGAATCATAAATCAACTCTTTCACTCTTTTTTTTCTTTGTTTTCGTCTATCTGTCATATATTTTACTCCTGCCTCTCACAAATTGTAAATCTGTTTTCAATCCTAAAGAAATTTCCTATATTATTAAGAAAACACACCTCTTAAGTATATTTAAGAAGTGTGTTTCATCCCGTTTTCCTAAAGAAATTTTGAACAGAGGATTGCCGCTGTTACAAAAAATACAATTGTAAAAAATGTCGTTGCTCGAACCAAAGTTCCTTCTTTAGAACGGCCTTTGTTCTTGCTCCAATAGGTCCCCGTATCTGCAGCTCCCGTCAAAGAACCCAGTCCAGCTTCTTTTCCTTCTTGCATTAGTACTAATATGATTAAGAAAATTGATGCTATAATAAAGATTACAGTTAACGCAGTTCTCACAATGTGCCTCCTAATATACTTAAATTCACTGTGAGTTATTCTAACATAGAAAACGACAAGTTGCAAGAGAAACTATGGGACTTTGCATGGATTTTACATTTTTGCTTTTCTTTTGTTCTGTCTTTTACAGCAAGCCATACCTTCGACAGCTTCCAAGCTGTTCTTCGATTCGCAGCAGACGGTTATATTTTGAAGTTCTGTCAGACCGGCATGGCGCTCCTGTTTTAATCAATCCACTGTTTACTGCCACTGCAATATCTGCAATGGTCGTATCCTCTGTTTCTCCGGACCGATGGGAAATGATCGTGCGGTATCCTGCGTTAGCTGCCGTCTCAATCGCATCCAAAGTTTCCGTTAAGGTTCCGATTTGGTTTGGTTTCACCAAAATACTATTGGCAATATCTTCTTTGATCCCTTCCCGCAGACGTTTTACATTTGTCACAAAAAGATCATCTCCAACCAAAAGAATTTTTTCTCCCAGCCGGTATGTCAGCACTTTCCATCCCGGCATATCTTCCTCATTTAATCCATCTTCAATTGAAAAAATTGGATATTGCTCTGCCAGTCTCTCATAATACTGCACCATTTCCTCAGAGTTTCTGCGAATCTCCCTGCCTGTCATCCGGCTTTCACCATCGAAATAGTAAATGCCCTCATCTTCATCATAAATTTCAGATGCCGCACAGTCCATCGCAATGGCAACCTCCTCTCCCGGCTTATATCCGGCAGACTCAATGGCATGTACCAAAAGCTCCAATGCCTGTTCTGAGCTTTCCAAATCCGGTGCAAATCCTCCTTCATCGCCAACTCCGGTACTTAAATGACTTTCCTTTAAAATGTCTTTTAACGTATGATAAATCTCTGCCCCCATCATTAGAGCATCTCGAAAAGAATCCGCACCAACCGGGGCAATCATAAATTCTTGAAAGTCTACCGTATTATCTGCATGTTTCCCTCCATTTAAGATATTCATCATAGGTATGGGAAGACGACAGGCAAAACTTCCTCCCAGATATTGATATAACGGAATCTGCAATCCATTGGCTGCCGCCTTTGCAGATGCCAAAGACGCACCAAGTACCGCATTAGCTCCAAATCGTTCTTTGTTCTCTGTTCCATCTGCTTCCAACATAATCTGATCAATCTCAATCTGATTTAGAACATTTTTTCCGATCAAACGATCTGCAATTTTGTGGTTTACATGATTTACTGCAGTTTCCACACCCAATCCCCGGTATCGTTTTTCCCTGTCCCGTAATTCCAGAGCTTCAAACTTTCCGGTAGACGCTCCAGACGGGACAATCGCTCTTCCTCTGGCTCCGCCTTCTAACAGTACTTCCACCTCCACCGTTGGATTTCCTCTGGAATCCAAAACTTCTCTTCCAATTACATTTTTAATACATAAACGCTCTTTCATTCCATCACACCCTTTACAAGTAATGATGTTATTCTTTCCAAGAATATGAATCTCTATACAGTTCCTTCCACAAATCTTTCTGTTTTTTCGATCTTAAGCTGAAATATCTTCTCTGAAATAACAACAAAAGCATCCGCAATTCAACGATCGCAGACGCTTTTTTGTAATTGAATTTTATTTATTTATTAACAGAGACTTTCCTGTCATTTCTTCCGGCTGCTCCATTCCCATCATTTCGATTAATGTAGGAACAATATCCGCAAGGCATCCGCCTTCTCTTAAAGACACGCCCTCCTTATAATTTACCAGAATAAACGGAACTGGATTGGTCGTATGCGCCGTAAACGGAGCTCCTGTCTCATAATCTTTTAACTGCTCTGCATTTCCGTGATCGGCACAAATAAACATTTGTCCGTCTACTTCCTTAATCGCTTCCACTGCATTCCCAACGCACTGATCCACTGCTTCCACCGCTTTGACTGCAGCCTCTTCAATTCCTGTATGACCAACCATATCGCTGTTGGCAAAGTTCACAATGATCACATCGTATTGATCGGATTTGATTGCTTCTACCAGTTTTTCTCCTACTTCCGGAGCGCTCATCTCCGGCTGAAGATCATAGGTTGCAACCTTTGGAGAATTTACAAGAATTCTTTCTTCATTTTCGTTTGGCTCTTCAATTCCTCCATTGAAGAAGAAGGTAACATGTGCATATTTTTCTGTTTCTGCCAAGCGAAGCTGCTTTAAGCCGTGTTTTGCCAGAAACTCTCCAAACGTATTCTTAATCTCGACTTTATGAAATGCCACAAGTTTATTTGGAATTGTTACATCATACTCTGTAAAGCATACAAATGTCGTTTTAAAATATCCGTTGGGACGATCAAAGCTATCAAATTTGTCATCACAGATCGAACGTGTAATTTCTCTTGCGCGGTCTGGCCGGAAGTTAAAAAATACCACAGAATCATTTTCTTTGAGAGTTGCAACCGGAGCATTGTCTTCCATAATGACAGTCGGTACGACAAATTCATCTGTTACATCTTCTTTATAGGAAGATGCAATCGCCTCAACGCCATTCTGTGCAGTATTTCCCTGTCCAAGAACAATGGCATTGTATGCTTTCTGCACGCGATCCCAGCGATTGTCACGGTCCATAGCATAATAACGTCCAGAGACAGTTGCAATTTTACCAACTCCGATTGCTTCCATCTTTGCTTCTAATTCTTCTGCAAATCCTTTTCCGGAAGTCGGCGCAGTATCACGACCGTCTAAAAACAGATGAACATATACGTTCTGAAGTCCCTGTCTTTTTGCCATCTCCAATACGCCGTATAAATGAGTATTAT
>CAJMHU010000073.1 GCA_905213305.1 uncultured Anaerostipes sp.
TCAGCTTGGTAGAGCGCGTGGTTCGGGACTACGAGGTCGCAGGTTCAAATCCTGTCGCCCCGACTGAAAATAATAAGGCTTAGAAACGTTGAGAATACGTCGGATGGCGTAAAATCAGCGTTTCTAAGCTTTTTTTGTGATATGGGAAAGTGCTCACTTTCTTATATCATAAAACGCGTTGTTCGTATTAAAAAATATTGTAATAGTTTCAAATGATTTACACATCCTAGAGATGGAGGTGTAAATATGAAAATTGAAGTGATTTATCATTTGCAGGAAGTCAGGAGAAAAAAGAATATGAGCAGAGAAGTTTTAGCGCAAATCTCCGGGGTGGAAGAGGACATGATCTATGACATTGAACAAGGTCGCTGCGATCCGACACTTCAGACGGTTTGCAGACTGGCGGAAGCGCTGGAAACTTCCACAGAAATGCTGTATTCTTATATGATACGTTAGAAAGATTTTTGAAAATATTTTTTCTTTGTCAGTTGGAAAAATTGTGATAGAATAAATACTCAAAGGAGACAATTTTAATCATGGTTTTAAAGTGTTTCCTTTGGGTAAGGAATAATGCAAGACAGGTTAGGTGGGGATGATGAGTCAGAAAATCAATTATCAAAAAAAATTGGATGGTGTGCTGGAACAGATTGGAGATACAAGACCTACACTTTTAGTTCACAGCTGCTGCGCGCCATGCAGCAGTTATGTTTTGGAATATTTATCAAAATATTTTAAAATTACAATTGACTATTATAATCCAAATATTGCTTCAAAAGAAGAATATGAAAAGCGAATTGCGGAGCAGAGGCGTCTGGTAAAGGAAATGGGATTTGAGGAGATTCAAGTATTGGACGGCGGATATGAGCCGCAGGTTTTTTATGAAATGGTGCGCGGCTATGAAAAAGAACCGGAAGGGGGAAAGCGCTGTTATCTTTGCTATCGCCTGAGACTTTCACAGGCAGCAGACATGGCGTCAAAGTATGGATTTGATTATTATACGACGACGCTGACAATCAGTCCGTTGAAAAACGCGCAGTGGCTGAATGAACTGGGCGCAGAGCAAGGAGAGCGAGCGGGAGTTTCGTTTCTGCCGTCGGACTTTAAAAAGAAAGGCGGATATCAGCGATCCATTCTGCTTTCAAAGGAATATAAATTGTATCGGCAGAATTTTTGCGGATGTGTTTTTTCCAGGAGAGAGCGCGAAGAAGCAGAGAAAAAATAAAAAATTAAAAAAGTACTTGCATGATCTTTTAATTTGTGATAGAATTTTTACAATTTGTAGAGAAATATTTCTAAAATAAATGAGACACAAAGTATTGGGAGCTTAGAATTGTTCAATACTTAGATTTGTAATTTTTATTTTAGTAATATTTCTTTTTTTTTATTTTTAGGAGGGAATTTACATGAATGCATTTTTAATATTGGAAGACGGACATGTATTTCAGGGGCATCATTTTGGCGCGGATAAAGAAGTCATTTGTGAAGTTGTATTTAATACTTCTATGACAGGGTATTTGGAAGTTCTGACCGATCCGTCCTATCAGGGGCAGGGCGTTGTGATGACCTATCCGTTGATTGGAAATTATGGCGTATGTTTCGAAGATGCAGAATCAGACAGACCTTGGCATTCTGCGTTTATTGTAAGAGAGATCTCCAGAACTTCCAGCAATTTCAGACGTCAGCAGGATTTGGAAGAGTATCTGATTGCCCATGATATTCCGGGAATCAGTGGTGTAGATACGAGAGCGATCACAAAAATTTTGAGAGAAGAGGGATGTATGGGGGGAATGATTACCACCAATCCTGACTTTCAGCTGGAGGAAATTCTTCCGAAACTCAAAGCATATAGAGTCAAAGATGCAGTGAAAACGGTCACAAGAAAAGGAAAAGAGCATGCTAAAGGAGAGGGATGGAAGGTAGCTCTGCTGGATCTCGGGACAAAGAACAATATTGTACATTCTCTGTGCAAAAGAGGATGTGATGTAACCGTATATCCTGCGTTTACTCCGGCAGAGGAGATCTTGAGAGATCAGCCGGATGGCATCATGCTTTCAAACGGACCGGGGGACCCGAAAGAGTGTACGGAAATTATCAAAGAGATTCAAAAACTCTATGAAAGTGATCTTCCGATTTTCGCAATTTGTCTTGGACATCAGCTAATGGCGCTTGCAACCGGCGCCGACACAAAGAAGATGCGCTGGGGGCACAGAGGGGGCAATCATCCGGTAAAAGATCTGGCAAGTGGAAGAGTTTATATTTCTTCTCAGAACCACGGGTATGTGATTGAAGAGGAAAGCATCAAAAAAGATGTGGCAGAAGTTTCTTTTATCAATGTAAACGATCAATCCGTGGAAGGTTTGAAATATAAAAATAAGCGAATCCGCACAGTTCAGTTCCACCCGGAAGCATGCCCGGGACCGCAGGATACCGCCTATTTATTTGATGAATTCTTGGATATGATGAAAGGAGCAAAAAATGCCTAAAAGAGAAGATATAAAAAAAGTACTTGTCATTGGGTCTGGACCGATTGTGATCGGACAGGCAGCAGAATTTGACTACGCAGGAACGCAGGCCTGCCGCGCTCTTCAGGAAGAGGGGATAGAGGTTGTTTTGGTCAATTCAAATCCGGCAACGATTATGACAGACAAAGATATTGCGGATAAGGTATATATTGAACCGCTGACAGCTTCTGTCATTGAAAAAATCATTGAAAAAGAGAAGCCGGACAGCATTCTTCCTACCTTGGGCGGACAGGCGGCTTTAAATCTTGCAATGGAGTTGGCAGAAAACGGATATTTGGAGAAAAGCGGAGTCAAATTAATCGGTACATCTCCATCCACCATCAAAAAAGCAGAGGACCGTCTGGAATTTCAAAATACTATGGAGAAAATCGGGGAGCCCATTGCAGCCGGAAAGGTTGTAAAGAATATCGAAGATGGAGTGGAATTTGCCAAGGTGATCGGTTATCCTGCAGTGCTTCGTCCGGCGTATACTCTGGGAGGAAGCGGCGGAGGAATTGCCCATAATCAGGAAGAACTGGAAACAATTTTGGAAAATGGTCTTCGATTAAGCCGTGTAGGGGAAGTTCTGGTGGAACGTTACATCGGCGGATGGAAAGAGATCGAATATGAAGTGATGCGTGATGAAAACGGAACCTGTATTACAATTTGCAATATGGAAAATATTGATCCGGTGGGCGTTCATACCGGAGACAGTATTGTTGTTGCGCCGTCACAAACTTTGGGTGACAAAGAGTATCAGATGCTTCGTACGTCTGCGCTGAATATTATTACGGAGCTGGATGTACATGGAGGATGTAATGTTCAGTATGCATTAAATCCTGATAGCTTTGAGTATTGTGTCATTGAAGTGAATCCTCGTGTCAGCCGTTCTTCTGCCCTGGCATCTAAGGCAACCGGATATCCGATTGCCAAGGTGACAGCCAAAATTGCCATCGGCTATACTTTAGATGAAATTGAAAACGCAGTTACAAAGAAAACCTACGCAAGCTTTGAACCGATGCTGGATTATTGTGTGGTAAAAATGCCGAGACTGCCGTTTGATAAATTTATTCATGCGAAACGAACGCTGACGACACAAATGAAAGCAACCGGAGAAGTTATGAGCATCGGAACGAACTTTGAGGGAGCTCTTATGAAAGCAATCCGCTCCTTAGAACAGCATGTGGACAGTCTGATGTTTGGAGACTACGGGAAGCTTACCGATGAGGAACTGTTAAAAGAGTTAGAGAAAATTGATGATCTGAGAATCTATGTGATTGCAGAAGCAATTCGCAGAGGATTTGATTACGATACAATTTTCAATATTACAAAGATTGACCGCTGGTTCTTGGATAAGATTGCAGTTTTAGTGGAGATGGAAAAGAAGCTTGCCGGGGTGGAAACGTTAGAAAAAGATCTTTTAATAGAAGCGAAACGTCTGGAATTTCCGGATCGGGTCATTGGACAGTTGACAGGAAAAACGGAACGGGAGATCAAAGAGTTAAGAAATGAGATGGGAATTCATGCTGCCTTTAAAGTGGTGGATACTTGTGCGGCTGAGTTTGATGCAGAAACACCATACTATTATTCCTGCTATGATGGCGAAAATGAAGTTACAGAAACTTCGGGAAGAAAAAAGGTATTAGTTCTCGGCTCCGGTCCGATTCGGATTGGACAGGGGATTGAATTTGATTTTTGTTCTGTGCACAGTGTCTGGGCGCTGAGTCAGGAAGGGTATGAGACCATTATTATTAATAATAATCCGGAAACAGTATCCACAGACTTTGATGTGGCAGATAAGCTATATTTTGAGCCGTTGACGGCGGAAGACGTGGAGAGCATTGTGGAGCTGGAAAAACCGGATGGAGCAGTGGTACAGTTCGGGGGACAGACGGCCATTAAATTAACAGAAGACCTGATGAAAATGGGAGTTCCGATTCTCGGAACCAGTGCGGAAAATGTAGATGCCGCCGAAGATCGGGAATTGTTTGATGAGATTTTGGAAGAATGTTGTATTCCAAGACCCAAAGGAACGACGGTGTTTACTTGTGAAGAAGCGGTGAAAGTTGCAAATCAGCTAGGATATCCGGTTCTGGTGCGTCCTTCTTATGTTCTGGGCGGACAGGGAATGCAGATCGCGGTTTCTGATGAAGATATTAAAGCATTTATGGAAATTATCAATCGGTATGAACAGGAGCACCCGATTCTCATTGATAAATACCTTGTGGGAAAAGAAGTGGAAGTGGATGCGGTATGCGACGGAACCGATATATTGATTCCGGGAATTATGGAACACATTGAGCGTGCGGGAATTCACTCAGGAGATAGCATTTCTGTTTATCCTGCATTGAGCTTAAATGAAAAAATTAAAAGAGTGATTGCCGAGTATACAAGAAAACTGGCAAAATCTCTGCATGTTATTGGCTTGATTAATATTCAGTTTATTGTTGCCCAGGGAGAGGTTTATGTGATTGAGGTAAATCCTCGGTCCAGCCGTACTGTTCCATATATCAGCAAGGTGACAGGGATTCCGATTGTAGCTCTGGCAGCAAAAGTGATTACCGGAGCAAAAATCAGAGATCTTGGGTACGAGCCGGGACTTCAGCCGGAATCTGAATATTATGCGGTCAAAAAACCGGTATTTTCCTTTGAAAAATTGAGGGGTGCAGAGATCAGTCTCGGACCGGAAATGAAATCAACGGGAGAATGTCTGGGAATTTCAAAAAATTATCACGAGGCTCTTTATAAAGCGTTTCTCGGCGCAGGCGTGAACCTTCCGAAATATAAGAAAATGATTTTAACGGTGAAAGACTCAGATAAAATTGATGCGGTAGAGATCGGAAAAAGATTTGCGGCACTGGGATATGAAATCTTTTCTACCAGAAGTACCTGTCGGGTATTAAATGAAGGCGGGGTTCCTGCGAAACCGATTAATAAGCTGGAAGAGGAATCTCCAAACTTGCTGGATTTGATTTTAGATGATAAAATTGACTTAGTGATTGATACACCTTCTCAGGGTGTCGGTCGAAGCAGAGACGGTTTTTTAATCCGCCGTTATGCTACGGAAACAGGAGTTACATGCCTTACAAGTCTTGATACGGCAGAAGCCTTATTGACAAGTTTGGAAACAGGAAACAGGGATCAACTGACAGTTGTTGACATCGCGCAGATTTAGAAACATTGTTTTCAAAGAAAAACAGGCGGTGGGCAGCAGGAGAGAGGATTTTGATCCGATCAATGAAAAGTAGAAGAGGAGTGATGTTATGGGTCGATACACAAAGCAGGATGTCATAGACCTCGTCAGAGAAAATGATGTGGAATTTATCCGACTGCAATTTTCTGATTTGTTTGGTACGATGAAAAATGTTGCGATTACGGTTCGTCAGTTGGAAAAGGCTCTGGATAATAAATGTACTTTTGACGGTTCCAGTGTAGACGGATTTGTTCGGATTGAAGAGTCGGATATGTACCTTTATCCGGATCTTGACAGCTTTGCGATTTTTCCGTGGAATGCGGGAGGAGACAGAGTCGCGAGATTTATTTGTGATGTTTACGGACCGGATGGATTGCCGTTTGCAGGCGATTCCAGACATGTACTAAAACGTGTGATTCGGGAATGTAAAAATATGGGATACAAATTTAATGTGGGACCGGAATGCGAATTCTTCTTATTCCATACAGATGAAGAGGGACGCCCGACAACTGTGACTCATGAAAAAGCGGGGTACTTCGATGTGGCGCCGTTAGATCTCGGGGAAAGCGCCAGAAGAGATATGAT
>CAJMHU010000074.1 GCA_905213305.1 uncultured Anaerostipes sp.
CCGTTTTGCCGAGGAGGAAAAAGAATTGAAAAAGATTGAAATCAACAAAAAGAAAAAGCAGGATGCTTTGTTAAACACAGCATATCAGCTGTTTACAAAAAAAGGATTTCATAAAACGTCCATTTCTGATATTGCAAAGGAAGCAGGAGTTGCCAAAGGAACCTTTTATCTGTATTTTAAAGATAAGCTGGATCTTCGTTATAAACTGATTGCAAAAAAATCAGCGCAAATATTTAAGGAAGCTTATGCGCAGCTGCTTTGCCGCCATATTGAAGAGTTTGAGGAGCAGATGATTTTTCTGATCAATGAGGTGATTCAGTCTCTGGAGAAAGATCCTATGGTTTTGAAAATGATTACAAAACATTTGGGATGGGGAATGTTTAAGAATTCCCTGGTGGAACCGATTGACGACACACAAAGAAATATTCATGATGTTTATATGGATTTAATGAAGCAGTCGGAGTATGAGTATCGGGAACCGGAGATGATGATTTATTTGATTATTGAAATGACAGCAGGGTGCTGTTATAATTCCATCTTAATGGAACAACCGGTTCCAATGGGTGAGCTTCGGCCGTATTTGTATGATGCTGTTCGCCTGATTATTCAAAATCATCAAATAAAAAAATAGTTGACAAATGAAAAAGAAGCGCATATAATAATAAAAAAATATTTTAGCAGAGTAAAGTGATAAATCCTTTGAGCAAAAGTAAGTAGTTGATCAAACAGTCTTTCAGAGAGCAGTTGGCAGGTGTGAAATTGCAGATATGAGGTCAATGAATGGATTTGTGAGGAGCACAGAGAACTGTTTTATAACTTAGTAACTGTCGCCGTTATCCCACGTTACGGGAACGGAGTATAAAAGCTTTCAATAGCGGAGTACTTTAAGGAAGGAGAGAAGACTGTCTTTTGCAAGGCAGGATTTTCTTAAATATGGGTGGCACCACGGTCTATCGTCCCTAGAGATTGGGACGATGGGCCTTTTTTGTTTCCCGATCTTATAGGACTGCTGTGAGATGTACACGATTTGCAGAGGAAGAATTGAGCATATCCGTACGCAAACCAGACCGAGTCTTCGTTTCACGTACCAAAAGTGAGTCAGGCGATACAATGGATTTCAGAAAGTCAGGAGGCAGATATGTTGTATCCATCATTGCAGGAAGTAGAAAATTTATTAAAAGATTATCAGAGGGTGCCGGTATTCTATGAAGTACTGGCAGATGATATGACGCCAATCCGTATGTTTCAGGCGTTAAGGAGAGAAAAAACCCCTTGTTTTATTTTGGAGAGTGTAGAGAACAAGGATCAGCGGGGACGATATTCTTTTCTTGGTGTTTACCCAAAATCAGAAATTAAAATTTATGACAGCCGACTGGAGGTGGACGGCAGGAGCTATGAAGGAGCGGATCATATCGCTTATCTTCAGAAGCTGCTCCGGGAATGTAAAGCTCCGGTCATGGAGCATTATCCCAAGCTGACCGGAGGATTGATCGGATATTTTGGTTATGATATGGTCCGGCATGTGGAAAAGACGCTGACCAATGTGCCGGAAGATGATCTGCATATGCCGGACGCACACCTTTTTATGTATGATGAAATCATTGCCTATGATCATTTGACGGGGAAAGCAGTGATTATCCAAAATTGTCACAGGGGTGAAAATGTGAGAGAGCAATATCAGCAGATGGAGGAGCGGGCAGAATTGCTTCTCCATAAGATGGGACGGCAGGTATCACTGCAGAACGATCGTGTTGTCCCTGAAAAAATAAAGATTGTCTCCAATCAAACAAAAAAAGAATATGTGGAAGCTGTGAAAACAGCAAAGAACTATATTCGCAGCGGAGATATTTTCCAGGTGGTTCTCTCCCAAAGATTTGAAATAGAAACTTCAGCGGATCCTTTAAATGTCTATCGGTGCCTTAGAACCTCGAATCCATCGCCGTATTTATATTATTTTGATTTTGCAGATTACCAGGTGGTTGGAGCTTCTCCAGAAAAACTGGTAAGTGTGGATCAAAGGGTTGTATCCACCAAACCAATTGCCGGAACGGTGGTCAGAGGGAAAACCAAGGAAGAGGATGATATGCTGGTCAGTCAGTTGATTCATGATCCCAAGGAGAGGGCTGAGCATACGATGCTTGTGGATCTCGGAAGAAATGACGTGGGAAAGGTCAGTCAGTTTGGGACGGTTGAGGTAAAAAATTTTATGACCGTTGAAAAATATTCTAAGGTTACGCATCTGGTCAGCGATGTTTATGGAATCTTAAGAGAGGATAAAACGGTGTTGGACGCACTTTTGAGTGTTTTGCCGGCAGGAACTTTATCTGGAGCGCCAAAGGTCAGAGCCATGGAAATTATTGACCAACTGGAAACGAAAAAGAGGGGAGTATACGGAGGAACAGTTGGATATCTTGGATTTGACGGCCGAATTGATACTTGTATTGCCATTCGCACAGTGGTGTTTCAAGAGGGAAGAGGATATATTCAGGCAGGAGCCGGAATTGTAGCAGATTCGATTCCGGAAAAAGAATATGAGGAAACCAAAAATAAAGCATTGGCAGTGATTGAGGCAGTGAAGGAGGCGGCGACATTATGATTTTATTAATTGACAATTATGATTCTTTTACTTTTAATATCTATCAGTATGCAGGAGAAATCGATCCCGACATTCAGGTGGTAAGAAATGATGAGATTACAGCAGAAGAAATTGAGAAAATGGAAAACTTAAAGGCGTTGATTCTCTCCCCGGGCCCCGGATATCCGAAAGATGCCGGGGTTACGGAAGAGATCATCCGTATTTTTGGAAAAAAAGTTCCGATTCTTGGAATTTGTCTGGGACATCAGGCAATCGGGGAGGTCTATGGAGGGTCTGTCGTTCCTGCCGGGGAGCTGATGCATGGGAAGATGAGCGAAATTCAAATTGATAATAACAACCCTTTGTTTGAGGGGCTGGATTCTAAAATTTATGCTGCAAGATATCACTCCCTGATTTTAGACAGGAAATCACTTCCGCAAAATTTGAAAATCATCGGTGAGGACCCAGCAGGGCAGGTAATGGCAGTTTGTCATAAAAGATATCCGGTTTATGGAATTCAATTTCATCCGGAATCGGTATTAACGGAAATGGGAAAAAAGATGATACAAAATTTTGTGGAAAAGATTGCAAAAATCGGTGATAAAAAAGAGAAGAAGGAGAAGATTGCAGTGATGAATCAGGAGACCTTAAAACCTTATTTGGCGAAGATTGTAGACGGTAAGCACTTGACGGCGGAGGAATCTTATAAAGCAATGGACTGCATCATGTCAGGAAATGCGACAGAGGCACAAATTGGAAGTTTTCTGACCGGATTGCGGATGAAAAAAGAAACTCCGGAGGAAATCACTGGATTTGCAAAAGTAATGCGGGCAAAGGCGGCGGTTGTTCCAGAGGAGACGGAGGCAGTTGATATTGTGGGAACCGGCGGTGATCTGGCAAATAGTTTTAATATTTCCACAACTTCTTCTTTCGTCATTGCGGCAGCAGGAGCAAAAGTAGCAAAGCACGGAAATCGAAGCGTTTCGTCTAAAAGCGGTGCGGCAGATGTCTTAGAAGCTTTGGGGGCTAAAATTGGTCTGTCTCCCGAAAAAAATAAAGCTTGTTTGGAAAAGATCGGTGCGGCATTTTTATTTGCACAGACGCATCATGAGTCTATGAAATATGCGGGACCTGTCAGAGCACAGTTAGGTGTTCGGTCTGTTTTTAATGTTCTCGGACCTCTGGCAAATCCGGCAATGACCAACTATATTGTGTTGGGAGTCTACGAAAAAGAATTACTGCATCCTATGGCAGATGTAATGAGAAATTTAGGAGTCAAACGGGCATTGATTGTATATGGAGACGATTGTCTGGATGAAATTTCCATTTCTTCTTCCACCAGTGTTTGTGAAATTCAGGGAAAGAGTCTTCGGGAATATACCATACATCCTGAAGAATTAGGACTAAGATTGTATCCAAAAGAAGAAATCGCAGGAGGAACTGCCGATGAAAATGCTGTGATCGCAAGAGAGGTGCTCTCTGGAAGAGAACAGGGAGCGAAAAGAGATATTGTGTTATTAAATGCAGCTGCGGCGCTTTACACGATTGGAAAGGCAGGAACATTAAAAGAAGGGATTGATCTTGCGAGAAAAGTCATTGATTCCGGTCAGGCGCTTCAAAAGCTGGACGAATTTATTTTATATACAAATGCATGTTAGAGGTGAAGTATGATTTTAGATGATATCATGGAAAAAAGGAAAGAACAGCTCCAAAGGGAAAAGTCAAAGGTTTCCCTGGAAGAAATAAAGGAGATGGCAAAGAGGGCCGGTCATCGGACCATGGGATTTAAGGAAGCGCTGAAAAGAGAAGGTTTGTCGGTGATTGCAGAGGTAAAAAAAGCGTCTCCGTCCAAAGGAATGATTGCTGAGGATTTTCGACCGGTGGAAACAGCTGTGAGTTATGAAAAATATGGAGCTGCGGCAATTTCCTGTCTGACAGAGGAATTTTATTTTAAAGGCGGAAGTAAATATTTTGCAGATATTCGAGAAAGAGTTCAGATTCCTATGCTTCGGAAGGATTTTATATTTGATGAATATCAAATTTACGAAGCAAAGGTCCTTGGAGCAGATGCGATTTTGTTGATTGCAGCGATTTTAGATCAGAATCAGCTGCGCAAGTTTTATGATTTGGCCGTCAGTCTGGAGATGGACTGTCTAGTAGAAGTACACAATGAAGAGGAATTAAACAAAGCGGTGGCATGTAAATGTGAGATTTTGGGAATAAACCATCGGGATTTAAAGACCTTTAAAATTGATTTAGGAATCACATCCAGACTGGCGGCAAAAATTCCTTATGAGGCAGTTTTGGTTTCGGAAAGCGGAATGAAACAGCCTGCGGATGCACTCCGGGTAAGAAATGAGGGAGCAGATGCAGTTTTGATCGGTGAGATGCTGATGTGCTCCAAAAACTTAAAAGAAACAATGGAAGAACTGCAGGAAGATTTATGAAAGTAAAAATGTGTGGGCTGCGGCGCCTGAAAGATATCCAATATGCCAATCAGGTGAAACCGGATTATGTGGGATTTGTGTTTGCAGAAAGCTTCAGAAAAATAGAGATGGAGCAGGCAACACAGCTGCGCAGACAATTAAGTCCCGATATTCAGGCAGTAGGGGTATTTGTCAATGAAACTCCAGAGAGGATTGCTGAAATTGTTGATACTGTGTCTTTGGATGCAGTCCAGCTGCATGGGGATGAGGAGCTGGAAGATATTTTAAAACTGCGGAAACAAATGAAACAAAAGATTTGGAAAGCCGTTAGAGTTAAAAGCATACAGGATATTGCCAAGGCTGAAAAATTCCCGGTGGATATGCTGCTGCTGGATAGTTTTCGTAAGGATGCCTACGGGGGAACAGGAAAAGTGCTGAATCTTTCTTTGATTAAGAGACAAAAAATAAAGTTGCCATATTTTCTTGCCGGAGGATTAAATCCAGATAATCTGGAAGGAATTTTACAAGAACTTCTTCCAGATGGAATTGACCTATCCAGCGGAATCGAAACAGGCGGAAAGAAGGATTTGAATAAAATGAAAAAAATTATAGAGATATGCAGGAGGAGCTTATGAAGGAGATTGGAAGATTTGGAGAATACGGCGGTCAGTATGTGCCGGAGATTGTCATGAATGCAGTCAATGAGCTGAAGGAAGCTTATGAAAAATATCGGGAGGAACCGGAATTTTTGGCAGAGCTGCATCGTTACTACCGAGAGTATGCCAATCGTCCATCGCTGCTATATTATGCCCAAAAAATGACAGAAGATTTGGGAGGTGCAAAAGTATATTTAAAAAGAGAAGATTTAAATCATACAGGCGCTCATAAAATAAATAATGTATTGGGACAGATTCTTCTGGCGAAAAGAATGGGAAAAAAGAGGATTATCGCGGAGACTGGTGCGGGGCAGCATGGAGTGGCGACAGCGACAGCAGCAGCTTTGTTTGATATGGAATGTGTGATTTATATGGGTGCGGAGGATGTAGAAAGACAGAGCTTAAATGCCTATCGCATGGAACTTTTAGGAGCGCAGGTATGTCCGGTGGAAAGCGGAACAAGAACGCTGAAGGACGCCATTAATGAGGCGATGCGTGACTGGGCTACCAATATTGAGACAACATTTTACTGTATCGGTTCTGTTATGGGACCCCATCCTTATCCAACGATGGTACGGGACTTTC
>CAJMHU010000075.1 GCA_905213305.1 uncultured Anaerostipes sp.
TACAAAAATATATGATTTTTATGTTATTTATCTCTTGACATCACACCGCTGGACTTTCAAAATGCAAATATTTCAATGCATTTTTAGTACGAAAACATATCTGCAAATTCGGTTTTTCATAACGCAGACGCTTGATAGCTTCAGCCTTATCAATTAAACCATCAAAAAACAACTCAACTGTGTTAAATACCCTATCGTTTGCTACTCCTCCAATAACAATATCATAATCTGTAGAATCTCTGCCACTGCGGCAATTCAGAATAAAATCTAACCACTCTTCCGAATAAGCATCGAATTTCAGAACCTTTAATACCTTGTATGCATTTTTATCAAACTTATAACAAGAAATTACACCATCTTTGCCACGGCTTTTAAATTTTCCACACCACTTCAATGCTTGTTCGTGCAACGGAGTAGTATAAAAACCAATACCAAAATCTACATTATGTCGAGAATGTTGCAAATCTGGATTTGCAATTTCTAAATAGGAGCCATGATATAAAATCATAACGTTACACCTCTTTCATGCATTAGCTCAATAATATCATTGACAATATATTCTTTGCTTTGCGTGTGCAGAATCTCATACTCCGGTACAATATATCCATGCAAAATATCACTCTTATCCTTAAACATTTTGTATACTTCTTGAGGAGATACTCCTAGACTTTCTGCAACATTCTCTATACAAAATACAGCAAATTCAAGTTCTCTGGAATTATGGATGCTTTCATTTTTATCCATATTGGATACCTCCGTTACATTCTGCAACTGTTTTCTTACAATGGTTACTTTCATTTTCTTTTTTATTATACGGTACACCATCATGTACGTCAATGTACATTCCAATTTCATCTTTTCGGAAGAAAAAGGGAATGCCAAACCAAGACATTCCCCATAAATACTATATTTCTCATCGTTTCTTATGCGTGTTTCATTGTTTGTTTCTTTCGTGGTATATGAAACATTTGTTATTATATAGGACGATTTCTATTTCTATTTTTTAAGTTTTCGTTTTTTCAGCCACAATCCAACGGCTCCGGCACCCGCCACCAACGAAACAATGACATATGGTGTCATTGTTTTTGTGTCTCCGGTTTGCGGTGTAGAAGTCTCATCGGTACTTCCCAGCGTTTTTGTTTTGGAACTCTTTGGCGTTTCCGGTTTTGGCACTTCCACGGTAACCTCTGCATTTCCACCATTAATACCTTCTCCATTCACCGTCGCCTGATTGGTGAGCTTCTTGCCCAGTGCTGTTTTTAAAACCATTGCCTGATAGGTAATCACTGCCTTTTCTCCGTAAGACATTTCCGGAATTGTAACTGTCAGCGTATTGTCTTTGACTTCTACGGAATATCCTTTGACACCCTGTACCTTTACGCTTTCTTCTAAAAGTTTCAGCTCCTTCGGCACCTGATCCCGGATGACGACGTTCTTTGCCTTGGCTCCTTCCTTCTTCAGGGCAACCGCTACGGTATAATTGACCGTTTCTCCTTCTTTGTAAGATTTTTTATCAGCATCTTTGGTCATGATGACATCAGACCTTAAGACTTTGACCGTATTGTCATCCTGCTTTTCTCCGGCATTTTCTGCCAGCGCCGCCGCTTTATTTTCATACGTTCCGGTTTTGGTAAACCGCACATCATACGTCACAGTGATCGTATCCTTGGATGTCATATCTTTTCCGGTTTCAATGTAGAAATTGTTGGAATTGACCGCCATTTTACAGTCCTTGGTGATGTCTTCTCCATTCCATACCACCTTCAGCGTATCTTTCTGAATTTCCAAACCGTCTGCCTGCTTGAAAGAATCTTTTAGAATGACATTTTTGGCTGTGGCATTGGCGTTTTTCTGTGTGATGTTTAAGGTGTACGTTCCGGTTTCCCCTTCGGTATATTCGGTTTGATTGGATGCCTTTTCGATATCCAGATCCGGTTCGTCTTCTTTGACTTCCACCACATGATGGGCTTGATCCTCCAGTGTATTCTCCGAGGTTGATACCGCGGTATTGGTATATTCTCCGGTCTTTGAAAATACAACACGGTAGGTAACTTCCATTTCATCTTCATCCGTTAGATTTTTTCCGGTGGCAATCTTAAAATGATTTCCTTCCACCGTGATCTTACAGTCTTTGGTAATATCCTTATGATTGAATGTTACCGCAAGACTGTCTGCATCATAGGTCATTCCATCTTCCTGAACAAAGGTATCGGTAATAACGACATTCTTTGCCGTCAGATCTTCCTTGGTCTGTTTCACTTCCAGAGTATAGTTTCCGGTTTCTCCGACTGCATACTGCTGTTTGTTGGACTTCTTTGTGATCTCAAGCTGTGGAGCCTTCATCGTAAGATCTTCGGTGTCTTCGCCTCCTCCGGATGGAATCGTTTCATCCTCTTTGATTTTATCTCCATTGGTATTCTCTGTTGCCGGAGCAGAGAATGTATTTTCCAACGAACTCTCCAGAGCTGCTTCGTCTGTTATGGTTGCATCGTAAGTCACCGTGATTTGATCGGCATACGGCAAGGCATAGAAGTTGATTGCCCGACTCTTAGTAACCCCGTCTTCCAACAGATTTTCATATCCTTTTGCCGGAATTTCTCCCTGTTTTAATGCAAAGTTCGTACGAATCGTAAATCCTTTTCCGTTCGCAGCATAGGTAATGTCAACATCGTTTGTCACATCTTTTCCCTGGATTAAAACGGCAACCGTTCCTTCTTTCACCTCCAGTCCTTTGGCTTTTACCAGGTCGTTTAAGACAAGATCTCTCATAAAGGTTCCGGGATTGCGATTTGTGATCGTCACTTTGTATCCAACGGTATCTCCGACTTTATGTTTTGTACTCGGTGTACTCTTTACCACATCCACTTTTGGACTGTTGATGTAAACCTGCTCTTTGTCGCTCTTTTCCGGAATCCCTGCGGCAATCGCAGATGCCGTATTATCGACACAGGTTCCGTTACTTGCCACCAGCGCTTTTGCATCGTAAGTGATTGTTATGGTCGTTCCATACGGCAGCGCATAATCTCCTTTGGATGTTAAGACCCAACCGTTTCCACTTTGAGAAATGGTATAAGCTGCTGCGTCGATTCCCGTCACTTTCACACTGCTCATGTCCAAGGCAACGGTATCCGGTAAGGTTGTATCAGAAATGGTAAAATATGCGGTATCCGCATTCTTATTGGTATTTTTTACCTGCACAGTGTAATGAATGACGTCCCCCACCTGATGCTCATAACGGTTGACATCCTTAGTGATCTGAAGCCCCGGATCACTCGCTCCTTCATCGCCCGTGGAAAGATGAAGTTCTGTGGATACGTCATTGGTTGGCAGCTGATATTCATCTATGACCGTTTTCGCATTGTTTTTCTCTGTGAGTACGGTCTGTGTCTGATTGAAATGACCATGTGCTTTCCATTTGCTGCGAAGCGCCTCAAGAGTTTCTTTCTTCGCATCCTCCGGCACGTCCATTTTTACCTTGATTTGCAGCTGATATACCGTATTTTCATAGAAGGCTGCATTTTTCGGATTTTTCAGTGTCGCAACGACCTGATTTCCGGTGGTGGAGATCTGAAACATGGAGCTGACGTCCTTGCTTTCACTATTGCTGTCTTCTCCCATCACTTTGACCGACAGAATCTTCATACACTCTTCCACCTGATCCTGAAATTCAAACTTGTCATAGTAGAAATTTTGAGGAATCCCACTTGGCACCGTCTGCTCCACCGTATAGGTCCAGGTCTTGCTAAGATCCCGAAGGGTATTTTTTGTAACCTCCGTTTCATCATCATCGGAGATGCTTTTGGTAGGATTTGCCGGCTGGAATTGTGTCATTGCCTGACCACTTCCCACGTACTGCTCCTGATTGGACGGTGCATCAATATGTTCCCCGTCCTTCATTCCTCCATCTCGTCCAAACGTATACACAAAGGAACTGTCCTCAAAGATAAAGCCTGCTGCAGTGCTTGCCTCACCGTCATAATTGGTTTTGGAATTTGCAAAGTACACATTTTTCTCTCCGGACTTTTGATAAGAAAGAATTGTGTTTCCTGCAACATACTGCCCGTCGATCTTTGCGGCGGATATTCCAATGTACTGATAGGAATCAATATCACTTAAAGTAACATTGGATTTTAACGTCACCTTGCTCTCCGTTCCGGCACGGTAAAAATCACTGTGAACCGTCACTTCCTCTAATCCTACATAAGCGGCATTGGTAATTCCATCCCCTAATGCGACATATCCGTTTTCTCCCTGATATTTTTCGATGCCGGTGACGGTACGTACTAAATCTACGGTGATCCAATGTCCATTGGTTCCATCCGACTCACACTGATAAATTTTCAAGTTGGAGATTTTCAACTGAATATTTCCCGCCGTGTTTTCCGCGGTTTTAAACCATGTATAATCCTTTAAAAAGGAAGGCAGGTTCAAGTCCGACCCCTGATAGGTGCTTGGGGCGGAACACTTCGTTCCCTCCGCTACGGTAACTTTGGTACGGCTGGTTTTCTGCAGCTTAAAGCCGTAAGAAGCATCCACCTTTAAAGCTTTCTCTTTGCTGTCATCATAGCCGGAATATTCATGAGTATATTTCGTCCCATTTTTATCTACTTCTCTCCATCTCCTGCCACCATCGGTGTTTTCTTTGATCGTATACGCATCATCGGTATTCACCTGTGCCAGCACCAAAGTTCCACCGGAAAACAGACCATTGATTCCCAGCATGAATACCGTCATCACACAGAGAGCCTTCCGAAACACGGTTCTGATTTTTCGTCTCTTTTTCATAGATTTTCCTTTCTTGTCGTATTTCATATATAAAAAAAGACATCCTTGGATGCCTTACTGTTTGATCGGATTTCTCATTTTTTGGGGGACTTCGTTCTGATTTCATCACTCACCTCCTGTTTTCGAGTACAAAAAAAGCAGATCATAGTATCTGCTTTTCATTTCTGATTGAGTTTTTTCATTTATTATTTAATCACAACCGGTTTCCCTATGATCCCAGCCCCTAACTGATGCGTGTCAGAACAAAAGAAAACAGGTTTTCCATTTTTATACCCAACAATCTTTAACGCTAAATAAGCAATTCCACGGTCAGAATCCCGGAAGGTCGGACTAAAATATCCTTTCTGCCCAGACTTGATCACACCATCATATTCATTGATTGTAGGCGTTTTTAGTTCAGATAGACTTTTATATTCTTTTCCCAACTCTCCGATATTATAGTACAAAGTAACTCCATTTTTTGCCGTATAGCATTCATACTCCATATAATTTTCGTCTGTCATATAATAATTCACATAACCATATTTTCCCAAACCATATCCACTAAAATAATTATCAAAGTTCTTTGTCGTATCGGATTCACAGTAAATGGTATGATCGGTGAACGTTTTCGTACTGTTTGCTTTTCTCTCAATTTCCGCAACATCAATCGGATCCGTCAAGCCCGGCATCTTTCCGGTATACGGTTTCCCATCCTTTGTATATTTTGATGTTGTGGAAGAACTGCTGGAAGCATTGTAAGCTTTTTTCTTATAAGTTTTCCAAAGCTTTTTCTTTGTATTATAAATTTTCACCGTTGCGGTACTGTTCCCTGCAACTTTACTCAACTTAATATTAAAATACCCTTTGACTTTGCTGGCTTTTTTTGTGTATGTCTTGCCGTTCATCGTTACCTTTACCGTATATTTCGGACGAGTGTAGCCTTGAATGTTTTTCGCTGTCTTGCTAAACTTACGAATACTTGCAGTTTTGGCAATCACATAGACTTTTTTCTTGGTATAAAGCTTCCACTTCTTTCCTTTCTTTTTGTAGGAACGGACATAAAAACTTTTCCCGGCAGACTGCTTTGGAATCTTCATGCTGTAATTTCCCTTCTTGCTCGCAATCTTTTTGTAAGTTTTCTTTCCGATTTTCACTGTCACACGGTACTTTTTCTTGGTTTTTCCTTTTACCTTGGTTGTTGTGTTATACACCCGATTCACTGTCAGCTTCTTCTTCGCTGCACTCACATCATTTGTTGCCGGCAATAAGGTCACTGAAAAAAACAATGCCGCTGCCACTGCCATGGTTCTTTTAAATTTTC
>CAJMHU010000076.1 GCA_905213305.1 uncultured Anaerostipes sp.
GGGCATGTTCGGGACTTACACCCGTTAGAGTTTGCCCATGCTGGGCAAACAAAAGCAACACAGCAGATAATCATCCACTGTGTTACTTTGATCTTTTCTTATACATTATATTTATTTTTAATCTTAATATCTGTGTAAACGTACTCTTCATCAATCGTTTCATTCCGCCTTAACAGCTGATAAAGCAGGATCGGCGGACGATATCCCTGTTCATAACCCTCCTGATCAATCAAAAAATCATATTGATCCTCTTTCAAAGCTTTGATATTATTGGGCGTTGCATCATAGACAATCACATAGGGTCTTTTTCGCTGTAATTTCATCTCTGCAAACGCCATACAGACACCCGCCTGTCCTCCAGAGACAACCAAAACTCCGGCAAGGTCCGGAGCAATTTCCATCGTATTTTTTATAATCTTTTCTACCTCTTTTGTATCATCAAAACTACTCTGAACCCCTAAAAGTTCAATTTTGGGATACGACTTTTTCATTTCCTGAATAAATCCATCAACCCGCAGACTGTTTACACTGTTGGTAAAGAAACCTGTAATAACAAGTATTTTTCCCTCCCCCCGGGTGAGCATCCCCATCAATCCTGCCGCGGTTTTGCCGCTCTTCATATTATCCAGTCCTACAAAGCAAGTACGCTTCGTTCCAACAATATCTGAATTAAAAGTGATCACCGGTATATTTTTTTCTTCGATCAGCCGGTTGATTCGCTCCCTGATCGGTTCCGATTGTACAGGCATAATGGCCAGCCCGTGAATTTCCTGAGCCTCCAGCTTCTCTATTGCACGCAGCTGTGCTTCTTCATCAATACTGTCAATCTCCTCAATGAAAATCTCCGCTCCCAGCCCTTCCAGCTCTTTTTTCGCCTGCTTGATTCCCTCATGAATGGGCGCTGTAAAAGAGGATTTTGCCAGCTGGGTAATAATTCCCAGCCGTACCTTTTCCTCTTTTCGATGGGTTCTCTTTTTTCGATTGGATTCGTATCCCATATCTTTTGCGATTTCACGAATCTTCCTCGCTACTTCCGGATTAATTCTTCCTCGGTTATTTAGAGCACGATCCACAGTTCCTCTGGATACCCCCGCTTTTTCTGCAATTTCTTTAATTGTTCCTGCCATGTGCTTTCCTCGTTTCTTTTTACTCTTATAATATGGCACACATTTTACACGCATTTTCTTTAGTATACATGATTTGGCAGCATCCGTCCAGTAGAAAGAACTTAAAACCCATCCGCCACGCTTCTGAATCCTTCTCTTTATAGTTCCCCTCGTTTTTCCCTTTCTGTCAATTCTTCCATAATCTTCGGATACTTCCGGTCTAAACGGTATAAGAATAATGTAATGCCGCATACAATCCACACAATCATCGGACCATATTTATAAATATTGATGATCATATCAATGGCACTTCCCGGCTGTATGGAAGCTCCGGATGCCGAACTTACATATTGCTTTTTGCCTCAATCTGCACTTTTTCTTCACAGCATAAAAAACAAATGATTAAAAGAACCAGGGCAATGCCTGCCCACAATGCCATTGTTTTTGCCCATGCCCACTGATCATTTCCAAAAATCTTTACAACCGGCATCGTACAAGTAACCGCCAGAATTCTTCCAAAAGGCGAAACACCCATCCGAACAATGCTTAACATATCCCGCTCCGAAGAAATCCTCGTCATCATTGCAGACAAACTGCTGTAAGGAAGATTAATGGCTGTATAACATACGGTTGTCACAAAATTATAGGTTACAAACATATATACATTCCAAACACTACATTGCAGGCTACGTCTCCCCCTCCCATCGCCAAATGCTAATAGATAGTTGCATCCGATTTCCCTCTGGCGTTTAACCACGGCGGATTGGCAATGTAGCGGCAGTCCTTCGTCTTTTTCTCGATCATTCCTGCCTGAAAATAAAAGGATTTGGTCCGAATCCTTTCTATTTTTTCCTTTTTCTCGCTCATGTCACAGCTTCCTCTCTTGTCACCTGTTTTACCCACTTCCATCCTTTGAGATGAAGCTTCACCGGAAGAATCTTATAAATCTGATCTGATTTCAAAATAAAAAATACCAAAACCGGAGATAAGCGAAAAACAAAAGCTGCCAGCATTGCACAGGGAACAACCACTCCCCACATACTGATCAAATTCATTTTCATGCTGAACGATGTATCTCCCCCGCCTCGAATTATTCCATTGTCGCACGCCATCTGATAAGAAGTTCCCACGGTAGTTACCGCCAGAATACAAAGAAACTGACTGCAAAGCGCCGATGCCTTTTCTGAAATATCATACAGAGAAAGAACCGGACCTCTCACGGCAAAAATCAAACACCCTGTCACAATCCCGATTCCAAGAAACAAAATTTCCAGCGTATGGGCAAGCTGTTTGAGTTCCTTCATATTGCCTTCCCCGATTGTTTTACCAATTACGATTCCCGAAGCGCTGGCTGCCCCATATGCCACAACAGAAATCACCTGAAATACCATAACTGCAATGGAGTTTGCAGCAATGACAAAACTCCCCAGGTGACCAAGCACAGCGGTCTGAATCATTTGTGCAATCCCCCACTGCGCCTGATTTAAAAGCACCGGAAAAGCAACCTTGAAATAATCTTTTTGATAAGAGCCATCGATCCACAGAAGATTTCTCCAATTTAAATTCAGACGATGTTCTTTATATTTTAGAAACATAATTAAAATGAGTAATTCCAAACATCGGGACACGAACGTCGCGTAAGCGGCTCCGCATATTCCCAATTCCGGAAATCCAAAATTCCCATAAATCAGACATTGATTGAGACAAACATTCATCACCAGAGTCGTACCGGAAACTAAATACCCCACAGATACAATTCCAATTGCCTGCAGTGATGCTGTCAAAATATTAGTCACTGTAAAAATTAAATATGTAAAACAAATGATCTGAAGATATTGACTCCCCGCTGAAATCACTGCCGGATCATCCGTAAGAAGTCCCAACATCTGGTTGGGAAAAAAGAAAACAACTCCAAACATTACTGCTGCCATGCCGGCACCAAATCGAAGCGTCACCCCAATGAGATGTCGGATCGGCTCCAGCGTTCCTTTTCCCCAATACTGACTGCCCAGCACGACGACTCCCTCTCCTGCTCCGACCACCAGCATCTGCAGAAGAAATTGAAACTGATTGCACAAAGCCGCACCGGAAAGCGCTGTCTCACTGTAGGCGCCAAGCATTACATTGTCCGCAAAATTTACGCTATATACGAGAAAATTTTTCAGCGCCAAAGAAAGCGCCGAACCTGCGAAATATTTATAAAATTTCGTTTCCCGAATCATTGTTTCCTCCTAACGGCAGCAAAACACCTCGATATGATGTTTTACATTTTCATAGGTACCGCGAACCATCGCCTCATTCAAATCAAAATAATTGTGAGATCCCTCCGATGTCAAATAAGACTCTGCTTCTTTCGTAAGACTCTGAAAGCTTGCGGTTGCAATATTTACTTTTCGGATTCCCAGTGAGATCGCTTTTTGGAAATCCTCGTCCGAAATTCCACTGCCTCCGTGGAGCACTAACGGAATTTGCACTGCCTTTTCAATCTGTTCCAACACTCCGAATTCCAATCGCGGCGCCACCGGATAATCCCCATGTGCATTTCCAATCGCAACAGCCAAAGCATCCACTCCGGTTTCTTCACAAAATACCTTTGCATCCCCCGGATCTGTACAAAGAATCCCGTGATCACTTTTTCCATCCTCGCTTCCACCGACCAAGCCAAGCTCCGCTTCCACCGTTGCCCCGTACTTTTGCGCCATCACAACCACTTCTCTGGTCTTTGCAATATTATCTTCCAGAGAATCTCTGGAGGCATCCAGCATCACGGAGGTAAATCCATACTCCAACGCCTTTTCAATTGTCTGCAGAGTCAATCCATGATCCAGATGAACTGCCACATCCACCTTTGCTTCTCTGGCAGCCTGCTGCATCATCGGTCCCATCAAATGAAGAGGAGAGTGCGAAAGCCGTACCTCCGCAATCTGTAAAATAATCGGGGTATTCATCTCCTCTGCTGCCTGAATTGCTCCCTTGACCATCTCCATGTTTCCTACACTAAATGCTCCGCAGCCTCTGTTTTCCTTTTGTGCCTGATGAAGCAGATCTCTCATTTTTACTAACGCCATGATTCTCCCCTCTTTTCCATATAATCAAGAATTAATTGTGCTGCTGCCTCCGGAGAAATCTTTGCCATATTGATTGCCAAATCATAATTTTCCACATCTCCCCAGTTTCTCTGTGTATAATAATTATAATAAGAAGCGCGTCGTTTATCTTCTTTTCTCATTTCTTCCGTCGTCACTTCCCTATTTTCCACCTCTGACAGATGTTTCTTCCGAAATTCTTCGTCTGCATAAAGATAGACAGAACAAATTCCCGGCACATCCCTTAAAACATAATCCGCACATCTTCCAAGAAATACCCCGGATCCATAATCCGCAAGTTTTTGAATGACTTCAGACTGTTCCTTAAACATTCGATTGTAGACTGGAATATGCCCTCTTGTTCCAAGCATAATATTAAGTCCTTCCATATATTTGGAACTTTTCTCGTAATTCAAACTTTCCATAAATTCCTCATCCAGAGTATCAATTCCAATTCGATCGGCAGCCAAACATAAGATATCTCGGTTGTAATACCAAATTCCCAATTTTTCCGACAAAATTTCCGCTACTTTCGTTCCGTTGCTTCCATATTGCCGACTGATCGTAATCGTTATTTTATCCATTCTTATCCTCCTTTTGCACTTGCGTGTTATTTGCGTGCTAAAATTTATTCAACATAGTTTCTTTGATGTTTTTATATTATCACACACTTAATTAGTGTGCAACAACTTTATAAATTTTTTACGCACGCATTTGCACACACCGAAAGAAGCAGTCTTTCGCGCGAAGGAACTATAACTCCCCTTTTGACTCCCTCTCATATAATTCTTTCATAATCAAAGGGTATTTTCTATCCAGTTTGTAGAGCAGGGCAACCACTATCACTAAAATCCAAATTACAATGGGAATGATAATATAAATCCCTAAAATTGCATGAATTACTGATTTCGGCTGCACCACAGACGCTCCGGAGGAAGAAATATATCCGCAAAAACTAAGAATTCCTGAAATCAGTGCCGTTGCTGCCCCCATGCCTACTTTAGCGCCCACAGATCCTCCGGAAAAAATAAAGCTTTCCTGACGCAGATGTGTTTTCCACTGACCGAATTCTACCACATCGCCAATCATACCAAAAATAAATGCATTTAACGGCGCCTGCCCAATCCCTCTTAAAATTGTTGTAAATACGCACCATTGAAAATTGTACGGATGGAACAAAAAAAGAAGCTGGGATGCCAAAACAAGCACTCCCCCTGACAGAATGGCTTTGCTTTTGGATAAGTGATTTAATAACAGCGGACAGAAAAAAATTGCCGCCATCAATACAATCGTCTCTACAAAGTATAACGTACTGTACATCCACGTATCGTTATGAAAAATATATTTACAATAATATGGAAGAATAGTCCCGACCACCGTCTGAGTTGTTCCCTGAAAGGTCCAGAGCAATAACACTGCCCAAAAATACTGATTTTTCCCCATAGCTTTTAAATTCTCTTTCAAAGGAATTTTCTTCCGGCGGTCCAACGCCTGAATCTGCACGGTTTCTTCACAGCG
>CAJMHU010000077.1 GCA_905213305.1 uncultured Anaerostipes sp.
GCACTTAGAGCAGGAAAATCAGGATTAACAACTACTTTCCCTTCTCCAGGATTTAAAAATTCTAACCCAAAGATAATTGCTAAACCACAAATAAAAGGGATAATTACAAGTTTTTCACCTTTCATTTCCCCTTTTAAAAATAAAGGAATACTAAAAGCAATCAAACCAATAAACCAATAAATCGTCTGCGTTGGATAATATTCAAATAACACTTCCAATATTTTCGCAAATCCAATTATTCCAACTCCAGCGCCAACCAAAACCTGAAAAATAAAGATAATATCTCCCGGATCCTGGGCGCTTATATCGAAGAACTGAACCGCGCAAAAATTTCCATTGATGCCGGCAATGAACGGGAATTATTTTCATTCTTCGAGTCATCCAGAGACTACCGGAATTCCATGCCGGATCACTCTGCAGGACCGATCAAAAAGATTTTTGCCCTGTACTGTGACATTATCGATGAAGCCGGAGGAATCGCGACCATTGCCACGATTCTGGCCAGCAATCACATCAGCATTAAAAATATTGGAATCATTCATAACCGGGAATTTGAAGAAGGGGTACTGCGCATCGAATTTTACGAAGAGGATGCCTCTGTAAAAGCCGCCGCACTTCTGCAGAAATACCGGTATATTGTATATGAAGTTTAAAGAAAGGAATCTATGATTATGGAATTGACAAGCATTACAGGATTAAAAGGAGAAGTTTCCATTCCGGGAGACAAATCCATTTCTCACCGCAGTGTGATGTTCGCATCTCTCGCCAACGGAATGACAGAGATCCACAACTTCCTAAGTGGTGCAGACTGTCTTGCCACTATTGACTGCTTCCGGAAAATGGGGATTAAAATAGAGGAACACCAAAACCGGATTCTGGTACACGGCAAGGGACTGCACGGACTGACTGCGCCTTCGGAAACATTACAGGTAAAAAACAGCGGAACGACTACCCGCCTGCTCTCCGGTATTCTTGCAGGACAGCCATTTTCCACTTCCCTTTCCGGAGACGAGTCACTCAACTCACGTCCCATGAAACGGATCATCGAACCACTGACACAGATGGGCGCTCATATTTCCAGCCTGCACGGCAATGGATGCGCACCGCTGGTCATTGAACCAGGGAAATTGCACGGAATCCACTACACGTCACCGGTTGCTTCTGCTCAGGTAAAATCCTGTATTCTTCTTGCGGGCCTTTACGCAGAGGGGGAAACTTCCGTGACAGAACCGATCTTGTCCCGCAATCACACGGAGTTGATGCTCAAAGAATTCGGCGCAGATATCCGGACCGTTCATCAGCTGGCAGGTTCTGAGGCAACGTCCGTGATCCAGCCATGTCCGGAATTACATGGACAGAAGATCACTGTTCCCGGAGATATTTCTTCCGCTGCCTACTTTATCGCAGCAGGACTTTTAGTTCCGGATTCCGAGATTCTGGTCAAAAATGTAGGGATCAACCCGACTCGTGCAGGTCTTTTGAAAGTATGCGAAGATATGGGCGGTAATATCACACTGTTAAATGAACGTACAGAAGCCGGAGAAAAAATGGCCGACATTCTGGTTCGCAGCAGCCAGCTTCATGGAATTTCGATTCACGGTGATATCATTCCCACACTGATCGATGAGATTCCGATCATTGCCGTTATGGCAGCCTGCGCTGAAGGTACGACCATCATCCGCGATGCGCAGGAACTTCGTGTCAAAGAGACGGACCGGATCGAGACGATCACTGACAATCTGATCGCCATGGGATGCAGCGTTCTCCCGACAGAAGATGGAATGGTGATCAAAGGAGGGGAGCCTTTAAAAGGCGCTACCATCCACACACTGCTCGATCACCGGATCGCCATGGCATTCAGTATCGCAGCTCTTGTAGCTGACGGACGCACGAAAATTCTGGACAGCCACTGTATTGACGTTTCCTATCCGGGATTTTATGATGCATTTGAACATCTTTTATAAAAAAACGAGGGCACTTCATCCAACCAAGACGAAGTGCCCTTTCTCAATATTGTATATTCTTTTGACGGATCAGATTAAATTTGATGATTTCCGTGTTAAAATATTCATTCGCATAGACCAGTGGTTTATCTTTCTCACTGTAATTTAATGTCTTCAGGTAAAGATATGGACTTAAACCCAGTTCTTTCACAGATACATATTTTTTTAATCCTGCAATTTCTGCCGGATTCACTGTATCGATCTCAACTTTATCCCATTGCGCCTTTTCCCCGGACAATTCATAAATATATTTGTAAATCGAATCTTCATACTTTGAAAACATATCAAATGCCTCTTCCCCGCCGATCAGATTCATTCCGAAATAATCTCTGCAGAATGCACAGATCTTATCGTCTGCCAGAAACAGCTTTTCTGCCACTACCAGCTGTTCGTCCGGCTGCATCTGAAGAAGAGAACAGATTTCTTCCTCCCGTTTTACTTTTTGAATATTTAAAAGTCTGACGGAAGGAGCATACCCGCTCTTTTTGATCATCTGCGTCAATTCCATACAGGGACTGAACGTGACCTTGATATTGAGAGAATCCACATTGACAAATGTACCCCTTCCCTGTCTGCGGAAAATAATCCCCTCTGCCGCAAGATCATTCAATGCCTGACGGATTGTGATCCGGCTCACTCCAAGCATCTCGGCAAGTGCCTCTTCTCTTGGAAGCTTATTGTCTGTTTTTAGATCCATCTCTTCTATATATTGAAGAATGGCCTCCTTTGCCTGTCCGGACAAGGATTTTACACGTAATTTCTGCGTACTCAAAGCGATTCCTCTCTTTCTCTTAACCTATGTATGATGATAGAAGAATCCCTTTTCTTTGTCAAGAAAAAGCTTTTTTCCCATTCAAGATCAGATTCAGAAAAATCGCGCTGATGCTGACCATAAACAGACCATTGCTTAATACCATCTGCAATGCATTCGGAATATTCACAAAAACATCTGATGCAAATGCTGCGCCTACTCCGATCGCAATGCTGGTCCCTACAATCTTGAAATTGTTATCTTTTGAAAAATCCAGTTTGGATAAAATGGAAATTCCAGAAGAAGTGATCACCCCGAACAATGCCAGTGTTGCACCTCCCAGCACACATTTAGGAACAGCCGTAAATACCGCGGAAATCTTCGGGAAAATTCCTGCCAGAATGATCATAATGCCAGCTGCTGCAACAACGGATCTGCTTTTAACTTTTGTCAGTCCGATCAGACTTACATTTTCATTGAACATGGTAGATGGAACCGAATTGAACATCCCAGTCACCATCTGTGCTGCTGCCTGACCTCTGATTCCTCTCTCCTTTGTCTTATTATCTGTCTGGATTCCAACAATTTCATCCATTACGGAAAAGACTCCGATACACTGAATCATGTTGATGATGCAGAAAATACTCATAATAAAAATCGGCCATATTTTAAACTCCGGCATTCCATAATAAAATGGTTTCACCGGCTGGAATACTTCTGCCTGCGCGATTGATGTGAAATCGACCATGTGCAGACCACATCCCACGATCGTTCCCGCCACGATTCCGAGCAGCAGGGACATACTTTTCCAGATTCCTTTTGCATACTTTTCTACCAGAATGATAAAGATCAAAACTGCAGTACCCAGAATCAGATTTTCAACAGACCCAAAGCTTTCGCTGCCTTCTCCGCCTTCCAGATCCCGCAGTGCAGTCGGCGCCAGTGTAATTCCGATCAACGTTACAAATGTTCCCACTACAACCTGAGGGAAAAGTTTTAAAATCTGATCCATAAAAAAAGACAGGATAAAAATTATCGCACCAGATGCGATCACTGCGCCAAAGAGTGTCTGCATCCCGTATTCTTTTCCGATCAGGATCATAGGGCTTAGAGGTGCAAAAGAAGAACCCAAAATAATGGGATATTTGGATCCTGCCAGTTTTCCGATTCCGATCACCTGAATCAGAATGGCAATTCCACTTGTAAAAAAATTGGCTGCTACTAAAAATGCAGTTTCTTTTTCCCCCAGTCCCAGGGCTCCTGCTAAAATCAAGGGAACCGCGATTGTTCCCGGACACATGGTAAGGACATGCTGAAATCCGATCAGCAGCGTCTTTGTCCATCCTACTTTTTCATCAAAATATTCCGCTTTCATACTCTGCTCCTGACTGGAACTTAATCCCAATATCCCTCATGCACCTTTGCTGCTTCTACTTCAACGGCCTCTACCGGTCCTACTACTTCAATTGCTTTCTGCCCTTTTGCAAATACATCTCTGCATGGAAGATCAAAAGTCGGGTTCTGCTCATTACTTCCTGTCAGCTCCAACAGTCGTCTCTCTGTCATTCCGTATACAACTCTTCCGATATTCGCCCAATAAATAGCCCCTGCACACATCGCACATGGCTCTGCAGTCGTATATAATGTACAATCCCACAAAAACTCTCTGGAATATTCATGAGATGCTCTTGCTGCAAGTGTCGCTTCCGCGTGCCCTGTACAGATTTTCTCTGTAATCTCAATATTTCCCTGCTCCATGATGATCTCTCCCTCTTTGTTGACCAGAAGGGCTCCAAACGGAGTATTTCCTGCTTCTCTTGCCTCTTTTGAAATTTCAATCGCTCTTCTCAAATAAAATTCGTGACTCTGATACATCTTCTCTTCTCCTTATAAAGTATTATGTAATAGGTATTACCTTTTGTTGTTTTCAATATAACACACATCTTTTTATTTGTAAAGAATCAGTTCAAAAATTTGTAAAAAAGGATGCCGCAAAATCTCTTTGCGACACCCTCTGTAATTCTTAAAAAACATTTCCAAATAAGGCTATAAACATCACTCCAATCGTTCCGATTGCAATAAAACTCAAAGATAGCGCAGCCCGCCTCTTGCGGGAATCAAATTCCACTCTGGCAGCATCTGTCATATTGGACACATATCGATTTCTGCCAATCAAATATAAAATCAGTCCGCCTCCACCCTGATTTCCGGAAAGTGAAAACATTCCCCATAATTTCGGATGCTTCAACCCTCTGCTCTCTGCATCAAGAGCTACCAGTTTAAATATCTGATAGGATAATGTCAGTCCGCCAAGCAAAACCATAAATACAATATAATTGCAAAAATAAGCATTTTCCATTCCTCCTAAAGTTTCTTTATAATCTGATAAAATAGCATACAAGTTGCTGTAATGCCAAGAATCGAGCTGCCCATGATCAGATAATGATTCTCAATGATCAAACCATTAAATAATATAAACAAGATCATCAACAATACATTGGCAATAATCGCAGCAATCAATTTCTCATTACTTTTTACAATGTTTGTACTTTTTTCCAAATGTTCTATCATTGCTTCATCTCCTTTCAATAATTGATCAAGGCTGATGTTATACA
>CAJMHU010000078.1 GCA_905213305.1 uncultured Anaerostipes sp.
TATGTACCCCCCCCGCAAAATTTCCTACTACATCTTGTGTATCCACCGTCGCCCGTAAGGTTTTAGGAAGACCTATGCTTTCAAGATTGGTTCCCGGAACAACTGTTTTGCTGTAAACTGGGGAATTTTTTTCAAATCTCATGATTTGTTGTTTTTGTTCCAAAGAAGCAAATGCTGGTATTATCAAGGCCGCTATCATAAGGAACAATACCGTAATCGCTCCTACAGACTGCCATCTTTTCTTTATCATCATATTCACCTTCTCTTATCTTCTTTGCCTTCATCTAAAAATCCGAAAAAACGCCAAAGCCTTTCCGTCAATCTGTTCTTCAGATACGGAGCCATAATTACGGCTGTCCAGCGAATTACTTCGGTTATCCCCCAGACAAAAATATTCGTCTTGAGCAAGCGTCAGCGGGTATGAAACTCCTGTTTTCCCATAGGTCTCGCTATAGGCGTAGGGTTCGATTGCCGGTTCCCCATCCACCAGTAGCCTTCCCTGTTCATCATCGATTTCCACTGTCTGTCCCGGCAAGGCACAAACACGTTTTACGTAATCTTCCCGCCCTTCCGTTCGGATCAGTACGATATCTCCTAAATTGTAGCTGCTTCCAAGCCGCAGGAAAAAGACGATATCGCCGCTCCGCACCGCTGGAGTCATGGAATCTCCCTGTACAATAGCGATACCGAATATAACCCCGAACAGCAGATACACGACAATAGCGGTAGAAACCAATTTGCAGAACAACCGGCGCCAATCTTTTTTATGCCGTAATTTTTGAAGCCGCCGCTCCAGTATCCCGTCAGCCGGCATGGCACCCATCTCTTACAACGGTTGGAAAATGGATTTCCTCTTCTGTTTCCTGAATTTCCCTACTTATCTGGATTTTCATGCCTTGTAATTCCTCTATCGTTTTGCCGAGGGAAGACAGCCATTGTCCACTTTCCATCTGGATTGCTTTTTGTATTTCCTTTTTCCGCCGCTGAAGGAGATCTATCTCACTTCTCAGCTGCCGCAGTGTTTCTTCAGCACCCAGGCGTTCATCTTCGATTTGGGTCATAATTTCACTGCGAAGGCGTGCCGCCTCCTGTGCCGCTTCGATCTGTGCCTGCACCGCAGCTTCCTTTTTCACGCTCTGAATAGCGTTCACCGCATCAGTCAACTCTTTATATTTCAGTTCATATTCCTGCTTGACTTTTTCGGTTTCCTGAGAGCTGCTTTCTGCTATTTTTTCCTTCCACTTGTGGATTTCCAGTTCTGCGTCAGCCATTTTGGCTTGTAAGGCGACATATGCCGCTTTTTGCTGTTCCAATTCTTTTTGGGTTTCTTTCAAATCACTCTGTACTTTTCCGAATTCCTGTTCCTCAATATACTTCTCCTGGAGTTTTTCTTGATACAGGTCACAGATTTTTTTGATATGAAGCAACGCGTTTTCTTCATCAATACCTCCGACCACACGCTTTTTAAATGCCATCGTCTTTAAATACTGTTCTACCTGCTCCATTTTTACGGCACCTCCATTTATTCTGCACACCTTCTTTACCGGCGGCGTTTTGACATATGATCTCCTGCAGCGTTTCTCTACTCGGATCGTCTGCAAGCATCTTCAGCGTTATTTTCTTCAACATGGTGTCCCACGTCTCCTGCACCAATTCATAAAACCGGGAAACTGCGCACACACCGTAGCCTTTTCTGCTGCACTGGTGGTCTGCTTCCAGACAGCGGTTGATCTTTTCCGGTTCCAGCAAGGTGACAATATCATAGAGGCTGATCTCATCAGCCGGTTCCACAATCCGGAAACCGCCGTTTTTCCCGCGTATAGTTTCGATATATTTCCCCTTTTTCAAATATCCGGTAATGGTATGCAGATATTTGGGCGGTATTTTCATCGCTGTCGCGATTTCTTCCGATGACAGAATCTGCCCGCGTTTCAGATACAGATAAAGTATGACACGGATGGAATAATCAGTGGTAATTTTTAGCTGTATGATTGATCTCTCCTTAATTACAGTCCAATAGATTACCGGCGTGGTAAAGTTTAGCTTTCAACGTAAAAATAAAAAGCAGCAAAAGAATTGATGCTTTTATTTTGTCAGCACCCACGGTATCACAGAAGAAACATTCCGTTATAAACAGAACTATAACTAACACAGAAGAAACATTCCGTTGCAGCCGTTTGGAATAAAACAGCATGAAATTTCATAAAAACCGGCTGAAAGCAAAAAAAGCGCAAAAAAGGAACCTTTTCATCAAGACCTTGTTGAAAAGGCAGATTTCCTGCGCCAAAAATCCAGAGTTATATTGACTTTTTTGTAGAAATATGATACTGTTACTATGTAAAAAACAGTACATAGAATATTTTCACTACGGAATGTTTCTTCCGTGGCCAAAGGGATAACCGGCGTTTCGGCGCTGGTATTTTTTTGTCCTTTTTATCAGATCACCAGCCGCATGGTCTCGATTTTTCGGCGGTGTTCAGCCCCGGTAGTCATAATATATATCCGGGTAGTATTGATGTTTGAGTGCCCTAAAATATCCGCCAGCTTTGCAACGTCATGGTCGAGGCTGTAAAATGTCCGGGCAAACAATTTCCTCAGACTGTGCGGAAATACCTTTGACGGGGAAACATTGGCACGGCTGCATAGTGCTTTCATTTCCCGCCAGATATTGGATCGGTTAAGCGGTTTCCCTGTTCTAGTGACAAACACCGGGCCGGTACAGAGATCCTGTTTATGAATATATCTCCGCAGCTTACTCCGCAAAGCAGACGGGAGAAACACTGTTCTTGTTTTTCCCTTGCAGGTTACGACAGCTTCTCCGCACCGCACGGCCTCTACCGTAATGTATTGCAGCTCGCTCACACGAATCCCGGTAGAACAGATACTCTCCAGAAGCAATACAAGGCGTTCGCTGCTTTTTTCTTTAGCTGCTTTCACCAGCCGGACATATTCCTCACGGGTCAGTTCCTTTTCCTCCGGGATATAAACCTTTTTCTGTACCTTAAACGGTTTGACACAGCATTTGTCCAATCCCCAAAACCGGAGAAAGCCGTTAATTCCCGCCAATAATGCATTTGCACCGGACGCTGTATAATTTTCTCCCAGCCTTGCCTTATATTCCAGCACCAGCGCTTTCTCTGCTTTCTGCCCTTCATAGGCAGCGACAAACGCTTTCACGCTCCGCAGATACTTCTCCACTGTGGCCGCGCTTTTCTCAGCCTGCACCAATGCCTGCTCATAGGGCTTTATCATATTTTTCCGAATTACTCGCGATTTCATTTCCTATTCCTCCGTTTTTTATTCACTCCTTCTTTTATTGTACCGAACAACTTCAAATTATTCTTTTTGATATAAAAATTTTCAGAGCTGGCGTGACAGAAGTCATGCCGGCTCTGATTTTTTAAGAGATACTTTTTCTATTTAAGGACATTTCTAAAAACAAAAAAATAGCGTCACCACGGTTTTCCCTGGTGACGCTATTTCAGAATTGAAGAAATAGACATATATTTATGACACTGAAATTCCAAATCATTCTCTGCTCCAAAACCCTAATATCAGCCATTCGGCTGTATCTGCCAAATCATCCAAATAAGTATCTTGTTAAACATATTATAGCGCGCATTTTTATAAGTGAAATATATTTATTCCTTCTCAATTTCCATAGTTTCCATCTGTTCCCGCGTAATTCCGTTCCTTTTCCCATAATTCAACCAATAGGTTGTAGACGCCTGCACAAACATTTTTTTCGGAAGAGGCATAGTCACCTTCAGATTTTCGCCGCGTCCTTCTGAAATGGAAGCTGCCAGCCGTTTGATATTCCGTATCACAAACCATTTAAGCGGCGTATTTAAAATGGCCTCACCGCTTCCAATACGTAAAACCGATCCGAAGGAATAACCTTGCTGCTTACAAAAAATCTGTATCATTTTTACGGCAATATTATTTTGTTCAGGTTCATAAAAACCACAATTGATCAAAACAGAGACTCTCGGTTTTTGTTTCGGTGGATGTTTTTCCAATGTCTTCAAAAAGTTTAGAAGCGTCACGGGAATCCCGTCTGCGTAAAGCGGGAAGACGAGCAGAACCTCTGTAAAATTCTCCATCTCTTCACAAAGTTCCAAATGGTTTTTCTTGTTTATAGCAAAATATTTTGTCGGCATATCAACATTTTTTGCAAACAGTTCCGCATACTGTTTGGAATTTGATTTCGGAGCGCGTGGGCTTCCGTTGAGCATCATTATTTTTCCCATGACAGCACCTCGTTTCTCACAGTCTGCTCCAACGTATCCTCCCGGGCAAAAAGAACCCGAACGCTCTCAAAACTCATATTGCTGGCGTTTCGATTGACAAGCTGTGTAAAAATTTCCTTTTCTTCGTCGGAGATATCTCCATATCCAATAATAGCCGCCCGCTTGGGCACAACTGCCCGCTGAACATGATGGGTTTCCCCGTGCAGAAGCCGGATAAATGCTTGTTGAACGGGAATTGCGCGCTCCAACATGGTTTTCATGGGCGTATCGTAACTTCCATATTTCACCTTGCTAATATACAGCACTCGGTCGCTTGCGGCAATTTTCGGATAAACCTTCACCGCATCATCCCGGATCACACATTTTCCGGGCGTTTTTGTCCAACACCCAAAACAGCCTATACAATTTGCGATTTTTAAATTGGAAAGATTGATAAATTCTGTGGAAGGAATATCCACAGACAAATCAAAATTCCTGTCACTTAAAATTAAATTCATGGTTCTCTTTTCACACCCCGCATACAGTTATTATATCCTGTTGCCTTACTACTTATCATTATAAACGATAACTTCAGGGCTTGCAATGACTGTACAGTGGTAGAATGAAATGCAGTCGATTTTTGTACCGAACAACTTCAAATTATTCTTTATATAAAGTATCTTCTCTTTCTGCCGTAATTTCTTAAAGTGGGTACTTCAAGGCGGTT
>CAJMHU010000079.1 GCA_905213305.1 uncultured Anaerostipes sp.
TGTGCCGCCGGTATCCCCGACTGTACACGTTTACATGCCTCTTCCTTGAATTCGACACTGTACGTCTGTGCCATAATTCTTCCTCCTGACTTTCTGGATATATTATACCACTCGTTCTATGTGTCTATCAAATGGGGTATAAGGCAGTATAAGGCATGAACCTGGAGATATTGATAATAAAGTCAAAGAAATTCTTAGACAGGAAGGGAAGAAAACCATGAAAACCTGATGGAATCCGTGATTTCACCTTGACACAAAATCAGAGAGGGCATAAACTCATATCTGAAAGAAGGGCAGAAGGGAAAAAGAAATTGCGAATTAGTAGAAAAGCAAAGATTACAGAAAGTCATACAAGGCTGCTGAAAGGAACCATCGGTCATTTGAAACAGGAAGGACGTTTTGCTATGGAAAAAAATCATATGCAGCACGGCACGACCACGGTTTTTCAGCATAGTATTCGAGTTGCGTATATGAGCCTTTGGATTGCAGTGAAACTGGAACTGGAGGTGGATTGGAATTCTTTGGTTCGGGGAGCCCTTCTGCACGATTATTTTTTATATGACTGGCATGAAAAAGATGCCGGTCATAGACTGCATGGTTTTTTTCATCCGCAAAAGGCCTTAAAAAATGCAAGAGAGGATTTTCAGTTAAATCAGGTGGAAGAAAATATGATTGCCGCCCATATGTTTCCGCTAAATCTGACGCTGCCCCGCTACAAAGAGGCATGGATTGTCTGTGTGGCAGACAAATACTGTGCGCTGCTTGAGACCATGAAGAGAGATTAGCGCGCAAGAGGTTTGATGCATCCGAGATTTATGTTATAATTTTCAAATATAATAGGATAGTTTGATGAAAACAAGATAGGAGACCAATTTGAAAAAATATAACAGTAATTATTTAATTAATGAGCCGGTTATGGTGGAACCGATGATGGAGATCAATGGTTTTTATGTCCGTCCGGGAATGTTTGACTTAAATGGCGCTACAGAGATGCCCACAGGAGTTAATTTCACAGTGCATTCCAGTCGTGGGACATCCTGTGAACTGCTGCTGTTCCATTTGGAAGAGGAAGAACCTTATGCAGTCATCCCGTTTCCGGATTCTTATAAGATCGGAGATGTCTACTCCATGCTGGTCTATGATTTAAAGATTGAAGAGTTTGAATATGCATATCGGGTGGACGGTCCGTATGACGAGAAAAAGGGACTGCTATTTGATAAAACGAAAATATTATTAGATCCGTATGCAAAGGCAGTTACAGGACAAGAGGTTTGGAGAAAAAAACGAAAGGCGCCTTACCATGCAAGAGTGGTGAAAGATACCTTTGACTGGGGAATTCAGCCACAGTCGAAAAAAGAGATGAGCGATCTTATTATTTATGAGCTTCACGTGCGGGGATTTACGCAGCATCGTTCTTCCGGAGTGAAAAATCCCGGTACCTTTGCGGGCTTAAAAGAAAAAATTCCTTATCTAAAAGAGCTGGGCATCAATGCTGTAGAGCTAATGCCGATTTTTGAATTTGACGAAATGATCAATGCCAGGGATTATCAGGGAAATGAATTAATTGAGTATTGGGGATATAATACTGTCAGTTTTTTTGCTCCCAATGCCAGCTATGCGGCAGCAGATGAGAAGAATAACGAGGGAAGAGAATTAAAAGAGCTAATTAAAGCATTGCATGACAATGATATCGAAGTAATTCTGGATGTAGTATTTAATCATACGGCGGAAGGAAACGAGGCGGGGCCGTTTTTCAGCTTTAAGGGATTTGATAATAATGTTTACTATTTGCTGACGCCGGAAGGAAATTACTATAATTTCAGCGGGTGCGGAAATTCTTTGAACTGCAATCACCCGATTGTACAGCAAATGATTTTAGAATGTCTTCGATATTGGACGATCAATTACAGGGTGGATGGATTTCGTTTTGATCTTGCCAGCATTCTGGGAAGAGATGAAACCGGGAAACCAATGAACAATCCACCGCTTCTTAAGAGTCTGGCATATGATCCGCTTCTGAAAAATGTAAAGCTGATTGCGGAAGCGTGGGATGCAGGAGGTCTTTATCAGGTGGGGAATTTCCCTGCCAGCCGGCGCTGGGCGGAATGGAACGGACAATACCGGGATACAATCCGAGGATATTTAAAGGGAGATTTTTGGGAATCATGGAATGCAGCATGGAGAATCTGCGGTTCCGGAGACCTGTATGGAGGATATGATTCTGATGGAAATGATAATTATGCCGGCTATAATTCCTGTATTAATTTTTTGACTTGTCATGACGGATTCACGCTGTATGATCTATATTCTTATAATATGAAACACAATGAGGCAAATGGATGGGACAATACGGACGGTGCTGATGATAATCGAAGCTGGAATTGCGGAGCAGAAGGTGAGACAACAGATCCGGAGGTGCTGAAACTTCGCTGGCGCATGATTCGCAATGCCTGTGCGGTGTTAATGTGCAGCCGTGGGACTCCGATGTTTTTTTCCGGAGACGAGTTTGCAAATACCAAACATGGAAATAACAACAGCTACTGTCAGGACAATGAAATTTCATGGATCGACTGGTCATTGCTGGAACAGAATCGTGAATTATTTGAGTTTTTTAAATTTATGATTGATTACAGGAAACAGCATCCGACCATCCGAAAAAAACTGGCAGATGCCGTCTGCGGAATGGAAGGAATGCACGCTCATGATACCAATGCCGAGAAGGTGACGCTTCCGAACAATGCCAAAATGCTTGCCGTTAGCTTTGCCGGATATGATCGGAAGAAGGGGAAAGATGATTTGGTTTATGTGGCGCTCAATGCAAATTGGGAAGAGGTGCGGATTACAGTGCCGAATCTGGAACATCATGGTGCATGGTATTTAAGTGTTAATACGTATGGAGATGATCAGGGAAAATATTTTTATCCAGAAGGAGAAGAACCGAGAATCGACCATGAATTTGTAATGAAGCCAAGATCGGTTGCAGTATTTACCGGACGGACGATACATTAAATGAGAGGAAACAAGATTTTGTAAATCATGCAGCAGGATTCCCATAAAATACTGAAAAACGGCAGCAGAGGATGGTTTTGTCATAAAAGACTTCTTTTTTGGAAAATATATAATATGCAGGACAGTTTTGGATGAAAAGGTTTCCTTTTAGCGATAGAAAAAAGTGAAAAATTTAACAAAATAGCATCAAAAGGGTTTCAAAACTTGTCAAGTTGGGTTATATTGAAAGAAGAAACGGAACATAGAAACAGCCGAAGATTGAAAGGGGAAATTCATATGGCAAATATTATTGGAAGTCCAAGCCGGTATATTCAGGGAAAAGGGGAATTAAAGAATCTGTGTACCTATGCGCAGAATTATGGGAAGAAATTATTTATTTTGACCAGCGGTTCCGGAAGAAAACGGGTGGAGCCGTCCATTACAGAAGGAAGAAATGATGCGCAGATCACTTATGAAACATTTCGAGGTGAGTGCTGTATGACAGAAATTCATCGGATCATGGAGCTTTGTAAAGAGGCAGGAAGTGAAGTGATTGTCGGAATCGGAGGAGGAAAAATTCATGATACTGCAAAAGCGGTTGCGTATTATATGAAAAAACCGGTGATGATTGTGCCGACCATTGCGTCAACCGATGCGCCTTGCAGTGCACTTTCTGTGATTTATACGGATGAAGGTGTCTTTGAAAAATATTTGTTTTTGCCGGCAAGCCCCAACATGGTATTGGTGGATACGGAAATTGTAAGCAAAGCACCGGAGCGTTTGTTTGTTGCGGGGATGGGGGATGCGCTTGCCACCTATTTTGAAGCAAGAGCCTGCCGGCGTTCGGATGCGCTCAACTGTGTGGGAGGCAAAGTTACATTAACGGCGATGGCGCTGGCAAAGCTTTGTTATGAAACGCTTCTTGATGAAGGAATTGATGCGATGCTTGCGGTACGTGAGAAGGTTTGTACCAAAGCAGTGGAGCATGTGATCGAGGCAAATACGTACCTTTCAGGCATCGGATTTGAAAGCGGAGGATTGGCAGGAGCTCATGCCATCCATAATGGGCTGACTGCGGTGCCGGAGACTCATGATCTGTATCATGGAGAAAAAGTTGCATTTGGTACGTTGGTACAGCTTGTTCTTGAAAATGCAGATCAGGAAGAAATTCAGGATGTCCTGGCATTTTGTGCGGAAGCTGGATTGCCGACTACATTAGAGGAACTTGGAATAAAAGAGATAAAAGAAGAGCAGATCATGGAAGTTGCGCGTCTTGCATGTTCCCCGGATGATACTCTTGGCAATATGCCGTTTGAAGTAACTCCGGAGGACGTATATGCGGCAATTTTAGGAGCGGATGCACTGGGAAGATATTACCAGTAATTTTGTCAGAGCCATGCAGTAAAAAGGATGGAAGATAATGATTGCAATGATTTCACCGGCGAAAAATATGAAAATTGTGGAGTACAGTGAGCTTCCAAAATCTGAACCGGTTATGCTTCATAAGACAGAGCTTTTGCAAAGAGAACTTCAGAAGATGCAGCCGTGGGATCTGGAGACAACAATGAAGGTGAATGAAAAAATAGCGCTACAGACGTTTTTCGATATACAAAATTATGAGAATGCTCCGTCAGGAGCCGCGGCACTTTCTTATAACGGTCTGGTATATCAAAATCTGGGCGCAGGGGAAATGACCAAAGAGGAATTGAGGTTCCTCAATGACCACTGCAGAATTCTCAGCGGATTTTATGGAATTTTAAAACCATTGGATCAAATTCGTCCATATCGGCTGGAAATGGGATGTCGTCCAAAAGAAAAAGGAAAAACGTGGTCCTATGTCAAGAAAAAGTACAAATGAAATGTAACCATTTTTTCTCTGTTCTGAGCAAAGTTCAACTTGCTATTTTTACTG
>CAJMHU010000080.1 GCA_905213305.1 uncultured Anaerostipes sp.
GCGGACAAACGGTTTTCAAGACCGCCTCGTTATGACCACTTCGATACCTCTCCAGACAATAAATATATGTTGTCATTGCTTCCGTCTCTCTTGCGACGACTTGTATATAATACCAAGACAGAAACTATTTGTCAACATGTTTTTCAAACTTTTTTTATTTTTCTACTTTTTTTGTTTTATAGTGCCTCTGATATAGTTTCATCTGCACATAAATCATTTTATCATGGATTGTATGGAGCACTCTCAACACTTTACGCGCCTTGACAAGACTTCCTGCAATTCTCATGTCTTCCGGTGTCGTAATCTTAATATTATCATATCCGCCTTCAAATAATTTTACTGGAACCTTTGCATAAGTTTCAACAACCATTGCATCATCTGTAACGGTTGTATCTCCACATTCTATGCATTTCTCATAAGCTTTTTTTACCAGGTCGAATTCAAAGCATTGCGGAGTCTGAACCTGCCATAACAGCTTTCGTTCCGGAGTCCGAATGGCATATTGCTCCTCATCGACAACCTTGATTGTATCTTTTGACGGCATTCCTACCACACACGCCCGGTATTCCCTTACATAACGAATGCACTTTCGGACCAGATGAACATGAATCATCGGACGTGCCCCATCATGAATCAATACATAATCCGCCTGATCAATCGCCTGCAGTCCGCAATGAACTGATTCATAACGCTCAGATCCGCCCGCTATAATTTTTGTCACCTTATCAAAATGGTAGCGCTCTACAATATATTTTTTGCAATAATCAATTTCATCCCCGCCTGTGACAAGAATTACCTCGTCAACCGGACTCTCCTCAAACGCCTTTAAAGCATAATACACCAACGGCCGTGATTTGATCAGCATATATTGCTTTGGAATTCCGCTGCCCATTCTTTTTCCTTCCCCGGCAGCAAGAACAATGGCTACAATCTTTTCTCTCATAGCTTACCCCTGTCTGGTCCCGATTTTTAATCCAGGCACCGCATTTAATTCCCAACCGCTTCTTACACCATTGATATAATCATAATATCCGCATACCCCGATCATGGCTGCATTATCTGTACAAAAAATAGGAGAGGGGTGATAAAACTGAATTCCTGCTCTCTGACAGCGCTCTTTCATTTTATCGCGAAATGCCCCGTTGGAAGCTACTCCTCCTGCAATTGCCAGTTTTTGATAGCCCAGTTCATTCGCCGCTTCCACTGCATGAGAACTTAAAACATCTACCACTGCCTCCTGAAAAGATGCAGCCACATCTGCTTTCTTTACAGTTTCCCCCTTCATTTCACAATGATTTAAATAATTTAATACTGCTGATTTTAGCCCGCTAAAACTAAAATCCATCTTAGAATCGTTTACTTTTGCCCTTGGAAAGGCAATCGCCTCTTTGTCTCCTTCTTTTGCGAGGGCTTCTATTTTAGGTCCTCCCGGATATCCAAGACCAATTGCACGCGCCACTTTATCAAAAGCTTCACCCGCCGCATCATCTCTTGTGCATCCAATAATCTCATAGGTTCCATACGCTTTCACATCAACTAAATGAGTATGTCCTCCTGAAACAACCAAACATAAAAACGGTGGTTCCAGATCCGGGTGTTCTATATAGTTTGCACAAATATGCCCTTCAATATGATGCACTCCAACCAACGGTTTTTGTTTTGCAAATGCAATTGCTTTTGCCTCTGCCACTCCCACCAACAGTGCGCCAACCAGTCCGGGACCATAGGTTACTGCAACGGCATCTATAGTATCCAGTGTTTCTCCCGCTTCTGTCAATGCCTCTTTTATGACATAATTTATCTTCTCTACATGTTTTCTGGATGCAATCTCCGGAACAACACCACCATAGAGTTTATGCAGTTCGATCTGAGATGAAATTATATTAGACTTTACAGTCCTTCCATTTTCAACAACTGCTGCTGCAGTTTCATCACAGGAAGACTCAATTGCTAAAATTTTAATTCTACCTTCCATTCCGTACTCCTACTCCTATTCCTCATAAAAATCCAAAGTCACTGTCTTTCCGTCTTTTCCGGCTGCCGCTCTCGGAAAAATATTACGAACCTTCTCCATAAATTCTTCGGGGCGAATCAAGGACGGACTGTAATGCGTCAGCCAAAGTTTTTTGACCTTGGCCTCTTTTGCAAGACAGGCTGCCTCATAAAATGTCATATGCTTATATTCCCTTGCCTTTTTCTCCTTGCCATCCTCACCATACATTCCCTCACAGATAAAGAGATCTGCTCCGGCTGCATGCTCGGAAATTGCCGGAACAGGTCTTGTATCTGTACAATACGTCAATTTAATTCCCTGCCGCGGCTCGCCCAAAATCAAATCACTGGTTAAAATGCGCCCGGTTTCGTCTTTCAAAGTCTCTCCTTTTTGCAGACGGTTCCAATATTTCATAGGAATATTATTCGCCTTAGCCTTTTCAGGATCAAATTTGCCTGCACGGGGTATCACCATACTATATCCATAGCAGGGCACATTATGCTTCACCTGAAAAGCCTCCAGACGATATCCATTCATTTCAATCGTATGTTCCTTTTTTGTCAACTCATAAAATTCAATGGAAAACGGAAGTTCAGGCGCTATAATCCTTAAAGAATTCACAACATTTCTTACACCTTTTGGTCCGATCACCAACAGAGGCTCTGTTCGCTCTGCATTCCCCAGGGTTAAAAGCAATCCCGGCAAACCGCTGACATGATCCGCATGAAAATGCGTCAAGCAAATGGCGTCCAACGGCTTTACACTCCATCCTCGCTCTTTGATCCCCACTTGTGTTCCTTCCCCACAATCAATCAAAAGGCTATGCCCGTTAAATCTTGTCATACACGCTGTTAACTTTCGATATGGAAGGGGCATCATGCCCCCGGTCCCCAACAAACATACATCTAACATAAATCATCCTTTATGATAACACTTCATTTTTTTCAGTTACAATCGGGGGAATTTTAAATTCTTTCCGGATACGATCATAGCATTTTTCGCAAATTTTAAATTTATGAATTTCCGTATCTTTTTCAGAAAAATATCCCCACTCTTTTTCTACTGCAATAAAATCTGTTTTTTCGTTTAATGGACTTCCACACACATTACACTTCATCTCATTCTCCTCCTTACAATCCTCATTATAAAGAGCAGGATTACAAAAATCCACTGGTAATGATTGGCCCGGATTTGGGTCATCCCAAAACATCAGAACCGCGTCCTCAATTGGGTCTGTATAATATTTAGGTCTTTGCCCGTATTCTTCAAATCCACATTTTTTGTAAAAATTTCTCGCAGCAATATTTGATTTCCGAACCTCGAGATAAATTGTTTCTACACCAAGCGCCCGGTATCTTTTTCTGAATTCCTCAAATAAAAGCGTCCCGATTCCCATCTTCCGAATAAACGGAACAATCGCAATTCTCTGAATTTCAGCTTGCTCCAAAACATGTTCTGCCATAATATAACCGCTAATTCGGTTTCGATCTCTCCAAACAAAAATATCACTGGTTTTCTTTCGATAGAACGATTCGATACTCAGCAGACTCCACGGTTTATGAAAAGAAAGCTTCTCAATTTCCGCAACCATAGGCAGCTCCTCCGGCAGCGCCTTATGTACATGCCATTCTCTTGCAGTCGCCTTAGCCTTGTCCATGAATTCTCTCTTCTCTTTCCCGCTCTGCCTGCGATTTTCTTAAATACTCCGGAACAAATTGATCTGCATCCATGTATTTTCCCTTTTGAAAATATATTTCTGCCAGCGCGCCTACTGCTCCGGCTCTCTGTCGGTTTGCATGAGCAGGGGCAAAGATAGCCAGATCCTTCATACAGGTTTCAATTTCTGACCGATACACAGGAACTCCATCGCCTAAAAAAATAACCGGTTCCCCATACTCTTTTAATTGGATCAAAGTATCTTCTACGCTTTGAGCACACTGTTCCTTGAGAACTTTCATCTCAGACCCCTCAAACCGATAAAATCCTGTATAAATCTGCTTTCGACGAGCATCCATCATCGGGCAAATCAAATTTGTGACTCCAAAAAGCTGGTAAGCAAGTCCGTCCACCGTCGGAACTGGAATCACCGGTTTCTTGAACGCCAATCCAAGTCCCTTCGCTGTGGCAGCTCCGATTCGCAGTCCCGTAAAAGATCCTGGTCCCATCGCAACGGCAACTGCATCAATTTCTTCCATCTCAAACGATGTCCGTCTGATCACTTCATTCAGCATGGGCAAAAGCGTCTGAGAATGAGTCAGTTTATTTCCGGTGGTATACTCTGCAATTAGTCGATCATCCTCAATCAATGCCACAGAAGCTACCAGACCGGAGCTGTCTAATACCAATAATTTCATCTATAACTCCTCCATCTCAATTTCACGATAATCAAAGCCCCGTTCCAAATCCTTTTGAATTGTAATTTTCAGATAATGCTCCGGCAAAATTTCATCAATGAGATTCGCCCACTCAATCAGACAAATTCCATCTCCATAAACGTAATCCTCATATCCAATCTCATCCATTTCTTCAAGATCACCAATCCGATATACGTCAAAATGATAGAAAGGAAGCCTTCCTTCATGATATTCTCTCAAAATGGTAAATGTGGGACTTTGAATCGGCTCGCAAATTCCAAGTCCTTCTGCCAGACCCTTGGTAAAG
>CAJMHU010000081.1 GCA_905213305.1 uncultured Anaerostipes sp.
CAAAGTTGGTGCGGTTGTCCACCATCGTCAGCAGGATGCCGTCAATCTGGAGTTTTGGGTTGATCTGCCGCTTCACCTTATTTACTGTTTGGAGCAGTTGTTCCAAACCCTTGGCGGGCAGATACTCTGCCTGGACGGGAATTATGACCCTATTGGCGGCTGCCAGGGCATTGACCGTGAGCATCCCCAGAGAGGGCTGGCAATCAATGAGGATATGGGAATACTGTCCCTTTACGGTGTCCAGATACTGCCGCAAGATGGTCTCGCGGCTCATGGCGTTCACCAGAGAAACCTCCATACCAGACAACTGGATGTCCGCAGGCATCAGGTCAACACCCTCCGGGTGGTGCAGGATACCCTCGCTGGGTCGCAGCGGCTCATCCATCAGAATACGGCCCATCGCGTCGGACAGGGTAAAGGGCAGCTTGTCTGGTTGGGGATGGCCCAGGCTGATGGTCAGGCTGCCTTGCGGGTCTCCGTCGATCAGCAGCACCTTTCGTCCGGCCTGCGCCAGCCCGATCCCCAGGTTGGCACAGGTCGTTGTCTTGCCAACGCCGCCTTTCTGGTTGGCGATGGCGATAATTTGTGTGTTCACTTTGCAATCACCTCGTTTCTGGAATAAAAAAAGGGAGAATGTGACGTAAATCAACATTCTCCCTGAGAAACGATATGCGATTGTATTGCTGCTTGTCTTATTTGTGTTCAGCTTTTGGGGAGCCATCCCGCCACAAACCCGCATGAATACTGGATTTCTGCTTGTTTGTCTTTCCCTTTCCCGAATAACCTCTGTTCAATGAGTTTTATGCTAAGGATATTTCAAAGAAAGTTTCAACTGCACATCGTAGAAAATGGACTACTGATGAATATATGTGCGGTTTTGCTCCATATGGATATCTGAAATCCAAGACGGAGAAGAACAGAATTGTTGTGGATGAAGCAACTGCTGGAAATGTCAGGCTTATTTATAAATTGTTTTTAGAGGGCAAAGGATATACACCAATTGCAAAATATCTGAATGAGCAGGGAATAATGTCACCATTGATGTATTTAAAATCTCTTGGTTACCAGCTGAACGTAAAAACCAATGGTGTATGGACCAAAACAACAGTTAAGTCAATACTGACAAATCAGGCATATATTGGTTCGGCGGTGCATGGGAAAGTGGTAATTGAGAAATACAATAATATTCCACTCCATGCAACAGATCCAAGTGAATGGGTCATTGTTGAAAATACGCATGAGCCGCTTGTTGACAAAGAGACATTTGAAAAGGCACAGGAAAGAGTAAAGGAAATCTCGGATGCTTATTTTGCAAAAGAGTTTACAAAACACCCACCTAATGAAATGAATCTGCTAAAGGGAAAAATCGTATGCGGAGACTGTGGCAAGGGAATGAGACTTTCTCCAAGAACAACAAAATCGTATGTATATTTTTGTGGAACTTTTTCAGATGGTATTAATCCGGCATGTTCAAGACACAAAATTGATCAGGAGGAAGTCAACAAAGCTGTCTTTGCTCAGATTTCAAATCATATGCGTTGCTGTATTGACGCATTAAAAGTGATACGGGAATTAAATGCAAGAAGCAGCGGACTGAAAAAATACGATGTGTATGAAAAAGCCATTACCAGACAGCGCAGGGAACTGGAGAAAGTAAACCGCAAGTTCTCTGAGTTATATGGAGATTACTCAGAACATTTGATTAATGAGAGCGAATATCTGACATTAAAACAGCAGTATCTTCTAAAAAGCGAAGCTTTGAAGAAGGAGATTGATAATCTTTTAGTATCTCAGAACCTGTATTCAAAGAATTATAAGATTGATGAAGACTGGGAAAACCTTATCAATAAATATCTGAAATGCAGAAAGCTTAACAAAGAGCTGGCAGATGCATTTGTTGACAAGGTACAGGTGTTTGAAGATGGAAGAATTTCCGTAAATCTGGTTTATGATGATTGTCTGGAAGAACTGTTACAGGTAAAGAATAAGAGAGAAGGTGATTTGTATGAGTAAGATAACTGCTATGTATATTCGCCTTTCTATGGAAGATGAGGATGTATCATTAAATCAGAAGGAAGAGAGTAACAGTGTATCCAGTCAGAGGGAATTGTTAGAATCATTTATTGGCAATCATTCGGAGCTTAAGGATACGAAGGTACAGGAATACTGTGATGATGGATTTACCGGAACAAAATTTGAAAGACCGGGCTATATGAAGCTTATGGAGGATGTCCGAGCTGATAAAATATCCTGCATTGTTGTAAAGGATTTATCCAGACTCGGAAGGGATTATATTGAAGTCGGTAGTCTTCTGGAGCAGATACTTCCACTTTATCAGGTGCGGGTTATTGCAGTTAATGACAATTATGACAGCGATAACTATGATGGTTCCACCGGTGGTATGAATATTGCGTTTAAGAATTTAATCTATATGCTTTATAGCAGGGACTTGTCCAATAAAATATGTTCTGCAAAGCACACAAGGATACTGAAGGGGGAGAACATTAGTGGTCAGTTAAGGTATGGATATGTCAAAGATCCAAATGATAAGCATAAGATTATTGTAGATCCGGAAGCAGCAGAAGTGGTTAAGCTGATATTTGAACTGACCGCACAGGGCAAAAGAAAAACGGAAGTGGCAAATTACTTAAATGCTCACGGTATTGATACACCATCCGCATATAAGAAGAGAAAAGGAAGCAGAAACGTTTTTCATGCAGTTGAAGTAAAAAGTCTGTGGAGTACTTCTTCTATCCGGGATATATTAAACGATGAAGTTTATCTTGGAAAACTGATATGGAATAAAACTAAGAAGAGGATAGGCAGCAATAACACTTCAAGCTATGTTCCTAAAGACGAATGGATGGTGATAGAAAATTGCCATGAACCCATTATTACTCAGGAATTATTTGATATGGCACATGCTAATTCAAAAAAATATATTCGTCCAAAGCGTGGTAAGAGAAACTATAATCCGTTTTATTATTGTGGTGTGTGTGGCAGAGCTTTAGCACCCAGCAAAAGGGTAAAAGGTGACATTCTTCTTTGTTACTCGTCCAGAATTGAGGAAAATTCTCCATGCAAAAGCAACAGGGTGGAAATTGCCAAGGTTGAAGATGCAATCATGAAAACTGTAAATATGTATGCAACAGTTTATCTGGATGAGAAAGGAATAAAGAGAGCCGGTAAATCGAAAGAAGTATCTCCGGAAGAAAAGATTGCAACACTTGAAAAGAAGGTGAAGAGCCTCAGCAGTAAAAAGATGATGTTGTATTCTGATTATAAGGATGACAAGCTCACAAGAGAAGAGTATGTCAAGCGTTCAAAGGCGATGGTGGAGCAGATTGATGAATTGCATCAGGAAATCGAACAGCTTAAAACAGAAATACCGCCAGAAGATAATTCTTCTAGTAAGTTTGAGACACAGTTAGAAAGTATCATCAATATGGAATCTTTTGACAGAGAGAAAATCCAGAAGGTAATCAAAAAAGTGATTATCAATGGAGAGGACAATATAGAGATTGTATGGAATACAGATGATCCATTTTTCAAGTAAGATGGATGGTTACAGAGTTTGGAGTGCCGAGAAAATGTGGCACTCCTTTCTTCTGCAAGTATAAATATTGCTTTCAATATACTGCAATAGCAGGTATAATGGGAAGTGATATTTGAGGGTACAAAAAATCAATTTTTTTTTGGTCTGGAGTTGACACGAGCAGGAGAGACGGTTCCGGATATTGAAAAATGTGATCGACTGGCAAAATTTTATGATATTACCATTGATGCATTGCTTCATCAGGAAAATACAGTAGGAAATACCAGACTGGCTCCGGCACCACCAGGAAAGCATCTGTGGGGGACGGTGACAATCGGAAGCAAAGGGCAGATCGTGATTCCGAAGGCTGCCAGAGATATTTTTAACCTGAATAGTGGGGATCGGTTGATTGTACTCGGTGATGAGGCGGAAGGGATTGCGCTAGTAAAAGCAGAAGAATTTGAAGAAAAAATGAGAGAAACATTGCGGTTGAGTCAACAGGTTGCCGGCGTTGAATAATGGAGTTGAGCTATGTGCAGTCGGAAAAGGAGAGCATTATGAAGTGTCCAAATTGTGGAAAAGAAATGAGAGATGGTTATCTATTTTGCAGCAAAGATGGTGCATTCAGTTTCGCAAATGAAGTTCCGGGAGTGTTTGAGAATGCAAAAAATGCGGATGGATTTGTGAAGATTACAGAGTTAAAGCCGAGTCACAGAACACATATTAAAGCGGCAATCTGTGAAGCATGCCGGAAAGTTGTGTTGGATTACTAAGAATATAGAATGTCAAAAAGCGTATTTTAGCACATATTCTGGTGAAAACAGTCGATGAATTTAAAGGAATGAAGCCGGAAG
>CAJMHU010000082.1 GCA_905213305.1 uncultured Anaerostipes sp.
GCCTCGGAAACATACAACCGCTTCGCAATTGCTTTTGCGGAAAAATCCAGCTTTTCCTGATTGTTCATAAAAAAATCTGCAATCGTTCTTTCCAAAACCGTAAAATTCTCATAATTCGATTCAATAATTGGAATCACCGATTTCACATAATACTCCATAAGACTTCCCTCTCAGCCGGTTTCTTACGATGGAATCGCATCTGCAAATGATTTGGTAATTAATTGCGGCCGCGTAATCGCAGAACCAACCACAACGCTATATGCTCCCAGTTCCAAGACTCGTCTTACTTTCTCCGGCGTATTGATATTGCCTTCTGCAATAACCGGATGCTCTGCCTTCTTTATCATATCTCTTATGATCTCAAAATCATCAGCCTCAATTCTTAAATTTCTGCTCTGCTTTGTATATCCCACCAAAGTCGTTCCAATAAAATCAAATCCCAGCTGATCTGCAAACACTGCTTCCTCCACTGTAGAACAATCTGCCATCCAAAGCTGGTCCGGATATTTTTCTTTGATTTCATGGAAAAATACATCCAGACTCTTTTTCCCCGGCCGTTCAGAAATCGTTGCATCCAATGCTATGATCTCCGGCTTTACTTCCATCAACTCATCAATCTCTTTCATTGTCGGAGTAATATATACGTCGCAGTCCTCATAATTTCTCTTGACAATGCCAATGACCGGAAGATCAACCTGAGATTTAATTTCCTTGATATCCTCCTTCGTGTTGGCGCGTATTCCGCTGGCGCCACCTTGTTTGGCTGCCAACGCCATTCTTCCCATAATAAAGGATGAATGCAGCGGCTCTTCTGGAAGAGCTTGACAAGATACAATTAACTTTCCTTTTATCTGTTCCATCTTTGGATTCATACGACTTCCTCCTTCTCTCACCTGTTCTTAATCTTTAGTATATCCTGTTTAAAATTATTTTCAATAGATTTTATTAATTTTGAAAGTTCTTTCATATCCAATCAAAAACTGTCGATTTCTTCCCTCTATATTGTATGTAATTTCAAAAACCCCAATCTGTCTTATTTTGACAGATTGGGGTTTTTAGATCCACCATCAGATCCTTCTACCTTTAACATTCGGTAGCCGACTCCGATATGCGTCTGAATATATTTTGGAGTGTTGGGTTCTTTTTCAATTTTTTTCCTCAAAGTCGCCATAAAAACTCTCAGCGACGCTATATCATTTTCCCAACTGCTCCCCCAAATTCGTTGTGTGATAAAAGTATGGGTCAATACTTTCCCGACATTTTTCGAGAGAAGACTTAGCAGCTTGTATTCAATCGGGGTTAAATGCAGCTCTTTTCCATCAAAATAAGCGCATCCCGCCGCATAATCAACCTGAAGCTTGCCGTTTGTAAAAACAGAAGATTCTTTCTCTGACTCCTTCTCCATAATCGCCAGGCGTCTCTGTGTGACACGAAGACGCGCCAACAATTCTTCCACTGAAAAGGGCTTGGTGAGATAGTCATCCGCTCCCGCATCCAGAGCATCTATCTTATCTGTGTCTTCACTTCGGGCGCTCAGAACGATCATCGGCATATTGGACCAAGTTCGTACTTTTTTAATAACTTCAATTCCATCCATGTCCGGCAGCCCAAGATCCAGCAAAACAATATCTGGATTGTGAGATGACGCCTCCAAAATTGCAGAAGTTCCATTTGCAGCTGTTAAATAACGATAGTCGTGAGCCTTCAAAGTCGTTGTAACTAAATTTTTCACAGACGCATCATCTTCCACAACTAAAATTAATGGTTTATTCATGTATTTGTACCTCCTCTGCCGGTAGTGTAAACGTAAATATCGTGCCATGCGGCTTATGATCAGACACCCAGATCCTTCCTCCGTGCGCATGTATTATAGACTTGCACAACGCCAGTCCAAGACCGAGACTTCTTCGACTATCTGCTATTTTATCAGCGCCGCTGTAGAACATATCAAAGATACGCGGTTTCCTTTCCTCTGAAATGCCATCCCCATCATCAGTCACCGATACTGCCACTTGATTTTTGCGTTTCATGGTCCGAATCACAATCCTTGATCCCTTCGGTGTATATTTAATGGCGTTATCCACGAGATTGATCACAACCTGAACGATCAGCTTCGCATCCATTTTTGCAAAAAGAAATTCCTGCTCATGTTCCACGACAATTTCATGCTCCACGCTTTTCCGATTGATATGGTGCAACGCCTCAACGATTACATCATCTATTAGATCATTGGTCATTCGCAGATTCAACTGTCCTCCTTCGATTCTTGTGACAGAGAGTAAGTTTTCCACTAAATTTATCAGCCACATGGAATCGTCATAGATATCTGTGTAAAGCTGCTTTCTTGTTGCCTCGTCAAAAGAAGTTTCATTGGAGAGTAAATTGCTGGCATTACCAGAAATTGAAGTTAGCGGCGTGCGCAGGTCATGAGAAATCGTGCGCAGAAGATTGGCCCGAAGCTGTTCATTTTTCGCAAGAATTTCCGCCTCCTTTTTCTCTCTGGCATTTTTTTCATTTTCCAGAGTCAATGCACATTCACCTAAAATCGACAAAAGAATTCCTTGTTCAAAGTCATCCAGCGGCTGTTTCTGAAGCGCAATTCCAATCACACCATAGATTCTGCTGTTTGTTCTCACAGACAAATACAGACATTTTACATCGGATAAAATATCTGTGAAAGCTCCTGCCTGTTTGTTATGTTTAAAAACCCAGGAGGCTGCCTTCTGCTCGTTTTCAGAACTGTAATTCTCCTGCACGCTGCCTTCCTGTACATAAAAAATATAAGGCTCTCCGAGGCTTTTTTCTTCTGCCAGATAAAAAATCACATCTTTTCCTAAAAGCCTCATGAGCTGATTTGCTGTCCTTTGAATAATTTCTTTCGGATCCTCTGCCTGCTGCAGCAACTGATTGGTCTCCAGCAACAGTTTCGTCCGATATGCAGATCGTGCAGCTTGTTTCGCCTGTTCCTTCATCCGCACTGCAAGAGTTCCGGTTAAAAAAGCAGCCATAAACATCACCACAAAAGTCACCGGATACCCCTGATCATAAGCATGTAACGTCAATTTAGGTTCTGTAAACAGAAAATTAAAAACCAAAACACTCACAACCGATGAGATTAAGCTGTAAATACGATATCTTGTGACAACCGATATGACCAAAACTCCAAAAACATAAACTGTAATAATATTTGATTCTGCAAACTCCAGACTCTGAAATAATTTTCCAATACAGCTTACAACCAGTATAATCCCAACACTCTTTAAAACATCTTCCAGTGAAACTGCAAGACGACTTTTCTTTTTTCTCACCCCATCCCCTCCTTCTGCTACTGATAAAATACCATATTTGCTTTTTATTTTCCACTTTACAAACTGTTTCTCTGATTTTTATTTTCTTTTCTGAGTTCCCAGATTAATTGTTTTCTGGCATCTCTTGTATTTTTTATTTCTAAAACTTCATCCAGTTTTTTCATTATCACATATCCAAAAAGAAAGATTCCGCACATTGCTGCCGCTAAAATTACATTTTCCATATGATCATACCCTTTTTTCCTTACACTTAACATATACGAAGTTCTATGTCACTTATCATAGCTTTCTTTTCATTAAGCTCGTATAAACAAATAAAAGGCTATCTTAAGATTGTATAAAGAAGCCTCTAAAATCCCACCATAACATAAAACAGAAAACTGATTATAGCAGTGCAAAGACACAGTATGGTCAAAATGCATACCGGTATTCCAATAAATACAAATAGCATTGCAACCAACGGATGATGAAAGAAAAATTCTCTTTCACTATCGCTGTATTGTACTTTTATTTTTTGAATTGCTTTTAAAATTGCCGTCATATCAAATCCCTCCTTCTGTTCTTAACTTAACATAAGGAGTATTAAAACGGAAAAAGAACTTAGAGAAAAAAATTAAGATCAAATAAAGCAAATAAGTCTGACTCAAAGTGTGCATCCCGTAAAGCGTTTTTATGATACAGGAAAGTAAAAACTTTCCTGTATCATAAAAAACCCTATTTTGCAACTGCAAAATAGGGTTTGCTTTAGTTGAACGATAAGCCGGGTTATGTCGTTGAATGGCCATCTGTCTCGACTTACTGTTGCCAGCAAGCTCATGCGACCCACCTGAGAACAAATCGGGCCGATTTATCGTTCTCCATTCGGTCTTGCTTCGGATGAGGTTTACATATGCCCTGCCTGTTACCAGCCAGGCGGTAAGCTCTTACCTTACCTTTCCACCCTTACCGGTTTGCACCGGCGGTTTATTTCTGTTGCACTAGCTTGAGGGTCACCCCTACCGGACGTTATCCGGCATCCTGCCCTGCGAAGCCCGGACT
>CAJMHU010000083.1 GCA_905213305.1 uncultured Anaerostipes sp.
GCACGGTTTCTTCACAGCGAACAAAACAAAACACCAAAAGAACAAAGGCAAGTACCGCCCAGAGGCTCATACATTTGACCCATGCCATCTGATCATCTCCAAAGAATTTTACCAGCGGCATTGTAAGACTTACCGCAAGAATTCTTCCCATCGGCGACATTCCCATCCGAAATACACTCAATAAATCCCGTTCTTTTGAGTTTCTCGTCATCATTGCCGATAAGGATCCATACGGCAGATTGATTGCAGTATAACAAACCGTCGTGCAAAAATTATAGGTTACAAACATATAGATAAACTGTAATGTTTCTGAAGTGTGGGGCACTGTAAACAGCAGGATTCCCCCAAGCGCATACGGAGCAGCCATCCACAAAATCCATGGTCTGGACTGTCCCCATTTTGATTTTGTCTTTGAAACTACATACCCCATTACCACATCCGAAAATCCGTCAAAAATTCTCGATATCAGCATCACCAGACCTGCCAGAGCGGCAGTCACTCCAAGATAATCCGTATAAAACGTCAAAAGCAGCGTACTTATCATCCCATAGACAATATTGCATGCCACATCTCCGCTTCCATAGGCAATTTTCGTAAAAACGCCGATCTTCCCATCCTTTGAACTCCTCTGCATGAAGCATCACCTCTTCTTTCTTTCAAGCAGCGGACATGTCCGCCTCGAACTTTTCATATGATGAAAAAAAGACATTCAGCATCTGTTAAAACAGGGAATGTCTTTTTTGTGATAGCGATGAGCCAAAATCCGAGCTTGCCCGAGACCTTGGAGACCGCTTACAATATATATTCTGCTATCTAAAACCTGCTTTTCTTAGATTTTCCCGTCCGCATTTTGCAATTGGCAGCGGCACATCAAAGGATTTTACCGGGAACAAATCCTGTTCCACAACCACCCATCCGTCATATCCCTTTGTTTCCATTGCCTGATGAAGCTTCGCAAAGTCAATACTTCCTTTCCCAGGCTCAATCATAATATTTTCTGTCACTGCCTTTGCGAAAGACCAATTTTCCTGTTCCATTTTTTTCTTTACTTCCATGTCACAATCTTTGATATGAATATACGGAATTCGGTCTGCATGCTTTTCATAAAAGGAAACAGGCTCTCCTCCGCCGTAAACATGATGTCCCGTATCCAGGCAAAGTTCCACCGTCGTTTTTTCCAAAAGAGATTCTATTTCCTCCTCTGTCTGTACATGGCAGTCTACATGGGGATGGAAGGTTCCCACCAATCCGTGTTTTGCCACATGATCGGCAGCTCTTTGGACATTCTGACAATATCGATCCCACTGTTCGGCTGTCAATTTCGGTTCCATGACATATTCACCGGTTTCCAAATCCGTATACATACTTGGAAGCAGAACAATATATTTTGCCTCCGGAAAATCTTTTAACAATGCCGCAATCTCATCGATTGTCCTGCACATTTCATCCACAGATTCATCATTCAGGAAATCTCCCCCTACCGTTCCTGCCACCAGAGAAAGATTGCGTTTTGCCAACTCTTTTTGAAGCTCAGGATTTGTATTAGGGAAATATCCCCAAGGTCCTAATTCCACACCGTCATAGCCCGCTTCTTTCATTTCGTCCATACAACGGTTCCAAGGTGTCTGTTTTTCATGCTCCGGAAACCATACGCCCCATGAATCCGGTGCAATTCCAACTTTTATTGCCATTTCCTTTTCCTCCTTTTCTTATTTTACTTCTACCCATTCATTGCTTTGTGCAGATTCTAAAACAGCCGCGACTGTGCGGTCAATCTTATATCCGAACTCAAAATCACATGCGTAGGATGCTCCCTGAGTGATTGCTGCAAACAGCTCATGTACCTCCAATATTTTCATATCGTTGTAGGCAATTGAGATACCGCCTGCCGGCTGGAATGCAGAATAGCCTTTATGTTTCGGATTTAAAAGTACGGTGCGGAAGCCCCGGTCTGCTTCTTCATCAGAATGGAAGTATACCTGTACTTCTCCCATTCGTTCCAAATCATAGTGTACGGATCCCTTAGTTCCCTGAATTTCATAAGAAAGATAATTTTTACGTCCCGTTGCCACACGACTTGCCGCGATTGTTCCAATTGCACCGTTGGCATACTTTGCCATAAAGGTAATAATATCTTCATTTTCAACTTCTGCCAGCTCTTTAGAACCCGGCGCCTTCGGTCGTTTTGGAACTACCGTAGCTGTCATTGCATTGACCTGAGCAATATCTCCCATAATAAACTGAGAAACACTGAGTAAATGAGATCCAAGATCCCCAAGTGCGCCGCACCCTGCCAATTTATTTATATGTCTCCATGTAATCGGAAGTGTTTCATCTAATAGCTGATCCTGATCATACGTACCTGTAAATCTCATGATTTTTCCCAGTTTTCCACTCTGCACCAGCTCTCGTACATAAGCGTTTGCCGGATTCATCGTGTTATTAAATCCAACATAATTGATCACCTTTTTTTCAGCAGCCAGCCGAGCAAGCTCTTTGGACTGTTCGGCAGAAATAGACAATGGTTTTTCACAATATACATTTTTTCCATTTTCAAGCGCTGCTTTTGCTACCTCATAGTGGAACGCATTAGGTGTTGCAATATCAACCAGATCAATCTCCGGATCGGTTACAAGCTCCATCCAATTTGTCGTCCTTCTCTTAAATCCGATTTTATGCTGCGCCTCCTTTGCGCTTTCTTCGTTGGTGTCTGCTACCATTTCAAAAACCGCGGTCCCATATTCCGGTCCGAACAACATCTGCGCATCCAGCAAAGCGCTGCTATGAGCCTTGCCCATCCATCCTGCTCCTACAAGTCCAATACGAATTTCTTTCATGCTACATACCTCCATTTTATATTATGCAAAAATCAACATCCAACATAAGTTTGCATCCGATTGATGTTTAAAGCGAATTTCTTATGTTTGACTGTATTATATCTACTTTTCTCCCCGATGTCATTTCAACCAATTCGCTACTTTTATACAAAAATAACTCTCTTTTGAAGTTTGAATTTCACTCTTGTAAAAGGAAAATTTATTTGATAGATTAAAAGAAAAAAGTATTTTCAAAATACATATGGAGGTTTTATGAAAATTGTTGATAAAGGCGTGCTGGATCCTTCTTATTTAGATTTTACAATTCCATCTGATTTTGCTCGAAACCATCTTTACTGGGTTCCCCAATACGGACGTTTTTACTGTAATCAGGATTATTCAATTCAACGTTCTTATCTTGATCTCTTTCTTTTCATCTATGTTATAGACGGCTCCCTGCAGGTTGAAAGCAGAGGAGATACTTTCACTGCACAGAAGGATCAAATTGTACTGCTGGATTGCCATTATCCCCATACTTATTTTTGCACTGCATATGCCGATATTCTATGGTTTCACTTTAACGGAAATAACAGTCAGGCATATACCAATTATCTGTTTGACAAGGGAATTGACAAGATACTTAAGAAGCTGGGAGAGGAGGCTACGGAAATTGTTATAGCGGCCAAGAACCCTAACCCGGAAGAAATCAAATACGAGATTTCGGATTTTCTCTACCATATGATGGTACTCATGGCGGACCGCGGCATTACATGGGAGGAAATCACGGAGGAACTGGCAAACCGTTAGCGGCGGGAAACAGGGGAAGTACAGACACGCCTTGGTAATATAATGCCGGTAATATAATAATGAAAATCGCAGGAGGTAATGGAGAGGTGGCAGAAATATCGGAGGTTACAGCGAGACTGCTGGATTACGTTTCATATGACACCCAGTCAGAGGATGACAGGGAGTCCATTCCCAGCACCAAGAAGCAGTTTGAACTGGCGCATAAGCTGGCCGGGGAGCT
>CAJMHU010000084.1 GCA_905213305.1 uncultured Anaerostipes sp.
CGGCATTGAGTGTGACCAGTATTCTGTCATTGGAAATATTTTATCTGTGGACCGCAGGATCAACCGCATTACCGGAGAAGAAATCTTTCTTCTGGGCCTGGAATGCAACGACCTGCTCTTTACAGCTGCAATCAACGCTGCCGATCTCTTAGGAGAGCCTGTTCCCGGACGCCGTTTTAAGGGCCAGGTATGGATACAGGGAAATGTATGCTTTGAAGCCTAGTTCTATTCCGCCTTCACTCTCTCAAATATGTACCTTGTATCGGAAGAAAGCTCCTCTCTGAACCGATATCCCAATCGGTCAAAGCTGCGGATTTCTGACGGATCCTCTATGCGGTTTTCCGCCATAAAACGAACCATTTCCCCGCGGGCCATTTTTGCATAGGTTCCCTTTGTCACAAGCTTTCCTCCGGCTTCTTCACAAAAGACCGGAGTGATATATCTGTCTTCTTCAGAAAGACAGACCTCAATACATTTGGAATACTCTTTGGAAGCCAGATTCAGGATGATTCCACTTTCATTTCTTACTGCCTCATACAGCCTGTTTCCCCACAGAGCGTACAAATCCTTATATCCGCCGACAGCGGCCCTGGCCTGCATCTCCAGGCGGTAAGGCGTCACGCCGTCCATAGGCCTTAAAACGCCGTAAAAAGCCGACAGGATGCGCAGATGCTCCTGAATATATTCAAACTGCCCTGTTTCAAATACAGCCGGAGCCATATACTGATAGGCGATCCCTTCATAGGAGAGCACTGCCGGGGTAAGGTTTTTTCTCAGATCCATGTGGGCCAGACGTTCAACGTTCTGCCCCACGATCCGGTCATTACAGACCCACAGCCGTTTCAGCTCCTCCTGCGTTCTTGATCTAAGCCAGGCTAAAATCTCCTCCGTCTGATCCAGAAATTCGGGAAGACCCATATATGCAAGCGTATCCGGATCTTCCTTCATCTTTTTAGCCGGTGACAGTATGATCCTCATTCCAGCTCACCCAACATCTTTTCTGCATCTTCCGCAGCCTTTACCTTATCATTTGCACGGATGATAATTCCATTTTCATCAATCAGATAGGTTGTACGGACGACGCCCATGGAAACCTTTCCATAGTTCTTTTTTTCCTTCCACACATCATAGGCCTCAATGACCTTGCGCTCCGGATCGGACAACAGAGTAAATACAAGACCGTACTTTTCTTCAAATTTCTTGTGAGAAGCCACTGTATCTCTGCTCACGCCTAAAACAACAGTTCCCTTTTCCATAAACTGGGGATACCGCTCAGAAAATCCGCAGGCCTGTTTGGTACAGCCTGGTGTGTTATCCTTTGGGTAAAAATACAGGATTACCTTCTTTCCTCTGTATTCTTCTAATGTGTGTATTGTTCCGTTCTGATCCGGAAGTTCAAAATTGGGAGCTTTGATTCCTGTGTTCAGCATGGTGAGATCCTCCTTAAATATGGTAAATTTTTGTTACGATAACTGGGTTATGGACATATAATAAATAGTTTTTATGGGAAATACAAGTGAAATTTCTGTTTCATCCTGTCATCATGCTGACTCCGTCTTCAAATTTCGATGAAAGCTCAGCTTCACCATATAAATCAAAAAACTCCGCACCCCCTTACAAAAAGTAAAGGACTACGGCGTCATCTTCCAGCGTTCCCGAGGTGACTTAAACACCCGACCTACCGCTTAGGAGTACAAGTTGGGAGTTATTTTGCTGGCATCCAAATATTTCCCTATGTTCGTGAATGCCTTGATTTTACTTGCTTTTATGTTCTTCTGTGTCTGAATAAGAAAATTGAAATCTGCCTGGGTCAAACGCATTTCGGGTGGCAAAATGGTGGCATTGCCACCTTGGGGCTTTAGCCTTTGCGAAACCTCTAGTTCATACATATGGCTACCATTGTCTTCTGCAGGCAGCAATGATAACGTGATTTCCTTATTAAATTACTCAATATTATACAGTGAGTACAGCCGGATGGCGATATGGTTTTGACTACTATTGCAATCTTTTCACCTTTGTATAAATTAACACCAGCTGGTGCATGATTACATTCTAAAGAAGTTTTCGATTCCAATCAATAAAAAACATCTTCCACAGATATTGCATTAAAAATATCTAATTTTAGTTCTTCATCAGAATCATATGTACAGGTTAGTATTGCAGCAAGAATTCTGCGAAGCAAATCTTCATCAATATGTCCAGCTGCTACATGATAACTGATATTCTCCATTTCTCGAAAGTATATATTAGCAACTGCCATATAACCATTTTTAAGCAAAGACATTGCTGTTAAAGTAATAGCTATCCATTTATTACCATCGCAAAAGCAGTGAAATTTACAAGAACAATAAAACAAATGCAAAAGCTTATCCAAAAAAGTGGGATAGTAATTATCGTTTTGAATATGACACAATACACTTTCAAGTTTCCCTATGTCGAGTTCACCGCAATCGCCACCACCACTATTCCGAATGGTTGCAAGATGAATATCCCGTGCTTCATCTATTGAAATATAGTGTATATCGGCCATCAATTGCGCTCCTTCAATCTCTTCAATACATCTTGATTCTCATGCATAAGCAATTCAAGTTCATCGCCAGCGACTCCTAAGAATTTCTCGTATTCTTCTGCTTCCAGAGGCTTAATATACTCTTCCAATTGCATATGAAATGCATCGCGTAAAGCCATATCCCTACTAGCCATTTTGGTACGTGCTCTAAGAATCAGGGGCTTCCATAAAGGTAATGACTCAAAGGCTGAAAACAAATCTGACAATTCCCAGTTATTTAGTTTTCTTCCCAACTGCGTAGACTGATCCTTAATCATTGCCGCTAATCCACATTCGTAAGACGCAATTAGATCTAAGACCTCAGAATACATCGTATCTCTGACGCTATCTCTTTTAGACAAATGTAAAACCTGCTTATATTCCTGGGCTTTTTCTCGAAAGCATCAGTAAATTCACGTCTATAGTTTTCTTCCTGCAAAAACGCACTGATAAAATCCCTGTCACGTTGATTGATATATTTTGTCGAACCGCCCGTCCTTTGATTAACGAAATCAATAACAATATCCAACATGATCTGCCGGAGAACTTTTGCATTTTCACTTTCAACCAAGAGCATCGAAATATTCAAAAATGCCTTAAAATCAAATAATGCAATTTGAGGAGTTCGATTGCTGATATGATTATGCACATGGGCTCGATCCGTGTGCGTTGCCACGATAAAGGCATACTTTCCTTTGGTAAACCGAAGGGCCAGCTCATGCCCCAATCGGTTTGCTTCCTCCGGCGTGATCTCTCCCGGTTTGAAGGACTAGCGGATCTGATAGGCGATCACTTCATGCTTTTGCCGCCGACCGGTGATCTGCTCATACTGACGCTTGGACAGCATAAACTCTTCGTCCACGGTCATCGGGTCACTCTGATAGCCGGTGACCAGTTCGCCCTTTTCGGTCTTTTCCGGATTCTTTGCATAATCCGTTCTGTCACCCAGACTCTGAGCAATGGTTTTCCCCTTGTTTACATGCAGGGGAATGAGTCTTGTTGCTACCATGGTCATCTGCTCCTTTCTCGAATTTTGGCATAAGAAAAGACCTGAGGAGTTTTTTTATTTCCCAGGTCCGGTATGTTATAAACTATTATGAAAAAATGAATTGCAAAAGCTTGCCCGTCAGCGCTTCCAGTCCCAAAGAGATCATTTCAGCAAACATCACTGCCCGGAACACCAGAA
>CAJMHU010000085.1 GCA_905213305.1 uncultured Anaerostipes sp.
AAAAATTTACCACTGTTGTACAAATCGGAATCGGCGGAAGTGATTTGGGTCCTCGTGCATTGTATCTTGCTCTTGAGAACTGGGCAAAAACCAACCATACTTTGAAGATGGAAGCAAAATTTATCAGCAATGTGGATCCGGATGATGCCGGCGCCGTTTTAAATTCTGTTGACGTATCACGTACATTGTTTATTGTTGTATCAAAATCCGGAACAACCCTGGAGACACTCACAAACGGTCAGTTTGTAAAAGATGCTTTAGAAAAAGCCGGAGTAGACCCTTCCAAACATATGCTTGCCGTAACAAGTGAGACTTCTCCTTTAGCAAAAAGTGATGAATACCTTGACGCTTTCTTTATGGATGACTTTATTGGCGGACGTTATTCTTCTGTCTCTGCCGTTGGAGGCGTAATTCTTTCTCTTGCATTCGGGCCGGATATCTTTGCAAGAATTCTTGACGGTATGGCAGAAGAAGACAAACTTGCAACCAATCGTGATGTCTTAAAAAATCCTGATATGTTAGATGCTCTGATTGGTGTTTATGAGCGCAATGTTCAAGAATATCCTTCCACTGCTGTATTACCGTATTCTCAGGCGTTAAGCCGTTTCCCTGCTCATTTGCAGCAGTGTGATATGGAGTCAAACGGTAAATCCGTTAACCGCTTCGGAGAACCCGTCAATTATGTAACAGGTCCGACTATTTTTGGAGAACCTGGTACCAACGGACAGCATTCCTTCTACCAGCTGCTCCATCAAGGTACTGACATTATTCCATTACAGTTTGTTGGATTTAAAAAGAGCCAGATTGGTATGGATGTCGTTATCGAAGACAGTACAAGCCAGCAGAAGCTTTGTGCCAACGTAGCTGCTCAGATTGTTGCATTTGCATGCGGAAAAGCAGATGAAAATCTTAACAAAAAATTTGAAGGCGGACGTCCTTCCAGTATTATTATCGGAGATCAGCTGACTCCAGAATCACTGGGTGCATTATTAGCCCACTTTGAAAATAAAATTATGTTCCAGGGATTCTTATGGAATGTAAACAGCTTCGATCAGGAAGGCGTTCAGCTTGGAAAAGTTCTCGCAAAACGAGTGCTTGCCCATGACACAGAGGGTGCTCTGAAAGCTTACAGTGATCTGCTGGATATTTAATCTCTGACCAAAGAAGACAGGTCTGACTCGTCTCTTTGATCTCATAAAGCATCAAAAGGAACCGGAATTTTGAAGTATTCGATCGAAATCCCGGTTCCTTTTATTTACAATTATTTCTTTTTAACGCCTTTTTCTGCGTTCCCGCTCTTTTGCTCTTGCCCTTGCACGCTGTCTCTCTCTCGCCCTTCTTCTTCGCGCCAGTGCAATTCGTTTTTTTAAATAAATCAGAACCAGCATTCCCAATATCAAAAAAATCCAATGTTCTTTTAAGTTTATCCACAGGCGTTCTGAAATTTTCGTATCCTCTTTCTCCGCCTTTTCATTGTTCCCATCATCGCTTATTTGTTTTGCACGGCTTCTTTGATTTTCTGAAAGAGGGACATTCTCGTTCACATAATCATATAATTTCATACTGTCTTCATAAGCTGAGGCAGAATTTTTACTCTTTAAAACAACACAGGCAAGCACCTTGTTCTGAATTTTTGCATAAGTTACCAATGTCCCGCCTGCCGTCATCGTATACCCTGTCTTTCCCCCAAGACACGGTTCATAATAGTATTCACTTTCTTTGCGAATCATACGATTTCCATTGATCCATGTGCGAGGATCTTTTGTAAGATTTGTTGCAGCCTGCTGATATTGTACCGTTCCCATAATTTTCCGAAGCATCTTATTCTTATATGCTGCTTGTGCAATTTTCATCATGTCCGACGCAGTCGTATAGTGATTTTCATCCTGTAAGCCGCTGGCATTTACAAAATTTGTGTCTGTACAGCCCAGCTCTTCTGCCTTTTCATTCATCATTTTTGCAAAACCAGGCAGATCTCCTCCAATGTCATACGCCAATCCATGTGCCACATCGTTGGCGGAATGAAGCATCATCACATAAAGGCTATCCTTCACGGTCATAATTTCTCCCGGTTTCATATACGCAGCGCTGCTTCCTGATTCAATCGAAAACAAAGCTTCCTTGGAAAATTCTATTGTATCGTTTAAATCGCGTTGTTCCAACACAACCAACGCCGTCATACATTTTGTAATACTTGCCGGATAATATGTGACTGCTGCATTTTTTTCATATAAAATCTCTCCGGTTTTTACATCTGCCACCACGGCAGCCTCCCCTACAATTTGGGGTTCCTCTTCTTTCGCCGAAACAGGAAATCTCAAAAACAAGTGCATCAACACTATATTCAAGATCATCAAAATTCTCCAAATTCTTTTCATAATCTCTTTTCTACTTTCCTTCTTACAGTGATACAGACTTTCAGCTACCAATAATTTCTCTTTGTATTTGTTTTTAATTTTACTGTATTTCCATTCACCGACAGACATCGAATACTTCTGAGAAAGCTTGACATTCTGCTGTAGCCATAGTCTTTTATGCTAAACCCGCTATGACGGTTTTTCAGTTCCAATGTAATTGCCGATAAATTATCCAGAGATCCTCCATTTTTCTTCACAAACTGAATGACTTCCTGCTCTATCGTTTCTCTGCTTGTCAATTCCTTAAATTCCACATAACAGTTAGTATCTTCCTGATGAAGAATAAAAGCATCCATTTCCTCATCAATTAATACGCTGAGCTTTGTATATCCATAATTTCGTACATCAAAGTCTGAATACTTTTCATTTAATCGGCTTCCCACAATTCCAAGATCAATCGGCTCATTTCCATTCTCACTTAGCATATCTGCCACGGTCTTCTTAATTTCTTCCAACGTTGTTACATTGGCAATTTCATTATTCTCTATGATCTCTTCTTTTTCCTCATCTTTGTCCGGCTCACAAATCAAATTCAGATGAATAAATTTATTACATGCTCTGGTCAGCGCTACCGGTGTTTTGGATTCTCCCATGCCAATGACATACATATGCTCCTCCCGCAGCCGCATCGCCAATCTTGTAAAGTCACTGTCACTGGTCACAAGACAAAATCCATCCACCTTATTTCCGTATAATAAATCCATGGCATCAATCACCATTGCCATATCCGTCGCGTTCTTTCCGGATGTATAGGAGAATTGCTGCACCGGAATAATAGAATATTCCAGCAAAAGCTCCTCTTTCCATCCGTTTGATTTCGACCAGTTTCCGTAGATTCTTCTGCAGGAAGCAAATCCATAAGCCTCCAACTCATGAAAAATAATCGGAGCATACTTTGGACTGATATTATCTGCATCAATCAATACAGCAAATTGATTTTTTTCTTCTTCTAACATTAAAATTTCACCTTCTATTCTCTTTATATATTGTGTGCACTGTATATCACCGCGGAGCGTTTTTGTAATATAGGAAAGTCAGAACTTTCCTATATTACAAAAAAGGATATATCCTCCCGGATATATCCTCAAATAAAAGCGGGTGATGGGAATCGAACCCACGTGATCAGCTTGGAAGGCTGGAGTT
>CAJMHU010000086.1 GCA_905213305.1 uncultured Anaerostipes sp.
CAAAACCCGTCGACACCGTAATTGTTACTTCCGTACCTTTTTTCAAATATACGTTCTGTGTCTGCATCCTCTCTTTTGCCCCAACCATCCATTCGACCGGATGTGTCTCTCCTATTTTCGGTTTTGCCTTTTGGATTGTAACCTTCTTAATTTTCCGATTGGGATGGTTTCGCTTTTTCCCTTTTCGAAGCATCGGTATATTTTCCACTGTCGCCAATCCTGCTTCTTCCAAATCCACAACCGTCTCTTCAAATACGAGATTATACCCTTCTACAAATGCCGCTCCGGATGCTGCCACTGTCACTGTACTAACTGCCATGACTCCAAAAATCAACATACACGCAATACACTTCTTATGTGTTTTTTCCTTTTGATACGACTTCATCCTTTGCATCCTCAGTTTGAGCAGTTCCTTGCTCTCATACAAACCAAAAGTCGTATAAGTTCCATATGCCGGCTTCGCTGTAGAAATTTCTATAATTACCGTAAAATATTGTTTTATATTTTCAATATACTTACTGACCTCCATATCACAGTAAGTTTCTCCCCACTGATCAATTTGATGAAATAATCTTCGCAAAACCGGATGAAACCAATGGATACATCGAACAATATTGGCAAGCTGTTTCCATAATAAATCATGATGCTTCTGATGGATCAGCTCATGATAGAAAATTACACGAAGTTCCTTTTTTGTATATTGGCGCGGCAATATGATTTTGGGATGAAAAATTCCATATAACATCGGGTTTCCTGCATTTTTTTGAGTTACAACAGAAACCGGCGTTTTCATCCTCAGTTCTGTTTTTATTTCCTCCAATAGTTCTTGCACCCATGCCTCGCATTGATCGCTCCTTTTTACATCACGCCGAATTCGGGCGTATTGCCGAATCAGATGAAACAAGGTTATTAAAAAACCTATCAGCCATACAAAACCAAGTGCCGCAACTGCCATTCCGATCTTCATAGTCGGCTGAAACAGCCATCGTTTCGTTTCCATGTTGATCATGTAAACCCAGGTAACCGGCATGCAAAATGTTAAAAGCACCACCTTCCACATCCAGTAACTGGCTTCTACATAATCCTTCCGCTCCATATACTTTCCTATGATTTTCCATACAAAATATAAAATCGTACCCTGTATACAGCACAGAAACATCCCGCTAAATACTTCTGTTATCACTTTATTCAAAGTCCATATCATCCAAAAATCCTTTCAATTCCTGCCCCTCTTCTTCTGAAATCCTTCCGCTTAATGCACTTAGAAACTGTTTTGCCGAACCACCAAACCAAGTATCCAGCATCTCCCCTGCCTGCTCCCTTTTATAGTCTTCTGCAGAAATCAGTGTTTGAATATAAGACTGTCTTCCCCTCTTTTCGACTCGAAGATATCCTTTTTCCTCCAGCCGAAATAAATAAGTACGAATACTTGTCCTCTTATAATCCTTTTGAAAATTCTTTTTTAATTCCTTCCCCATCTCTAAAAATGGCATTTCTTTTCCATATGCCCAAATGCACCTCATCATTAATTGTTCCACGTCTGTTAATTTTTCCATTATTTTGTTCCTCCTGTATATCTTTTATTATATTGTACCATTATTTTCCCATCCTTACAACGAATCCGTTAGATACATCAAACGTTTTTCATCCTTTGAATTGCAAAACAAAAAGACCCACCATCTCCATGGAGCGTGAGCCTTTCCGAAATTTTCTGCAAATCTTTTATTTTTCTTTTACCTGACAGAATTTCTTCTTCCCTTTTTTTAGCAAAATACGATTCTTATCGTCAAAATCTGTCTTTTTAAATACTGCATCAATCTGTGATACTTTCTCACCGTTGACGGAAACTCCACCCTGCTGTACCATTCTTCTGGCATCAGAACGAGTCGTGCAAAGCCCGGTATCTACCAGCATGGATAAAATATCAATTCCTTCTTCCAATTTTAAAGTATCATATTCATAGGTCGGAGCATCATCATTCGCACCGCCGCTTACAAACATAGCTTTTGCAGCAGTCTGCGCTTTCTTTGCTTCTTCTTCACCATGAACAATCTTTGTGACTTCATAAGCCAGTACATCTTTTGCTTTGTTGATCTCGGCACCTTCCAAAGCACCCAGCTTTCGAACTTCTTCCATTGGCAGGAAGGTCAAAAGTCCCAGACATTCTTCGACTTTCACATCCTCAATATTTCTCCAATATTGGTAAAAATCGTACGGCGATGTTTTCTCAGGGTCAAGCCACACGGCGCCTGCCATCGTTTTTCCCATTTTCACACCATCGCTTCTTGTCAAAAGTGTAAGCGTTAAGCCAAATGCGTCTTTTTGTTCTTTTCTGCGGATCAAATCTGCTCCCGCCAGAATGTTGGACCACTGGTCGTTTCCTCCCATTTCCAATTTACAGCCATACCTTCTGTTTAATTCAAGGAAGTCGTATCCCTGCATTAACATATAATTGAATTCAAAGAATGTCAGTCCTCTCTCCATTCTCTGTTTGTAACATTCTGCTGTAAGCATTTTATTTACAGAAAAATGCACACCGATTTCCCGTAAAAATTCCACATAATTTAAATCCAGCAGCCAGTCTGCATTATTTGCCAAAATCGCCTGGTCATCGTCAAAAGAAATAAAACGTGACAGCTGCTCTTTAAAGCGTTGTGCATTATGTTCGATGGTTTCTCTGGTCATCATATTCCGCATATCAGACTTTCCTGACGGATCACCGATCATGGTTGTTCCGCCGCCAAGAAGCGCAATCGGACGATGTCCTGCCTTCTGCATATGCATCATCGCCATAATCGTCAGAAAGTGCCCTGCCGTCAGACTATCGGCGGTTGCATCAAATCCGATATAGAATGTCACCTTTTCTTTCCCCAACAGCTCTCTTAACTCTTCATGAGTTGTCTGCGCGATAAATCCGCGCTCTTCTAAAATATCATATACATTTCTGCTCATGTTTCCAAAACTCCTTTATTCTGTTTCCAAATATTTTTACTATCCAATGCATCAGCATTTTGCTGCATTAGACACTTACGGAAATTCCTCGATGACTTTCAGCAGCAATTCCCAAGGTTTCTTTGCAAATATCTTTCCCATTGCCCTTTTCCTTTTTCATTGTCACCTGAAACAATTGTTTTAGTTCTTAAAACTGTGAATCGGAGCCGGAATTCTTCCTCCGCGGTTGATAAAGGCGTCGCAGGAGAACTCGTTAACTGGCATAACTGGAGCATAACCCAGCAGTCCTCCAAATTCCACCTGATCCCCTACGTCTTTCCCAATCGCCGGAATTACGCGGACTGCAGTTGTTTTTTGATTGATCATTCCAAGCGCCATCTCATCTGCAATCAATCCTGCAATGGTTGTTGCTTTCGTTTTTCCCGGAATTGCAATCATATCCAGCCCCACAGAGCATACACAGGTCATTGCCTCTAATTTTTCCAAAGTTAATGCTCCTGCATTTACCGCATCAATCATTCTCTGATCTTCACTGACCGGAATAAAGGCACCGCTTAATCCGCCTACATAGGAAGATGCCAT
>CAJMHU010000087.1 GCA_905213305.1 uncultured Anaerostipes sp.
GTCGGCTGAGAGTGACCTGCAGAAAAAGATTTGCCGAAGGTCCAACGGGTTCCGTCATAGGAACACATTTTTAACGTTTCACCGCCCAGTGCCAGGTACAATTTAGAACCGGAAGGCGCCAGAGAATAGCTTGTGGACCTTATGGAAGAATCAGTAATTCTTTTAAAGTCATTGGCTCCCCGATAGTGATAAATCTCAATGTGATTGTTTAAAGCGTTTCGAACAGATACGTAAAGCTGATCTCCGACAGCACAAATCTGCGGCTGTCCCAGCATATTTCCGGTTGAATAACTTCCCAGATCCACCAGAGAATGACCTTGAAATCTGGCAAGTCTGGCATTGGAATCTGTACCGTATACAACATATAAATCATCTTGGAAAAAGGACATTTGAAAGCCGTCGCCGGCGTAAACATTATTTCCGAGAGAACCCAGATGTTTCCACGTGCCGGTTTTTTTATCAAATCTTTTCAAAACAATATGATAAGTTTTTGAATTAATATAGCCCAAGTACAAAGTATCATCGTGGCAAATCATTTTGAAACTGTTTGCCTGAATCGAGTCTTGAAACTGACTGCCCAAAGAGTTCCATTGTTTTCCGTTGTAAAGGTATGTTTGGACTTTCTGGTTGTTATTTACGGTCAGACAAGGTTGGTTCTGATAGAGAACCCCCGCACTGTTTTTTGCATCAGACAAGGAGGTATCCGGAAAATCCAGATTTGTCCACGCATCCACAGAAGTACGGTCCGGGATTGATATTTTGCAAGTCATAGAATCTTTAGAGCTTTCGGACACGCTGCTGATGACAATACCGGAATTTTTGCCGTCAGAAAAGGTCAGAGCGCCGTCTTCTAAAGTTTTTTGAAGGTCAGAAGATCCAATGGAGGTTCTGCCGCTTTCCTTTGAAAGGAACGCGCTGGAATGAACGGTCGTTCTTTCATCTTCATAATATCCGTTCTGTCCTTTTTGAGGACGAAAAACATAAACACCAGTTTCGTTAAAGTGATTGCTCAACTGTTCGACATTGGGATTGATGCGGTATACAATGATACCGGATCCCCCTAGAGAACGATCCAGGGAATCCTCTCCGTAATCCGTCGGTTTTTTCCTGAATTCTGCGACAAAGAATTCCTGATCATTGAGTGGAGATTTTATAATATAAGCCTGGTTTCCCTGAGCATTTTGCTGCGGATGGAGTGTGATGGTCTGGCTGTCAGTGATTTCGGGAATGTCAATCCATTTAGAAAAATGCATTCGGAGATAAGCCAGAGGATACTGTGGACGTGAGGTAACACTGCCCATAATATCCCATGTAAATACCGGATAACGAGAAGTGGTATATAAATCCGGATATCCTAAAACATGCAGGAATTCATGAGCAATCAGACCGGATTCTGAAGAACTTAAAACCTGAGAATTTAAAATATTATAAGTACCGACTCTTTTATTTTGCCATGTTGCCAATCCGCCGTAATCACTTTTGTGAGAAGTAATGGAATCAGAGGAACTGCATTTTAAAATAACGGTTACATTATCAATGATTCCGTCACCATCATAGTCTATGACCTTTCCCTTCAGGGAATCGGCATTGGCATCCATAACTTCCTGGATGATGGAGCTGTCTTTTGCATAGTCGCGGGCATCGCTTTCGGAAAAAGATAATTTATGAGAAAGAAGCGTAGTTCCGGTATCCTGAGGAAAAAGATTATGTACGACAAATTGGTTGTAGGAAATGGATTTCATATAATTGGTAAAAGATCGTCCGTGTGTTCCATTATAATATTTGATGATGGAATCACGGTTTTCCCTAAACCATCGGGCATCATCGTCTGCCCGGTCTCCGCTGAAATGTGCAAATAGGACAATATTTGCAAAATCGGAGGGGGATTTTCCGCTGGTTTTGCCCTGAACATCGCTTGGAATCCAGAGAACGGAAAAACACAGAATTAAAAGTGGAAAAATAAAACCTTTATTCTTTAATTTTCTTAACATATTTTTCATTCCTTTTCATAATACAAAGTAGGGTATCATTTTCATTTTAACATTTGAAAAAAATCATTGTCAATGACAGAAAGGATAAAAAAACCGTCGTTTTTTGAATGAAATCATTCTCAAACCGACGGTTTTACATAAAATATTTTGGATATTGAACCAATTATTTTTATTTGGTCAGCAGTTCCATAATTTGATTGCTGCGGGCAACAAATTTTGTCATTGCCTCCGGAGCCAGTGGCTTGTGGCTTAACATTGCCAGATCATACAGCTGTTCACAGATGATTTTGCTGTGTTCACTGTCACCATGTTCAAAAAGGTATTGAACCAGGGCATGATTGGCATTTAAGGTAAGTGTTTCAGAAGGCGCTCCGAACATATTAGGGTCCATGCCAGGCATTGCATACATTTTCATCATATCCTGCATACGTCTGCTTTCTTCAGAAAGTGTGATAATCGAAGAGATTTTTTCATCTTTTAATTTCTCCACATGGACCTCAAGCTGGTCTTTTCCTAAAGTTGTACGGAACAGATCGGTTAAGGATTTGGTAATCTCCTCTAATTCTTTGGCATCCACAGTTTCTTTCAACGCCTCCTCTACATCAGCGTCAATTCGTTTAAATTTAATGTGCTGATTTTGCTGTTCAATTTGAGTGATGAAAGCGGAGTCAATATTATGATTTAAGATGACGGCGTCCATATTCTGTTCCTTGAACATATGAATGTACTGACTCTGCTGAATTTCGTCTGTGATATAGTAAAGTGTTGTGACGTCATCATCATTGGCAGGAGCCGGGACCATATCGCTTAATGTTTCATATTTATGATTCATATTCTTAAAGAGGATATAGTCTTTGATTTTATCTGCAAATTTCTGGTCGCGGATAAAACCGTATTTGATAAACGGACTGATGTCATCCCAGTATTTTTCATAAGATTCGCGATCCGTCTTACACATACCGGTTAATTTGTCTGCGACTTTTTTTGTAATATAATCGGAAATCTTCTTTACAAATCCATCGTTTTGCAGAGCGCTTCTGGATACATTCAAAGGAAGATCCGGACAGTCAATCA
>CAJMHU010000088.1 GCA_905213305.1 uncultured Anaerostipes sp.
AATGAGGAAGATTTAAAGGATTATATTGGGGAAGGAGAGCATTATGTGCTCCAATATAGTTACTGACGCTGTTTGAAAGGGGAAGACAATGCAGAAAAAACTGAACAATGACGAATTGATTGTATTTTGTAGGCAGATGAGCCTGATATTGAAATCCGGAATTTCAGCGCTGGAAGGAATTTATATGATGGAGGAAAACAGTGAATCAGAAGCGGGGAAGGAAATCTTTCGTGAAATCCGGGCAGAGCTGGAATATACCGGGTTATTGTATCCGGCAATGGAGCGGTGCGGCGTATTTCCGGATTATGTTCTGCATATGACAGAAATCGGAGAGCAGGCGGGAAGGCTGGATGAGGCAATGCAGTCTCTGGCAGATTATTATCAGAGAGAAGAAGAAACTGCGGCAGCTGTGAAAAGCGCCGTCACTTATCCGGTGATAATGCTTGGAATGATGGTTGTCATTGTTGGAGTCTTGTTTATAAAGGTTCTGCCGGTGTTTGAGCAGGTTTATTTACAATTAGGACAGGAGATGACAGGGGTTGCGGCAAATATTTTAAATCTTGGAAAATGGATGCGCAAGTCTGCATTTGCTCTGGGTACTTTGGCGGTGTTGGTGCTGGTCGGGGCGCTGCTGTTTTCGTTTTCCCAGAAAGCCAGAAGGTGGTTCTTGAAAAGAATAGAGAAGTTTGGTCTGATGAAAAAAATTGCATGGAAGCGTGCCGGAGCAAGATTTGCCGGTGGGATGGCGATGGCATTAAAGAGTGGTTTGGATATAGATCAAAGCTTAGAAATGGTAGAAAGACTTGTGGAGTATGAGCCTCTGAGAGAGAAAATTGCAGTATGCAGACAAAAGACAGGCAATGGAGGCGACTTCTCCGAGGCAATTCAGGAATCTGAAATTTTTCAGGGGATGCAGGCAAGAATGGTTGTGATTGGATATCAGACAGGAACAATGGATGAGGTTATGGAACAATCTGCGGATTTGTATCAGAGAGAACTCCATGGACAGATCGAAAGAATGATTGGAATTCTGGAACCTACCTTAGTTGGAGTTTTATGCGTGATTGTTGGGATTATTTTACTGTCTGTGATGCTGCCGTTAATGGGAATGATGGCAGGAATCGGGTAAGGAGGCCATCCATGAAAAATCGGTTTCAGAAACAAAAAAGCGGAGGTGTCGGAAAAGCTTTGCTGGTTCCGGTGGTTTTATGCGTTTGTATGACAGCGCTGCTGTGGAGCGGAAGCAGCCGTATTTTTTCGGAGACGAAAGAACGCCAAAAAGAAGGAATTCGGGAGGCTGTTTTGCGGGGAGCGGTGCACTGCTATGCGGTGGAAGGAAGATATCCCGGGACATTGACTTATTTGGAAGACCATTATGGGGTGAGGTATGACAAAAAGAAGTTTATTGTGTCTTATGAAATTGTCGGATCAAATCGTATGCCTTCTGTGACAGTGATTGCGTTGGATGAGAGGTGATAAAGTGGAGACACGGACAGATCATAAAGTGGATACAATTTTTATTTTTGTTTTATTTGCTGTGTTTACCATCTGCGCGTTTACCATTGTTATGATTGGAGCAGAAGTGTATCAGTCAACAACGAAAGCTATGAGCTGCAATTATGAGAAGAGAATTGGGCTTTCTTATGTGACCGAAAAGATTCGGCAGTGGGATCAATCCGGAAGTATTTCTGTGGGATCTTTTCATGGGAAACAAGCGTTAATATTGGAAGAAGAAATTGAAGGAAAGATATATCAAACCTTTCTTTATTGTGAGAGAGGCGCAATTCGAGAATTAATGGTGCGCAAGGATATCAAGAAAGAAAAGCTTCGGGGAGAGAAAATTGTTGATGCGAAAGCGTTTCAGATTCAAAAAAAGGGTCAGGTATACAGCATTTTGATTACTGGAAAAGATGGAGATCAATATAAAACCTGTATTTATCAAAGAAGCCGGAATTAGGAGGAAACATGGGCCGTCAGAAACATCATGGTGGAAATTTTATATTAATTGAATTGATGATCGCATTGTTTTTCTTTGCAATATCCGGTGCTGTTTTGCTTCAGATCTTTGTGAAGGCACATCAGCTTAGTACGTCTGCACAAGAAAAGACTCAGGCATGGAATTTTGCAGCGAGGGCGGCAGAACTGATCGAAGCCGGTCAATTTCAGGAACAAGATTTACAGAAGGAGTTTTCAGGACAGTATACGGAGGATGGAACATATCTCTGCTATTTCGATCAGGGATGGAAGGAAACCAATCGCAGCAAAGGGTATTATGTGATGAAAATTGCAATCAGACAAAGCGGCAGAACAACAAAGGGGGAGATCAAAGTTGCGAAGGGCAAAAAAATTCTTTATCAGTTAGATGTAAGCTCTTATCAGACGGAAAGGAGAGGCTATGAAAAAACGTAAAATGCCTTTTCTGGGAATTGGGGCTGCGTCGATTTTGCTGATTTTAACCATTGTAGCCTTATCGGTTTTTGCCACCTTAACATTATCCAGTGCAAAAGGTGATGAGCAGTTGAGTCAGAAGCTGGCGGATCGGACAGCTGCCTACTATCGGGCGTCTAATGCGGCAAATCGCACATTAGCTCAGGTGGATCAGCGCCTTTGGAAGCTTTTTAAGAGTTCTGGAAATCAAAAGGATTACATGCGAAACGTTGAGCGCAGTGTGACCGGATTAGCTGGCGTATCATACAATAAACAAGACAAGATTTTATCGTTTCACAAAAAAATAACAAAGGAGCAGAAGCTTTCGGTACAGTTAAGGATTGTATACCCAAACAAAAAGGGTGACGCCTGTTATCAGGTGATACAATGGAAAAATCAGGCGTCTTCCAAGTGGAAAAAAGACACCTCACTTCCGGTGTATCGAAAAGATTCTTAAAAGGTGACAGATATGAATATGGAAGAATTTTTAAAAATGGCGGCAGAGAGTGAGGCGTCTGACTTATTTATTGTTGCAGGACTCCCGCTTTCAATGAAAGTAAAAGTCCAGCGGTGTGATGTCAAGAGATAAATAACATAAAAATCATATATTTTTG
>CAJMHU010000089.1 GCA_905213305.1 uncultured Anaerostipes sp.
CGTTTTTTATGGCATTTTACTTTAAGGAAAATCCTATTTTATTCTTTAATGGAAACACGTTCCATATAAAAATCAATCGTTCCAAACGTATACAGAACCGGGATATGCAAGGTGCGTCCTGAAAACTGAATCGGGGAAACGGTAATATGCTCCGGAGCACCGAGTGTTAACTCTGTGTTAGAGGTGTTTGATACATTTACAATGAATAATCCGTTCTGCAGATTCAAAAAATCCTCCAGAGAAGCCTGAACGTATTCATCGTAAGAATGGAACTGCTCATGGACATAGCGGGTAGCAAAGGCAATCGCCGTGTCCAGATCCATGGAAATATAGGTGTTAATCGCATAGTCACCATGAATTTCCTGCTTTACACAACAGGCAATGGAAGCCTCAGTGACTTCTTCCACGGAAAGCGGTGTGTAATCGGAACCGATAAAACGGATAAAATCGTTAAATAAAAGCTCGATAAACATATGTCCTTTTTCCGAAAGAGCAGCGTCGGTTGATGAAAAAAAGTTTTCAAACAACTGCTGGATATTTTTCCGGCGCTCGATAAGGCTTTCTTCATCTTCCATGCCGTTTTTGGAACGGTAATCCTGTATGATCTGTTCGAAATCGGTGTTTGTCAGAACTCCTTCATCCAAAAGAACCTGTCCAAGAGAAAGGAAGGCAGGGGTCTGCTGTTTTAACAGTTCTTCCACCTGGGCTTCGGTCAGGTATCCGAGCTGAATCGCCAGCTCACCGAAACGATTGTCCTGGTGGGTCTGGTGAATGACAACATCATCTACCTGGGCTGCATTCATGTATCCGGCATGAATGGCAAGGGTACCGAGTTTCATATGCTGATCTGCTTCCTGACGCATCGCTGAAAACAGCTGATCACGGGTCACATATCCGTTGGCAAGCAGATAATTTCCAAAAAATTGTGTATACATAACGATTATCTCCCTTCCAGGAAGCGCTTAACGACAGCAAGCACCTGTTCCTTGTCCAGTGGCTTTTGAATGAAATCTTTTGCGCCCGCTTCCAGTGCATTTTTCAGCTGGGACTGTGTTCCGACAGAAGAAGCGATGATGATTGTAGCTTCCGGATCAAATTCCATAATATCACGGATGGCATCATTGCCGTCTTTTTTTGGCATAACAATGTCAAGAAATACCAGATCCGGATGTACTTCTTTATATTTGTCAATTGCACTCTGTCCATCGGTGGCTTCCACGAATACCGGAGTGCCGAGAGTGGAAATGATGTCCTTTAACTGTTTACGTGCAAGAATCGAATCGTCAGTAATTAAAATTGTAGTGTCCTCAATGCGCATATACATTCTCCTTTTTGTTACATATTAAGTATATTTTACTATAAATGTATAAAATAATCAATGAAATTTGACTATTTTTGCCGATGGTAAAAAGTTTTTTCGTGTGTGATACTATAAAACAGGAGGAAAAATCATGAAAACAATTTTACTTATGGATATTGTGATCGTTTTTGTAGGCATTTATCTGGCTGTTTCTGCTGCAAAAATGAAAAAAAGCGGACAGATCAGTGACCTGGTTGTCCCGAAAGAAGAAATTAAGAAGTGTAAAGATCCCGAGGCGTATATCCGGGGAATAACACCGTGGCTGTATGGATTTGCGGCGGTAGCGGTTGTTGTGGGAGCAATCGGAATTTTATGTGATACTAAGGTGATTACGCTCGGACGCATCTGGACATATGTGGAACTTGGTGCATTTTTGGCAGCATTGTTTGCATTTGTAAGCGGAATGCGTAAAATAAAAGACAAATTTTTCCCTTAAAGCAGTATGCGGAAATGGAAAAAAGTACATAGAATCAGACCTTGAAATTCAGGTAAAAATAAAGTATAATAAATGCAGTACAAAAGAGAAAGTTGCCGGATGCGGTATCGCATAAAAGACGGCAGAAAGAGATGCCTGAAATGTACGACAACTCTTGCTATTTAGAACCTACATTTACTTTAAACGGGATTCCTATATGATTTTTCTGGATGTCAGGCCGCCACAGTCAGCGGAAGACAGAAGGGAAACTGCGGTCGCCCACCTAGCATTGGCTAGGAGTCTAAATTGCAGGAACCGGCATTTTGGGTAACTTACCAAAGAAAAAGTATTTAATATAAGATACCAAAGAATTTATTATATACCAAAGAATGTTACAGCGTACAAAAGAGAAGGGGAGCTGCCGGAGAACGGTGGCTCCTTATTTTGTGTCAATGACAGATGAATTAATAAAAACGGAGAGTGCTTCATGAAAAAAAGAGACAAAATGAAGATGATGGGGATTCTGATTCTGCTGCTTGCGGTAATTACCGTTGCGATAACTTTAATTCTGGTATCCCGTCTTTCCAAAACGGCAGGGAAAGATCAAAAAGAAGAAACATTTGACCGTTCCGTTTCCGGGATGCTCAGCAATGCATATATCTTAAAGAGTGAAGAAAAGGATATCATTGTATTATATCGGGGAGAAACCTATTTTGCGGAGGGAAAGCCGGAGAAAAAATATACGGGGGTTGCGGATATTGAACTGACGAAGGGAAAGGTTACTAAAATTTATGCGAAACCTTCAACGATCAAGGGGGTTCTGACAAGTTACTCCTCAAAAAGTGTTCAGATAGAGGGATATGAACCGCTTTCGGCAGAAAAAGATCTGCCGGTGTATCTTGTGGCAAGTTCCGGACATGCAAAAATTCCTGTCCGTCAGGGAAAGATTTCAGATCTTGTTGTAGGAAATTCCAAAGTGGAACTGGTTGTTGCAGAGCAGAAAGCCTGTGCACTTGTAAGCTATCAGGAGGACATGGCAGAAAAGGTCCGTGTGCTGCTCAAAAACGGAAAAGAAAATACATATGCCAGTCTTTTTGTTTGCAGCGGGGATGCCTATACCGTGGATGGAAATAAAAGGAAGAAGGACACCGTAACAGATGCAGAAAAACTTCTGAAGGGGGAAAAAACGGGAAAAGAGATAAAAATTTCTCCGGATACCGGTGGCCTTTTGTATCGATGTGATAAAAAC
>CAJMHU010000090.1 GCA_905213305.1 uncultured Anaerostipes sp.
AAGGAAATCCGGATGCCATTCAGTTCCCAAAGGCGCATATGGATTCAGAATATGATTTCAGCTTCAGCGGTCTGAAATCTTCAGTATTGAATTATATCAATGGATGCAAGATGAAAGGAGAGTCCTATAATCCGGCAGATATTGCGGCATCCTTCCAGAAAGCGGTTGTGGAAGTTTTGGTAGAAAACTCCATGCATGCAGTAGAAAAATATGGAATGAACAAGTTTGCGATTGCAGGCGGTGTGGCATCCAACAGCGCCCTTCGCCAGGCAATGCAGGAGGCTTGCGAAAAACGTGGTGTGAAATTTTATCACCCGTCACCGATTTTCTGTACAGATAATGCAGCTATGATCGGAGTGGCTGCATATTATGAATATCTGGCAGGAACAAGGCACGGGCTGGATCTAAACGCAGTTCCGAATCTGAAACTCGGAGAAAGATAAAGGATATGAAAGAAAAAGAATTTGTAACAGCAATCGTTCTGGCAGCAGGCAGAGGAACGCGGATGGGGACCAAAATCCAAAAACAGTATCTGGATTTGTGTGGAAAACCGGTTCTCTATTATTCCCTGCATGCATTTCAGGAATCACCGGTCATTGACGAGATTTTGTTGGTGACAGGAGAACAGGAGATCGAATACTGCAGGACGGAAATCGTAGAAAAATATCAGTTTATGAAAGTAAAGACAATACTTGCCGGAGGGGCGGAACGCTATCTCTCTGTCTGGAATGGAATCCAGGCAGCAGAAAATAAAGGCTGTCTCTTCATTCACGATGGCGCCAGGCCGTTTGTAGATGAGGAGATGATAGAGCGTGTGTATGAGCAGGTACAGAAAGAAAAAGCATGTGTAGTTGGTATGCCGGTCAAAGACACCATCAAAATCGCGGATGAAAAAGAGTACGTTCAGACAACACCGGACAGAAGCACAGTGTGGATGATACAGACCCCGCAGGTATTTTCTTACGATATCGTAAAAGGAGCTTACGAGATGCTGATGCGGGAACAACAGATTTCCGTGACAGACGATGCCATGGTCGTGGAACAGATGCTGAATCATCCCATCCGTCTGGTGTATGGTTCGTATGAAAATATCAAGATCACAACACCGGAAGATCTGGAGATGGCAGAAGTGTTTTTGAAAAGACGAAAAAAGTAAATGATGTATGCAAGAGGCTGGGAGTTTCCGGCCTTTTTCTTTTGGCAAAATGAAACTTTTGACCGAAAAGAACTGTATGTATAGATAGAAAGGGGGGTATGCAAGATGGTAAAAAAGAGATTGATACTTCAACTGCAACAAAAAGAAATTGCCGCATTAGAAGAAATTATCCAAACGTATCATAATTATGTAGCAAAAATTGTATATTCGATTCTTTCTTTTTATTCGACAGAAATAGACATACAGGCAGTGATCAATCAGGTGTTTTTTTGCTTTGGGAAAAGGCAGAACAGATAGATACAAATAAATGTGAAGACATTAAGTGCTATCTGGCTGCGATTGCCAAACATGAGGCGATCAATGAAAGAAACAAAATTCGTCCGCATGTTGAATTGGATGAAAATGTGATTGGAAACAGTGCAAAAGTATTTGCAGATATTGAGTTACGAGAGGTAATATATTCTGCACTTCAACAGTTGAAAACAGAATATCAGATTATATTGTTGAAATATTATTATCAGGAAAAGTTGATTCGGGAAATTGCATCAGAAGAGGGAATCCCAGAGTCTACAGTAAAAACAAAATTAAAAAGAGGCAGGGAAAAGCTGAAGGAAATCTTGATAAAGGAGTGCGTCATTGATGAAAATGAATTATAGTGATATGTTTGACTGTATTTCTGATAAAAGTGCTGAAATTTTGAATGAATATGAAGAATACGAGCTAGATACTGTTTTTTCTGCAGTTAATACTGAAAAAGTGGTAATTTCTAAGATTATGAATAGAGTACCTTCGGTAAAAAAGAAAAGTCTGGAAATGGCGAATATTACTTGCAGCGGCAATGATATTATCAGCTTCATCAATTGTATTTGCAGTGAAATATTGGCAGTTTCCAAATGATGGAGGAACACAGCTGGTAACGGAGGAAAATCGTGAATTGATAGGAGAAAGCATACAAGGAACAGCATTGGTTTATGATTCGGAAGGAAATCTTATAAACAAAGAAGATGCGGAAAGTGTATCAGGGCTCTATGATTGGGAAAATTGTCCAATGATTCAACAAATAGAGGATGAAACTGCAATTCCGAGTACATTTACAGTAATCCCAGTGAAAAAAAGAGGGACACAATATCAAATCCCAGAAGTGATGTTTACCAGTGAAGCGCTTGTGATTTTTACAAAGGAAGACGGAAGTGGATGGGAATTAAGCGAAGGTGATGAGATTCAAATTCATCTGGAAGAATACGAAACAAAGGATTTTCGGGTAGAAGGACAAATGATCGGATACAAATTGATCCATAACGGAGAATTAAAAAAAGCAGAAGATGTACGAGAAGGACTCAGACAAAATTGCATACTGTCTGCAACTGAAAAAGGGGAGTATTATCCATGTTTGATCGGCAGAAGCTCTGATATTACAACGCTGAAAAATGGAACTATTACAGTTATCGAAAAATAGAAGTGAATATATAGCGGCAGCCATAATAAAGAAAGATGCAATCAGCTGCCGCGACATTGATTATTCCTGTTCCAATTGTGTTTGTGTAAGCGCTATATTTGCGCAGTGTCATTTCTTAATTGTAGGCAGAAATTATTTGTGCAGAGATAGTTACGAAAGAAGAGTTAATGGCCATCGCACAAAAAAATAAAAAAAGTGAAAAAAAGGTGTTGACATTTCAGATAGTATTATGCTAGAATACACATTGTCGCGAGGGCGAACAAGACAATTTAACCTGTGAAATGACAGGAAGTTTGGAGAGGTATCGAAGTGGTCATAACGAGGCGGTCTTGAAAACCGTTTGTCCGAG
>CAJMHU010000091.1 GCA_905213305.1 uncultured Anaerostipes sp.
ACAGCTGATGCCACTTGGGGCGACCTCTGTAATCAGTTCGAACCCAAATGGTACGCTTCTCTTTCAGATGAAGTTCGTACTCAATTAGACAAACTGCTTCTGAGTGAAAATCACGCTTCTAATAATGATGACTCATCTATCTCTGCCACTGCACCTGTTTATAAAGAGATTAAACATACTAATGATGCTGGTTATACGGTTTTCGGTCAGGATAATGGTGACTGCACTTCTGAGGAAAACATCTCTAACCCAGTAGGTATTTCGCTTATGATAAACGAACAAGATAAGTCCATTGATTATATATCAAGCGTATATTCATCTATTAACAAATCATCTACCGATATAACTGTTATCATTGCTCTCTCTGATACAAAAAGTAGAGAATATTTAGCCATTGATGCAGATATTGTTTCTATAACAAACGATATAGATGGAATTGTTGATGGGTTCAAAAACCTTAAGCACAACCACAAATACACTGTTCAAGCAATAGCTATTATAGAGCCTCCAGAAGGTTACTCCAGTAGTTGTCCGCTGTATGTGGAAAAAGCAGTAACAACAATAGAGCCAATCAGTACAACCACATAGATTCATCAAACAAAAAACCATCCCAAATGGGATGGTTTTTTTGTTTTTAGAGGGGAAGACTTTTTTCTCTTACTGCTGATGAACCAATCGGGTCTGTTTGGTTTTAGAAGGCTGGGAAATTTTACAATTTGTGCAGGTATAAATATTTGTGATTTGCTTTTCCTCTTTTCCATCCATCTTGTTGGGATAGCCGTGTTGACACAGTACATATTCAAGCGTATACCAACCTGTGTCCACAGAATCTGTCAAATACAGTTCCCCTGCTTCACATTTTGTACACTTCATTCCGGTCGGCTGCATCTGCGCTTGTGCCTGATCTTCAGCCTCGGCACCGGCGAAGGCAGAAATACCCATCGCTGCCAACATACCGACAGCCAGAACAACTGCCGATAGATTCTTCCATTTTTTCATGGAAATCGTCCTTTCTTTTGATTTGTCCTTTGCCGTATCTTTGGATAGCAGAGAAGACAGCCAAACAGCTGTCTTCTCTTGTGGGTGAATCTAATTATACCGTTAACTTAAACGTGTACTGCTTATGATTTTTTAAATCATCCTCCGAAAATTTCGGGAAAAATTTTTGCGACACTTCTTTTCCTTCTTTATTAACATATTCGACATTGACATAATACTGTTTCAGAGGACCATGCAGGCAGTAAGTTTTTCCATCTTCATTTGTTGGAAGAATATATCTCTGGTCAGAAAAAGAAAATTTTACATTTTTAATAGGATTTCCATTTTGATCCACTGCGCGAAAAGTTACCTTATCTTCCACTTTTTCGATACTCTGCGCTGGAGTTTCTTTCTTCCATATAAAAGTGTATTTTCCACCCTCTTTAAAAGAGCGTGCGCTACAAGTCATACTTTCTCCACTGATTGGGTTTTTCAAAACAAAGGTATTGACTTGCTCAAGAATCTTATAACTTGGGAGCGATACCGTTGCAAACTCTACTTGTGATTTTCCATATCCATCTGTTGTTGGAAAAAGCACGAGGTCAGAATCAGAAACAAGTCCCGGAACTGGATTGCCTTTTTGATCAATCACCCGAATCGTTGCGGTCAAAAGTTTTTCCGCAAAGAGATCGCTTTCCGACTGTACAGGTGGTTCAACCGGAGGCTCCTCCAATGTTGTTTTTGCCGCAAAGGCAGGGAAGGAAGAAGCCAGCATCATCGCTGCGCAAAGGAGGGCGCAAAGTTTTTGTTTTTTCATAGAAATCTCCTTTCTGTCCGCTTGACTTGTTATTTTACTCCTTTCGGAGTTCCTTGTCTTCATCATACATGATTCGATTTTAAAAAGCAAGTGGATTTTGATATAAAGTTGTTTTTTGTAAAAAAAGGACAGCTTTCGCTGTCCTATTTTGTGTGAATAAACCTATATTGCAAAGGTTTTAGATAGTAACTTTAAAGGTGATGCCCATTTTGCCGTTTTGAAGGTGGCTGTCTTCAATCGTGACGATTTTAGAAGTGTTCCGTCTATTCCCATAGGAATCACTATAATACAGGGTAACCGTTTGCTTCTCAAAAGGCTTTCCGCTGTACCATGTCTTTCCGGCAGAATTGGTCGGAACAAGTGTCTGCAATGCCGGCAAAACAAACTGTGCATCGGTAATCGGATTTCCATTTTGGTCGATGGCGCGGAAGAAAACCTTTTCTTTTTTCTGTACTGTTTGTTGTGCGGCAGGGTCCTTTGCAGAAATGGATTCATATAACGGAACCGAAGCAGATTTGCACAGATGAAAATTCCGACGTCCTTTTGCATCCGTTTCGTCAAATGTCCTTAGTACAAACACCTCTCCCTCCTGTTTCCAGCAGTATTCTGTCGCGCCGGAATAACTACTGTATACCGGATAGCCATTTACCTCCCGTTTAACCGGCTGGTAATCATATATCGGATTGGCTTGCGGTTTTTGCCGCTCCTGCGCAAGCTGATACTCCTGCTCTCCCGAGGGATAATGGCGAAACTCCAGCTTCTGTCCATCCTCCTCAAAATTGACCGATACATAGGTTGGCGTAACCAGAATCTGTTCGATTTCATTTAAATGATCGCACAGCACCTCGGGGAGAAAGAGCTGGCTCATAGAGGAAAGAAGAGCGGATTGGGATTGGTGGGAAGATTTCATCAAGGAATGTGTCTTAATGCAGCTTTGCAGTTCCTCAATGGATTCATACTGGATTCCAGCAATTTCATCGTTGAAACTTTCCGCCCAAACATCCAAATGCACACAGCTCATCAAAAACACTGCGCAAAGGAGGGCGCAAAATTTTTGTTTTTTCATGGAAAATCCCCTTTCTGTCCGCTTGACTTGTTATTTTACTCCTTTCGGAGTTCCTTGTCTTCA
>CAJMHU010000092.1 GCA_905213305.1 uncultured Anaerostipes sp.
ACGCAAAAGGGATTGAAGCGGAGTTTGCAAATCTGACAGCGAGACCGGGATTGATAGATGCTTTCGTAAACAGTCTTGATCTTACTAAATATGGAGTAAAAGAAGCAGCGGTGGAAGGTCGTCCCTCATATGATCCAAAAGGAATGTATAAGCTATATATTTACGGAAGCCGTAAAGGAATCCGTTCCTCGCGAAAACTATCTGAGAGCTGTAAAGTAAATCTTGAAGTGAAATGGATGATGGGCGGAGTGGAACCCGATTTTCGTACAATTTCTGATTTCAGAAAAGATAACATTGACAGTTTGAAAAAAATATTTCAAGAGTTCAACAGGAGAATCTCAGGGGCTGTTGAATGGGGATTTACTTCTATTGATGGAAGCAAATTTCTGGCAAATAATTCTAAGGATAACAACTTTACGAAAAATAAACTGGACGACAGGATCAAATGGCTGAATGCGCACACGGATGAGTATTTACGGATACTAAAAGAAATGGATGAACAGGAAGAGCTGGAAGAAATACCTGAAAATTTAACCAAAGAAACTCTTGAAGCCAAACTGAAAGAAGCGCAGGAGCGTCTTGCCAGATATGAAGCATATCAAAAGCTGATGGAGGATACAGGTGTGTCTCAATTATCATTGACAGATGCAGATGCCAGACTTATGAAGAATAAGAATGGTTTCGCAGTTGCGTATAATCCACAGACGGCAGTAGATTCCGCAACCCATCTGATCAGGGATTTTGAAATGACGAATCAGGTGACGGATCACGGTCTGTTTAGTCCGACCATGAGCAGAATGCGAGAAGAAGAACCGGATAAGATTCTGGAAACAGTGGCAGACAAAGGTTATGAAAATGCGGAAGATATGCTCCAATGTCTTGAGAATGGTATTATCCCTCATGTCATAATGGAAGATGGAAAAGATGGATATGAATTGAGTATCTCTTATGAAGAAGCTGAGGCAGATATTCACAGTATAAAACCAGATGAACTGAGAAAAAGTCTTCATGCTGGTCTGATTCCAGAAGTATATGCAGATGTTATTTCAGATATCAGAGTCGAGGAAGTCCGTCGGAAAGTGAGAGATGAAGAAGAAAAATCAGAAAATGTAAAATCCATTTACGGGACACCGGAAGAGATGATGGAACGGGCAAAGGAGGGCTATTTTGTCAGGGATCCGGAAAGAAATCTGGTGTATTGTCCGGCAGGTGAAATCCTGCGGCAAAAGTGTATTAAGAAAAATGGAAACATCCGTTATGCCAATAAAAATGCATGTAAGCATTGTAAAAACAGAAACAAGTGCTATAAGGGAAAAGGTGAATGGAAAGAGATTGATTTTACAAAAGATAATCTGGAGAAGCCATGTAAGGAATGGCTTAAGGCAGAAGGAAAAGAATGTAATGCTTCAAAACATAGTGCAAAAGGGCATTATGAAAAAGTGAAAATAGTAAGATTCTCTCTAAAACCCAACCGAGAAAAAATGGCTATGAGGATGTGCTTGTCAGAGCATCCATTTGGAACAATAAAAAGAGCGATGGGAGCCACCTACTTTCTGTTAAGAGGATTGCGTAAGGTGACTGGAGAGTTCGCGCTCTTATGTCTGGGCTATAATATAGAAAGAGCTAAAAATCTCCTTGGATTTGAAAAGATGATGGAGATAATAGCAGGAGTATAAGCTCCTTTTCTTCGCAATGTGTGTTTTATTCAGTTTTCAATGGCACATTGGAAGAAAAGGGGTATTTTTATGGTAGAGAATCAAGTTTTCAGACGGGCTGGGGGAAGTATTGGGACAATCTGGAGAATGTGGAAAAAATATGAAAAAAATGTGAACAAAATGGATGGAAAGTATTGACAAACTGTGTTAAAAGGAATACAGTGATAGTACTAAATAGTGGAATTAGTGGAGTTACCAGGCCTAAGTTTATACACGTTTGGGAGTATAAATATAGGCACGACTAGAATTTGTAGCTTAGAAAATGAAAGGGAAAAGTCGGAATCGTGCTGTTTGGGTAAAACTTATTAATTAAGAGAATGTTTAGGAGGAAAGAAACATGTATAGGAAAAAGTTAATGCGCGCTTGTTTAACAGGACTTATGGTTGTGACTGTTGCAACAGCAAATGTAGCGCCAGTATTTGCAGCTGAAGCACCAGCAGGAACAGAGACGACAACCTCAAAAGCATCTGTTGTAAAAGCACAGTTCGTAGATGCAGCAGGAACAGTCGTAGCAGGTGGAGACTATTTTGTAGATGCAGATGGAGATGGAATTTTTAATCTTAGTGAACTTCCGGTGCCAGAAGGATATGAATTGTCTTTGGCAGGTGATCAGTTCGTAAAAGATTATGTAGGAAAAACAACACAGTTGAAAGTGAAAGCGGTAAAGGCTGCAACTATGAAGGTGGTGTACAAAGATCAGACAACACAGGAAGTAGTTGGAGAAGAAACATTAACAGGTTCACGTCAGGATGCAGATGGAAATTATGTATTTGATGCAGCAGTTGATTTTAATATTCCATTTGGATACCAGCTGGCAGTAGATTATCCTGTAGAGACATTGAAAGCGGGAGAAACTAAAACAACAGAATGTCTGGTAACAGCAAGAGAAACTGTTCTTCATATTACATTTGAAACACAGGATGGAGAAGTAGTAGGAACAAAGACAGTATCTACAACATCTCAGGGAGCAGACGGAGAGTGTTGGACATTCATGCTGGGAACAGATTTTGACCTTCCAGAAGGATATAAACTG
>CAJMHU010000093.1 GCA_905213305.1 uncultured Anaerostipes sp.
GACCGTATCAAAGCATGTCAGACCGGGAATTACAAAAAAACGGCGGCTGCGCTGCTGCGCAAAAATATCTTGCCAAGCAAAAGATTTATAAACGATCAAAAAGTTTCAGATCATCATGCGATTATTCCCACAGAGCAATATGCTTCTCTGACATCGTTAAATGCACAAGAGCGGAAAATATATGATATGGTCGTCGGGCGGTTTTTGGCTGTTTTGTCGGAACCGGCAGTTTTAGAGCAAATACAGATTCAGGCACAGATTGCTGAGGAATCTTTTCGGGCTTGTGCTGTTGTATTAAAACATCCGGGCTGGAGAGCAGTTTGTCAGGAGACGGAGGATTCGCAAGAAAATCTAAGATCAAAACTTCCTGTAATACCGGAAGAAGGAAAAACATATCCAATTGATTCCGTTGCAAGGACAGAGGGAGAGACGCATCCGTCCAGCCGATATACGGAAGGGACCTTAATTGGGCAGATGGATAAAAAAGGACTTGGAACCGTTGCTACGCGAGCAGATATTATGGACAAATTGTTTAAAAGCGCTCTGATTGAAAAGAAAGAAAATGAGATTTTTATTACTTCCAAAGGAATTCAGCTTCTTGAATTAGTGCCGCAAGACTTGAAACAAGCAGATTTAACGGCAGACTGGGAGAAAAAATTAGCAGATATTTCCAAAGGAAAACAGAGTGAACAAGTTTTTATGGATGAAATTCGTCAGTATACGAATTGTTTGATAAAGGATATAAAAACATCCGATGGAAAATTTCGTCATGAAAATTTGACTCGTCATAAATGCCCGGAGTGTGGAAAGTTTTTGCTTGCGGTCAATGGCAGGCATGGCAAACGTCTGGTATGTCAGGACCGCAACTGTGGGTATAAAAAAACCATATCAAGGTTTACCAACGCCAGATGCCCTGTCTGTCATAAAAAGATGGAGATGGTTGGAGAAGGAGAGCAGCAAAAATTTGTATGTGTCTGCGGGCATAAAGAAAAATTATCGGCTTTTAAAGAAAGAAAGCAAAAGCAGGGAGTCGGTATGAGCAAAAAAGAAGTGGCACGCTATTTGAAAAAACAGCAAAAAGAGGCGAATGAGCCAGTCAATCAGGGATTTGCCGAGGCTTTGGCAAAAATTAAATTATAAATTGAAAAAAGCGCTGCATATTGAACCGATCTCCCAATCGTTAGATTTTGGGTCTAATTTGGGGGCACCTCAATACGCAGCGCTTTTCTTTTAGACAAAATATCCGGTGATACTATAAAAAATTAAGGATGCAGGTCGTCCGACCAAGAGAATGACCGCAAACTTAAAGAAAGACATTCGGGTGAGACCTGCAAGCAGACATAGAACATCATCGGGTGCACATGGAAGAATAATTGCTGCCGCAAAGAAAATATCAAATTTTTTGCCGCTGTTTAGTTTGTCCATATATTTTTCATAGACGTCAGGTGCGACAATTTTTTTTACAAACGTTTTGCCGTAACGTCTTGCCAGATAAAAGTTTGTAAAAGATCCGGCAATGATGCCCAGATAACTGTATAGAAAGCCCCAGAACGGACCGAACATGAAGACGCCGGCGAGACAGGTAACTCCTCCGGGAACAATTGGAAATACCACCTGAAGAAACTGAATTAGGATAAAAAGAGCCGGTCCCCAGTATCCGGCGCTGGAAATCAGTAACTGAAGCTGTTCTTTATTAGTAAATAATCCGGTTTGTATCCCGTAAATTGCAAAGAGAATCATAGTACTAAGAAAGAATACGGTGGTTCCGTTGGTGATATATTTGATTGTTTTACTGTTCATAAATCCTACCATCCTTTGTGAATTATTGTTTCTGAATTTATTGTACTATAGTTTTATTTCAGATTCCATAGATATTCCTTACAGCTTTCTTACATTTGTGTCACAATAAACAATAATTTTTAAGATGCATCGGAGCGGCAGCTTAAAAATTTTCATGGACGAAAAAGATGAACTTGAATAAAGTAGATAAAAAGGAGTTTTCTATGCGAATCAAAGGAATTGATGTAAGCTATGCGGATGGAACCATTCACTGGGGAAAGGTGAAAAAGGATGGAATTCATTTTGCTATGATTCGGGCAGGGTTTGGAAGAGATCATATAGATCAGGAATTTGAAAGAAATATAAAAGAATGCAACCATTACCGGATTCCGGCAGGAGCTTACTGGTTTAGCTATGCCTACACAAAAGAAATGGCAAGACAGGAAGCAAGAGATTGTCTTCGGATGATAAAACGGCATCGGATCGAATATCCGGTAGCCTTTGATTTTGAAGAGGATTCTGTTCGCTATGCGAAAGAACAAGGGGTAGAAGTCACAAAAGAACTTGTAACAGATTTAACAGAAGAATTTTTAAAGGAGATTAAAAAGGCAGGATATCATGCTATGTACTATGCGGATCTTTCAGATTTGGATGAATATTATGACAGAGAGCGATTGAAAGAATATGAATTCTGGCTGGCAAGATATGCACATACCAAAGGAGCTGCAGACGTGCAAATGTGGCAGCATACGGATCGGGGAAGAGTTCGGGGAATTCGAGGATATGTAGATTTAAACTATAGCTATAAAAACTATGAAATGAGAGAGTAGCCTCTTACACCCCCGCAAAACTAAAAA
>CAJMHU010000094.1 GCA_905213305.1 uncultured Anaerostipes sp.
ATGTAAGCTATTTTATCAGAAGCTTCAAAAAAACATATGGAGTTTCTCCGTTAAAGTATAAGAAAAAATAATTAGCACTCACCTCTTGACAGCGCTAATAATGAATGCTATATTACAAATAGAACAAAGGTAACAAGGATTCATCAAAAAGTAATCAACACTCCGGATCGTCCGGTTGTGCTTTACATAGATGATTGTATAGTAGGAAGGAGATATGACTTATGATGATGCCTAGTATTTTTGGAGAAAACTTATTTAACGATTGGATGGATTTTTCATTTCCGGACATTGACAAGAAACTGTATGGTAAACGTGCAGATCGTATGATGAAGACCGATGTCAAAGAGACAGAACATGGCTACGAAGTAGCGATCGATCTGCCGGGATTTAAAAAAGACGAGGTGAAAGCGGAACTGAAAGACGGATATCTGACCATCAGTGCAGCAAGAGGTCTCGATAAAGATGAGCAGGATAAGAATGGTACCTACATTAGAAGAGAGCGTTATGCAGGAAACATGAGTCGAAGCTTCTATGTTGGAGAGGATATCACAGAGACCGATATTCATGCAAAATTTGAAAATGGTATTCTGATGCTTGATATCCCGAAGAAAGAGGAAAAGAAACCCGTGGATGAAAAACGGTATGTAACAATAGAAGGATAAAGGTGTTTTCCCCGGGAGTGATCCCGGGGATTTTTTTTGAACAGGAGGTGAAGAAAGGATGGCAGCAAAAAGAGATTATTATGAAGTGCTCGGAGTCAGCAGAAATGCAGATGCAGGAACAATTAAAAAAGCATACCGGAAACTGGCGAAAAAATATCATCCGGATACCAATCCAGGAGATAAACAGGCAGAGAAATCATTTAAAGAAGTGACAGAAGCATATACGATTTTAAGTGATCCGGAAAAGAAAAGGCTATACGATCAGTTTGGACATTCCGCATTTGATGGCAGCGGGGCAGGACAGAATCCGCACGGTAATCCATTTGAAAATGCAGGAGGCGGCTATCAGGAGTACCATTTTGAGAGTGGAAATATGGACGATATTTTCGGAGATATGTTTGATCATATTTTTCACGGCAGACAGTCCGGCGGTTTTCAGAACAGTGGATTTGAAAGCGGAGGATTTGGCAGAAATGGATTTTACAGGCAAGGGTTTGACAGCAGTCAGTTTGTAAGAAAAGGCCAAGACTTAAGAGCAGAAGTTTCGATTACTTTTGAAGAAGCTGCATTTGGATGTGATAAAGTGATTCATCTCCAGAGTCCGGACGGCAGAGGAAGCACACAATCTCTGCAGGTTCATATACCAGCGGGTATTGAAACAGGAAAAAGTGTAAGACTCCGTGGAAAAGGAATGCCGGGAAGCAATGGGGGAGAGGCAGGAGATCTTCTTCTGAAAGTAAAGGTAGGAGATAAGCCGGGATACGAGAGGAACGGGCAGGATTTGTATACAAAAGTAAATATTCCATTTACAACAGCAGTTTTTGGCGGGGAAGTTCTGGTTACTACATTATATGGAAATGTAATGTGTAAAATTCGACCGGGGACGCAGTCCGGAACGAAGATCCGTCTTCGCGGAAAAGGAATCGTATCTATGAAAAATACTTCCGCACATGGAGATCAATACGTAACAGTGCAGATCGAAGTGCCGAAATATTTAAGTCCTAAGGCAAAAGAAAAACTGAAAGAGTTTGAAAAAGCATGTGGTCGGACGAGTGGGTATGGAAATGGCAGTGCGGCGTGAGTCAAAAGATAGCACAAACTTATAAAAAGAAAAGTGAATTGTCTGAATTGTGCGAAAAAAATAAAAAACACAAAAAACATTGACAATTCACTTTTAGAGTGATAAGATAGCACATGTCGCTGAAACAGACCGAAGAAGAGAACGAAAGCCGCAAGGGCGCGATGGGACAGGATGCGAGAGCAGATCGCTGGACAACGTGAAAAAAGTTCTTGACAGAAGGATGCGGATGTGATAACCTATTAAAGCTGACTTGTGAGGGAGAAACACTTCCGGAACAGACAGCAAAAAGAAAATGAAAAAAGTTCTTGACAAAAGGAAAACGGCGTGATAAAATATCAAAGCTACTTCTTGTCAACAAGAACAGCGAAGAACCTTGATAATTAAACAATAGACAACAACCTTGAAAATTTCTTAAGAGAAGATTTTTTAAGAACAGCATCTAAAAGATGCACCCGTCACATTTAATGTGACAGACAGTAAAAGGGATGAATTAGCTAGTAGTTAATTCTGACCGGAACGAACACTTTTAACGAGAGTTTGATCCTGGCTCAGGATGAACGCTGGCGGCGTGCTT
>CAJMHU010000095.1 GCA_905213305.1 uncultured Anaerostipes sp.
ATTGTAATGAGATTGTAAGAAGTGGTTGCTATACTGAACTTACAAAATAAAAACATAGTATTTTAAGTAAAATTAAGTTCAGAGTGTTATTTTGGAAAAAACAATGTTCAGGTTTTGAACAGATAAAAAACTATAAGGAGAGGAGAAAAATGAGATTATTATTGGCTGAAGATGAAAAAGCATTATCGAAAGCACTGGTAGCAATTTTAGAAAGGAATCATTATTCTGTAGATGCAGTTTATGACGGGCAGAGTGCCTTGGATTATCTGGAAATGGATAATTATGACGGGGTAATCTTAGACATTATGATACCAAAAGTAGATGGACTTACCGTATTAAGAAGAGTCAGGGAAAAGGGAAATCTTATCCCGATTCTATTATTGACAGCGAAATCAGAAGTAGATGATAAGGTGGAAGGACTGGATGCAGGGGCAAATGATTATCTTGCCAAACCATTTCATTCCAAAGAGCTGTTGGCAAGAATCCGGGCAATTACAAGAACACAGGCAGCACAGACAAATTCTAAGCTGACTATGGGAAACGTCACGTTGGATCGGGCAACTTTTGAGCTTTCTACAGCGAAAGGAAGTTTCCGCCTTGCGAACAAAGAGTTTCAAATGCTGGAGCTTTTGATGTGCAATCCTCATCAACTAATTTCCTCAGAACGTTTCCTGGAAAAAATATGGGGATATGACAGTGAAGCAGAAATCAATGTGGTATGGGTTTATATTTCTTATCTGAGGAAAAAATTATCTGCTCTCCACGCAGATATCCAAATCAAAGCCACAAGAAACGCAGGATATTCACTGGAGGAGAATCCGTCATGATCAAAAAACTTCGTATCAAATTAATTGCTGCATCTATGGCTTCACTTTTTTTCGTTCTTTTTGTGATTGGAGGAATCGTAGGCATTTTAAATTACAGGAAAGTCGTAGCAGATGCTGATCGAATCCTCGAAATTCTGGAGGAAAATGCAGGAAAATTTCCACAAAAATTCCCAGGAGACAGAAAAAATGAACAGCCCGGAATGTCACCGGAAATTCCTTATGAGTCCAGATTTTTTTCTGTTTTGCTTAATGAAAATGGTGACATCATTTTAACAGATACTTCAAAGATAGTGTCCATTGATACAGCAAAAGCAATCGAATATGCTTCAGAAGTTTGGGAAAAAGAAACAGAAAAAGGATTTTTGGAAGATTACCGATATTGGAGATGTTCTTCCAATGGGGAAGTACGTATTATTTTCCTGGATTGCAGGCGGCAATTAGACAATTTCCAGAACTTTTTGCTGACAACATTTGGTGTGTCCGGCATGGGGCTTTTATCTGTGTTTATTTTAATGGTTTATTTATCTGCCCGTATTGTAAAGCCATTCTCTGATAATTATGAGAAACAGAAGCGTTTTATTACCGATGCAGGACATGAATTAAAAACCCCATTGACGATTATTGAAGCTGATACTGAAGTTTTGGAAATGGACTTTGGGGAAAATGAATGGCTGCAGGATATCCAGGGACAGACAAAACGGCTTGCAGACCTGACCAATACCCTTGTCATGCTTTCCCGTATGGAGGAAGGGCGGAACAGTTTTAGAAAAATGGAATTTCCGCTATCCGATATGGTGGAAGAAGTATGTCATACCTTCCAGGCTCCGGCAAAGGTACAGGAAAAAAGTTTAACAAGCACGATTGAACCAATGATTTCCATGAAGGGTGATGAAAAAGCAATCCGGGAGCTCATAATGATCCTTCTTGACAATGCAGTAAAATATACCAACATAAATGGGCAGATTTCTGTTACTTTGGAAAAGAAGAAAAACCGCATCTGCTTGTCTGTTTTTAATACAACAGAATTTATTGCCAAAGAACAGATTCCCCATTTATTTGACCGGTTTTACCGTACAGATGCTTCCAGAAATTCCCAGACCGGCGGATATGGCTTAGGACTTTCTATTGCAGCAGCTACGGTAGAGTCTCACAAAGGGAAAATCCTTGCGGAAACAGGGGATGAAAAATCATTGCGGATTACAGTGGTGTTCTGAAAAAAGGTGAGATT
>CAJMHU010000096.1 GCA_905213305.1 uncultured Anaerostipes sp.
CCTCGCCCGGGCAGACGGAAGTCCGAAATTTTCCATGACCTGTATGCTGATCGGTGCGATCATTAACACCATACTGGATCCGGTCTTTATTTTTATCTTTAAACTGGGAGTTGCAGGCGCTGCGTGGGCAACGATCATCGGACAGATTGTATCCTGTCTGGTTGCCGTCAGCTATTTAAAGCGATTCCGAAATGTGGAACTAAAAGCGCATTATTTCCGGCTTCACAGAAAGCTTTGTTTAAAAATCGCTTCCCTCGGCATGAGCAACAGTTTAAATCAGGTAGCGCTCACATTTGTACAGATCGTACTGAATAATTCACTGACCTATTACGGAGCACTTTCTCCTTACGGAAAAGAAATCCCGCTGGCAGCCTGTGGAATTGTTATGAAAACAAATGCGATCCTGCTGGCAGTCATCATCGGAATCTCTCAGGGCTCCCAGCCAATCATCGGGTTCAACTACGGTGCAAAACAGTATGATCGTGTCCGCGGCGTTTATAAACTGGCAATTCAGTGTAATCTGGTCATATCTCTGATTGGATTTCTTTTGTTCCAGCTATGTCCACGCCAGATTATCTCCCTGTTCGGAACGGGAGATGCTCTTTATTTTGAGTTTGCCGTCAAATTTATGCGGATTTTCCTGTTTATGGTCCTCTTAAACGGCGTACAGTTATTATCATCCAATTTCTTTGCCGCAATCGGAAAACCAGTCAAAGGAATGCTGCTCTCCCTCACCCGTCAGGTTTTCTTCCTGATACCGCTGCTTTTCATTCTTCCGCTGTTTTTGGGAATCGACGGAATTATGTATGCGGGACCGGTAGCTGATGCCATTGCGTTCCTTACTTCTGTGTTCTTGATTTCACGCGAAATGAAGAAGATGAAACTGGCAGAAATAGCTAAATAATATGAATAATTCAAAAAAATAAAAAAATTTAGATTTTTTTGAATTTAGGGGTTTACAAATCGATTCCACTATGGTATTATACATCTTGTCAGGCGGACAGCCGACAAGAAACGCGGAAGTGGCGGAATGGCAGACGCGCTAGATTCAGGTTCTAGTGGGAGTTAATCCTGTGAGAGTTCAAGTCTCTTCTTCCGCATCAAAGAAATGAATCGAGAAATCTTAGAAATAAGGTTTCTCGATTTTTTTGCTTTACAGGAAATAATTTTCTCTACCGAGGAAATAAATGTGTAGTTTTTCAAAAAAATTTTGAATTTGAAACTTTTGGGTGGATTTTTTTATCTAATAAGTATCAATCGGTTGAAGAGAATGGAAATAAAGAAAGTTAAAGTTCGTACATACGGATATGGTTAGGAGAGGAGGTATGCCGATGAGTCAGTTGGTGAGAAAGGCACAGCGTGGAGATAAAGAGGCGTTTATCACGTTGATGGAAGGGCAGAAGCAGACCATGTATAAAGTGGCTGTCGGTATTCTTAAAAATGATGCGGATGCGGCAGATGCGATGCAGGATACGGTTTTAAGTTGTTATGAGAATTTGCAGAGTTTGAGAGAACCGAAATATTTTCAAACATGGATGACGAGGATTCTGATTAATCACTGCAACCGCATTTTGGCAGAACGTAAAAAAGTGGTCCCTATGGAAGAATATTTGGCAAGTGGGAAACGGCAGGACGTGCAGGATGCAGCAGGAAAAACAGATACAATCAATGAAGATTTTTTGAGAATGCTGGAGCAATTAGAAGAACGGTATCGAGTTGTGTTGTTATTGTATTATGTAGAGGAATTTAGCATTAAGGAAATCAGCAGCATTTTAAAGACAAATGAAAATACAATTAAGACAAGACTGGCAAGAGGGCGCGGGATTTTTAAGAAAGTGTACATGAAAGAATATGGGGAGATGGATTGCCGAACCAGTGAAATATAAGAGGGAACGGCAGTGATAGAGTAAATGGAAAGCGAGGGATATCAGATGACAGAGAGACGGACTAGAATAGAGGATATTGAGATGGAAGAAAAGATGAACCAGATCTGCGACCATATGGGAGAGGCTTCCGAGGAGGAGATGAATTCCATGA
>CAJMHU010000097.1 GCA_905213305.1 uncultured Anaerostipes sp.
TCGTACAGTGACTTGTCGCCAGTTTCCTAACTTGACATTCGCTCCACGGAAAACCCGCTATGTGATTTCTCACTAAGCGGCAACCTCACGCTTCAACGCTATCATGCCACAGCTCTCTTAGTATAACGAACTTATTCTCATTTTTCAAGTACTTTTTTTATTTTTTTGTATTTTTTTTAATACAATACAGCCGCTCACACTTGATGTTAGACATAGGCTCTGAACTGTCATGCTCACATGCAAAGAAAAGAATCTATTATAATATGAAGAAACTCTTTTGCAATCTTTTCCTTTTTCCCTTCTTTAAGACTTGCCATTTTTGAAATCCCACAGAATCGGAACCTTTTTCTTATTGTCGTATCGTTTCGGAAGTAGCACATGTAACAAAAATCGCACAATTTTTTCGGTAGATTTTCACAATTTCTTGTCAAATAGTAAAAATCAAAATTTTTTTATTCTGATTTCTTGACACTCTTTTTTCTGCGTGATATATTAAAACCGACTTATGAATGAGTCATAAGTCATCGACCATTTAATTTGGTTGCTGTTGCAGTTATACTTTCGCCGACTGTTTCCCCCAAGAACAGTCTTGCGACGGTGAACTCCAATTTATATATACATCCTCATTGTAGGATATTCCCCAGATTTGTATATAATAATACAAACTGCAAAGCAACGAGGAAAACCTCTCAATGACATACCAAAAGCAAAAAGCACGGTTTTTACCGTGCTTTTTGCTTATCATTTTTGCTCATACAGTTGAAAATTTCTTCTATTTATGAGAAGATAAAACAATCATACAGTACGAAAGGAACTCTATTATTATGTGGATAGCTGATAATTGGAAAGATTACGAAGTCATAGACTGCTCAAAAGGTGAAAAACTGGAGCGATGGGGAGATTATATCCTGGTTCGTCCTGACCCGCAGGTCATCTGGGACACTCCAAAGACAGACAAAGGATGGAAATCCAGAAATGGACACTATCACCGAAGCAAAAAAGGCGGCGGCGAATGGGAATTTTTCAGTCTCCCGGAGCAGTGGCAGATTCATTACGGATCTCTCACCTTTAATTTAAAACCATTTAACTTCAAACACACCGGGCTCTTCCCGGAGCAGGCAACCAACTGGGACTGGTTCTCTGAAAAGATCAAAAAAGCCGGAAGATCTGTCAAAGTCTTAAACCTTTTTGCCTACACCGGGGGCGCCACACTGGCTGCGGCTGCAGCTGGCGCACAGGTCACTCATGTGGATGCGTCCAAGGGAATGGTCACATGGGCAAAGGAAAATGCGCTCTCCTCCGGTCTAAAGGATGCACCGATCCGCTGGCTTGTCGATGACTGCGTAAAGTTTGTAGAACGTGAGATCCGCAGAGGCAACACTTATGATGCCATCATCATGGATCCTCCTTCTTATGGAAGAGGTCCCAAAGGTGAGATCTGGAAGATTGAAGACATGATCCACCCGCTCATTCAGTTGTGTACGAAGATTCTGTCAAAGGATGCTCTGTTCTTCCTTGTGAATTCTTATACAACAGGACTTGCTCCTGCTGTTCTGACCTATATGCTTGCAACTGAGTTAAAACCATGGAACGGAAAAGTCGAATCTCAGGAAATCGGTCTTCCGGTCAAAAATACTGGTCTTGTACTGCCTTGCGGTGCATCCGGAAGATGGGAAAGCTGCAACTAAAACAAATAAAAGCAAAAATCTGCAGAAAGTGCCGAATATAATTTCTCAACGCACTCTCTGCAGATTTTTATTTCACTTTAATTCTTCCCAGAATTTCTCCGATCGGCGCGGAAATACTTAAGTTTGCTCTGACTGCCTTTGCCATCTCTGATTTATTGATCACCACCAGATACTTTCCGCAAAAATAATCGATAAATCCTGCTGCCGGATATACAACCAGAGATGTGCCTCCGATGATCA
>CAJMHU010000098.1 GCA_905213305.1 uncultured Anaerostipes sp.
ATATCGTCCCACCAGTGTTTACGAACTCTGATAAGGGAAAATACAAGGGCAAAAAAATTATATAAAAGATGTTGGGGTCAAAAGAGTTTGTAAAAACTATTTGATCTCCTATATAGTACCTTGAAAATTTTACACAATCGAATTTTGAGAGATATTTCTTGTTTGGGCGCTGATATTAACGTGACTGTCATCCTTTTTCTTATGCTAATACCGGATTTTGAGCATAATGTCCCAAGCCCTTTCGATAGGTAAAGAGCTTTTTGAAATTCAATGCTCCGATTTTACATCCGAAGAAAAAACGTCCGCGGATCAGACCCCTGACCGACATCCTATCTGCATGGTATCGCCTGCGCAGCAGAGAGGGCAGTGTTTCTACTCCGTTTCGGATTTTAAAAAGGTTTCGGAATTCTTCCGTTCCCATAAAACGTTGTTGCTTTGCCCTTTCATGGGATTTTACCGATACGGTAACTCTGCTGACACGTTTATAGATTTTCGCCTTGCACTGCGCTTTGTGTGGACAGTTTGCACACTGTTCCTTTTGAAAGGAAACATGAAACTGCTGGGATTTATCACCGGTATATCCACAGGATTTTGGCTCATATCCTGCAGGGCATCTTACTACTTTGGTTCCCGTCTCGTTGAATACAAAATCTGCTAGAATATCATCAACCGGTTTTCCCGATAAATCGGTATTGATCAGACGGATATTCTTTTGGGCAGCAAGATCATGGTTTTCTTTCCCGGAATAAGCACCGTCGGTGATCAGTGTACTTTTTTCCTCCTGAACCTCAGTGCGTTCAAGACTGTCCTTTAGAAAACGGCTGTCACTGTAAATGTTTTGCTCAAACTGGTAATCTGTGATAACAGAACCATTTCTATCAACGGTTTCTTCAAGATTTGCCACATAGCCCTGATGTTCTTTTCCAGCTTTGCTTCTATATGTTGCATCTGGGTCAGATGGATTTTGAAGTATTCCTGAATGGAAACCGCCATCTTCTTTAGTGCGGAGACGACGGAAACCTTCTTCCACAATGGTCTGTTCAGAAAGACAGCGTACCAATAACTGGTATTCTGTGATGTCATCATAATCCGTTCCACAAAGGTCCAGCAGACGGTCTGCATCTTTCAGAATGGCCGCCAAGTGATTCTCTGTATCGGAATCGTTACTGTAATAAAAGGTTTTATTATAGTCATTCGGATCACAATAATGTTCCATTCCTTTAATAAGCTCATCGCGGCTGTTTTTGTGGAAATAGATGACCAGCTTTTTTACGCAGGTATAAAGCAGCTCTATACGGCTGAGTTTCCGTATATTTGCTGCTATCATCATGGAATCCATTCTTTTGACCCTTGGGCTGATGTCCATAAGTTTTGCGATATTCGTTCCAAGTCCTGTCATGCATTCGTGGAGCAGATCGATACCGTGAATAGATTCATAATCATAACAGCGTTTACGAAAACGGGTGAGAGTTTTGTCGCTCAATGGCTGTTCCTCAAAGCTTGATGTATGAAGGGCATACTGATAACGGGGATCCAGCATAAGGTTTTCGACAACTTCATCATCTGAGATTCCAAAGAGTTCTTTGATGATGAGAGCACCAATACACACATTTACGGGTGTATTTGGTCTTGAAGCGTTCGAGGAATACAGAACACGGAAAGGTTCTTC